>JBEIQG010000178.1:0-7717 GCA_040376625.1 Nitrospira sp. | reverse complement strand
CGCAGGATGGCCGCCCGTGCCGCTTCGCTATACAACAATTGCTTTGCCATAATCGTCCTCCGTTAGTCGTCAGATAATCGTTAGTCAGGTGAGCAGATTAGTGGGTGAAAATTCCCAGGATGTCTTCTTCCTTGAGGATGAGGCATTCCTCGTCTTCGATCCGAAGCTTGCTGCCGGAATACTTGTCGAACAACACCTGATCACCGACCTTGATGTTCTCGACTTTCTTACCAATCGCTTGCACGATACCCCGCTGAGGCTTTTCCTTTGCCGAGTCAGGGACATAGATACCGCCGGATGTCCGCTCCATCTCCTCGGTGTAGGTGACGAACAACCGGTCACCGAGCGGCTGGAAATTCTTCGCAGCAGTGGATTTCTTGTCTTTCGCTTCCGTAGCCATACCCAATCCTCCTTCTGGTAATGAGCGTCTAGGCCCTAATGTACAGTTGTGTAAAAGCTGGAAATTCAGCTCTGACGTGTTACTGCAAGGGCGACCTGCAGAAAACTCGAATCATAGATAGCGCTAGCGCGGGGCAAGTCAATGGATGAACTATAAAATTATTCTTTAAACAGATGCAATCAGATTATGGGCCCTAAACTATTGATTCTCCTTGGTATGTGCGTGACGCTCCCCGATGGGTTTTTGAAATGGCCGCCACAAGATTGGGTTACGAGCTGAAGTTAGAGTCAGTGGGAAGGCGAAATCTGGATTATTGAGCAGACGGGGGCGTCTTCCGAGTCAGGAGTTCCAGGACATTGCGGGTAATCTGTTGAGCGGCTTCACTGGTCCGGGCGGTTCTTAGCGCCGGCGCATTGTAGTCGTCCAAGCCCCAACTCCACTGAATGGTCCCTGCCGCAAACACGTGCGCGCCACTCCGGGCTTGGTAGACCGTCATATCGGCGTAGACGACCTGTGCATCCCTTGGGTAGGGAGAGTGGGCAAGGACCTCCAGCCCCGCTGGCCCGTCGTGGAATGCCCGGTCGATCTCGTATCCTAACAGGCCGGGAAGGCGATGGTCTGGGGGCAAGGTGACGCGATTAAACAGGAAATGAGATGGCTCGGTGATGAGCAGATCTCCGTCGACCGGGACCGTCTGGAACATCACGCCGAGTAGCTTGTGTTCTGGGCGGTTCAGCGACTGATCACGCCACTGAACGGTGATCAGATGGTCGTTGGACGGATCGCCGTCCAGAGCATAGGGGTCTTCCGCCAGGGCGACCTCTTTATAGGAGACCATAGTTCGGTTCGGTTCACCTGTGATGGCGCTGGGTTCGAGGCGGATTTGCCAGTAACAGGTGTTGGCAGAAAAGAAGCCGAGTCCCAGACCCTGGTCGCGGGCCATCTCCACATGGCGTCGCATTGCATCGGACCAGTATTCATCGTGGCCGACTGACAGCCAGGCCTTATGCCCTTTCCAGAAATCCGCGCGATTATGTGTGTCGATATCGGTGCTGTAAGTGACGTCGTAGCCCTTGCGCTCCAACCAACGCACCATGTTGTATTCCCAGCCGGCGGTCGAGAGGGAGCGGGTCGGGTGGATCGACATGGCGGTGAGGAACTCTCCGGCACCTACGCCGCTGCTGCCCTGAGGATGTTGGCTTCGGCCATAGGGACGGTTGAACGAGACTTTCCGTGCCCAGCGCTCTTCGAAGCTGTTTGATGGATAGGTCGATTTGCCGCCCCAGTTATTGTACGCCTGGAAGGTCGTGACGCTGGACTGAAACAAAAGGTCGGCCGGCCGGTCGTCTTCCCTGACGACGAAAATAATGTAGCTTTGTTTGCCGCTGCTCGTGCCGGTCAACTTGGCGAGGTAGACGCCGCTCAGCCATTCGCCGGGCACCTCTGTTTTTGTGCTGAGCGTGTACGATACCTGCCACTGACATTCGATGAGGCCGGTGGCCGGGTCTGCCGTGGGCATCGGTTGTCGAACCCCTGGAAGCGAAATGCCGCCTTGGACCAACCGGGCTCCGGCGCCCGCATACCAACCCATCCGGTAGATGGAGAGGGTAATACCTGGGTCGGTGCTGTGGATATAGAAGTGGAGCTGTTCCCCTCGTTGGATGCTGGTGGCGGAGGCATACCCCTCCACTTCACGTTCGGCCGGGTCAGTGAGTACCCAGCCAGCATCGCCTAGGCGGGCATTTTCCCGGGCGATAGGAGAGTCGGCGAGTGAGCGGGCGGGTGAAACGGTTAAGCCAACCGCTGTCAGCAGGAAGCCAACGATGGCGATTCTGAAGCAGCTCGCCGTCCTACATCCGCAGGCGGTCAAAGTCCTTTACATCCTTTTTGATATAGTCGCGGAGGCGTTTGATGATCCGCGCTTCCAGCTGCCTGGTGCGTTCTTTGGTGATGCCGTATTTGTCGCCCATGTCTTCCAGGGTTAAAGGTGTCTCGGAAAGGATGCGGTTACGCAAGATATCTTCTTCGCGCTCATCGAGAGTCTTTGTGAATTCGGCCAGCTTCTTCCGGAATAGCGCTTTAAGTTGGGTATCGGCCAGTTTTTCGTCCGCCGGCTGCTCATGCGCGGGCAGGATATCCATGAGCGTGCCGTCGTTTTCTTGGCCGATCGGTTGATCAAGCGATAGTTCCCAGCTCCCCAGCCGCTGATCCATCTCGATGACATCGCGTTCGCGCACGTTGAGGCGATCCGCCAGCAGCTTGCTGTCCGGCGCGAAACCTTCTCGTTCGAGCTTGGCCTTTTCCTTCTTCAGATTGTAGAAGAGCTTGCGCTGGTCCTGTGTCGTGCCGACCTTAATGAGGCGGTATGTATTCAGCAGGTACCGGAGAATGTAGGCCCTCGCCCACCAGGCCGCGTAGGCATAAAAGCGGACGTTCTTTGTGGGGTCGAATTTCTTGATTGCCTGGAGCAGGCCGACGTTGCCCTCTTGAATCAAATCCATGTGGTCGGCGCCGGTATGCAGGTACTCCGAAGCAATGGAGACGGACACCCGCAGGTTGGCCAGGATGAGCTTCATGGCGGCATCGCGACTGCCCCGGAGCTGATATTCCTCGAAGAGCCGGAGTTCTTCCTCCTTACTAAGGTAGGGGTAGCGCCGGATTTCCGTCAGGTATTGCTGGAGTGTGGTGACGGGGACCAAGGAGGTCGAGAGCGGTGCCTCCTGCGGTTCTTTCGACGGCTGGTGGTCGACAGCGGCATGCTCTTCCGTGACCTCTTCATCCGTCGGCTCCAGAGCCTCGGGCTCGATGGCGTCGGCGTCTTCATCCATGTCTGCGTCAGAATCCGAGTCGTGCGTCTGTTTGCGTTGTGTCATAGAAGTCGAAACTGTGGGCCGCCAGCCCGGATGTTCATCATGAATCGTCGTAGCAAGGGCTGACTATACCAGATGTCGGGCACCAGGCAACAACGTGATACGTCGACTTGATCGCGCGTCCCTTGCGTCTCTGAAATCGCGCCTCGTATAGTGCGTGGATGGTCCTGACAACCCAACCGGATGACTTGCACGCAGGCAGCGCGAAATGCAGTCGTTGATGAACCTCCGCACATTGCGGGTGGCGTTGCGCAGCGGGCATTGGCCGACCCTGGCCGGAGCCTGGCTGCATCTCACCGTGAGTTTCATGGTATGGCTGTTGTTCGGGGCCTTGGCCGTGGCGATCGGGCAGGAACTGCGGTTGACCGCGACACAACAGAGTGTGTTGGTAGCGCTGCCGTTGCTGGGCGGCGCGGTGCTGCGAATTGCAGCGGGCTGGGCCTGTGACTGGTATGGGGCGAAGCGGACCGGTCTGCTGGTGTTGGGCGTTCAACTGCTCGCGGTCATCTGGGCGGTGTTCGGGGGAAGAACTTATGCTGAACTTCTGGGCATTGCGCTCCTACTAGGTGCCGGGGGGGCGAGTTTTGCGGTGGCGATGCCGGTGGCCAGCCGGGTCTATCCTGCAACCCATCAAGGTCTGGTTCTCGGATTGGTGGCCTCGGGTAATATCGGGACCGTGCTGGTGTTGCTGCTCGCTCCGCGATGGGAAGTGGCCTTAGGGTGGCACTGGGCTTGCGGACTCATGGCCGCCCCCATTTTGATCGCGATCGGCCTCTTTGCTGCCGTGGTGCGGAACGAACCCATTGTCCGCGCTGCGGGGGAGGGTGCCTGGTGGCAGGCGGCCTGGGGGACGGCGCGGATGCCGTCGGTCTATTGGCTCTGCATGGTGTATGGCATCACGTTCGGCGGATTCGTCGGGCTGACAAGTTTTCTGCCGGTGTTGCTGCATGATCACTATGGCAGCAATCCGATCGTCGGCGGTTCCATTGCTGCGCTCTGCGGGTTCACGGGGAGTCTGATTCGTCCAATCGGCGGATATGTGGCGGATCGGTGGGGCGGCTTGCCTGTCCTGGTCGGGGTGTTTGTTGCCCTCGCTTCGACGACGGCGCTGGCAGGGTCGCTTCCGGTGTTGTCCTGGGCCGTCGGACTACTGGTTGTGACGGTTGCGGTGATGGGGTTCGGCAACGGTGTGATTTTTCAAATCGTCTCCGAGTGGTTTCCGAAGGATATCGGTTTGGCCTCCGGCCTGGTGGGTGCTGCCGGTGGGATCGGCGGGTTCCTGGTGCCTATCGGGTTCGGGTTCCTGCGGGAAAGTACGGGCACGTTCGCATTCGGGTTTGTGGGATTAGCGGTCGTGAGTGCCGCCGCGGCGATGACGGTGGCCCCGGCCTTGCGGTGGCGTCCGCAGGCCGTTTCGCAGGCCCCGAGCCCCGATGGTTTTTCACGTTGACAGTTGTGGTTTGAAAAGAGTTAGCTGAATCACCGAAGCAGGCCGGCCTGCACATCCGAGGGATTATGGCGACACCGTTCAATTCGATCGAGGACGCGATCAAGGATATCAAGAAGGGGAAGTTTATCATCCTCGTCGATGACGAAGATCGTGAAAACGAGGGTGATCTTGTGATGGCGGCCGGCAAGGTCACGCCGCAGGCCGTCAACTTCATGGCCAAACATGCCCGTGGCCTCATTTGTTTGGCACTGACTCCTGAGCGTGTTGAGGAATTACAATTGACGCCGCAGGCGGCCGAGAACACGGCCACGTTCGGCACCGCGTTCACGGTCTCCATCGACGCTCGCAAAGGGATCACCACCGGGATATCAGCGGCCGATCGTGCCACGACCATTCATGTCGCGATTGATCCGCGTTCTTCCCCCGCCGACCTTGCACGTCCCGGCCACATTTTCCCCCTGAAGTCACAAGTCGGCGGGGTGCTCCGGCGCGCAGGGCAGACGGAAGGGTCAGTTGACCTGGCGCGATTGGCCGGACTTTACCCGGCCAGCGTCATCTGCGAGATCATGAATGAAGACGGCACGATGGCTCGTGTGCCGGAACTCACCAAGTTTGCCAGGCGGCACAAGCTGAAAATGGTCACGATCAAGGCGTTGATCGAGTACCGCATGCAGCGAGAAACCTTCGTGAAGCGGGCCGCGAGTGCACGCTTGCCAACGATGTTCGGCGAGTTTGAAGCGGTGGCGTTCGAGAACGAGATGGACAACGTCACGCACATCGCGCTTGTAAAAGGGCGGGTTGACGACGGGGAACCGACGCTGGTGCGTGTGCATTCGGGCTGCCTGACGGCCGAGGTTCTGGGATCCCTGCGCTGTGATTGCCGGGACCAACTCCATAAGGCAATGGAAATGATTCAAAAAGAGGGGCGCGGTGTCTTGCTGTATCTGAACAAGCAAGAAGGCCGCGGAATCGGTTTGCTGAATAAGATCAAAGCCTATGGATTGCAAGATCAGGGCAGCGATACGGTCGAGGCGAACCTGCAGTTGGGTTTTAAACCTGATCTCCGGACCTACGGTGTGGGTGCGCAGATCCTCGTGGACCTCGGGCTGCATGCGATTAAAGTGATCACCAACAATCCTCGCAAGATCGTCGGCATTGAAGGCTATGGCCTGAAGGTGGTCGAACGGGTGCCGATTGAGATCGCGCCCCGCGCCGACAACGAAAAATATCTCCGCACCAAGAAAGCCAAGCTCGGCCACCTTTTGAAAAAGGTCTAGTGTCGCTCCAGCCGGTCTCAATCCCGAGTCATCATCGTGTGGGAAGGATGCGTGCGCCGACGGCCTGAAACGTGTAGCCATTTGAGGGCGTTTCCAGGTATGATTCGCCTCTTTCTTCGGCGCACGCACAGTCCATGAGACGTCTGACTCGTTATCTCATTCCATGAAGCTTCGCAAAGGTTCGCAAGACGCGACGGGGCTGACGTTCGGCATCGTGGCGAGCAAATTTAATAAGTTTGTCACCAGCCGGTTATTGACGGAGTGCGTGAAGGCGCTGACGAAGGCAGGCGTGACGGATGAGGCCATCGAGGTCGTGCGGGTGCCGGGCGCGTTTGAAATTCCCCTCGTGGCTCGCCAACTTGCCCGGTCCTGTCGATTCGATGCGGTGATCTGTCTCGGCGCAGTGATCCGTGGTGATACACCGCATTTCGAGTACATCAGCACCGAAGTCAGTCGGGGGATTCTACAAGCGTCTATGGACGCGAATATCCCCGTCATCTTCGGCGTCCTCACCACCGATACCGTAGCTCAGGCCATTGAGCGCGCCGACCCCGAAAAGTTGAATCGCGGCGCCGATGCGGCGAAAACGGCGATCGAAATGGTCAATGTGATGCGATTGCTCAAAAAGGAAAGAAGCGGGGAGGCGTCGCAGCCGGCTACCCCGTCACGACGAGCCGGGCGATCGGCAGCGAGGCCGAAACGCTGACCGGCGTTGCACTATGGCCTCTCGACATCAAGCCCGTGAACGGGCGGTACAGATTCTCTTTCAATACGATATTCACGGCCAGGCGGGTCCCTGGCTGGACGATTTCTGGATTCAGTATCCCTTGACCGAGGAGTTGCGGGTATTCGCGGAGCGATTGGTCTCCGGCGTCCGGGCCAACAAAAAGGAGCTGGATGCGCTGATCGGGACCTACGCGACCAATTGGAAGGTCAGCCGGATGCCGATCATCGACCGCAATATTCTCCGCATGGGCTGTTTTGAATTGCTGCATGTGCCGGAGGTGCCGGCCAAGGTTACGCTGAATGAGGCGATCGAATTGGCCAAGAGTTTCGGCGACGAGGAGGCCTCCAAATTCGTGAACGGCATTCTCGACAAGGTGCTCGGGTCGGATGCACGGTTGGAACGAAAGCGGGCGTTTCCCGAATTGCCTGTGGTGGGGAGTGACAGCAGCGTGAAGGGTGACGCGTGAAGCGTATCTCGTGGGGTGCTTTCAGATTTCGTGAACGAACGACGCTTCACGAGCGACGAACAATGAGGAAGAGATGATTGATCGATACACGCGTCCGCGGATGAGTTCCATCTGGGACCTTCAACATAAGTATGAAATCTGGCTGGAAGTGGAGTTGCAGGCTTGCGCCGCGTTTGAGCGTGGCGGACAGATTCCGCGCGGGACCAGCGCCCGGATTCGCAAAAAAGCCAAGATCGATGTGGCGCGCATTGCCGAGATCGAAAAGGTCACGAAGCACGACGTGATTGCCTTCCTTGAATCGCTGATGGATTCAGTCGGACCTGAGCACCGGTTCCTCCATATGGGGCTCACGTCCTCGGACATCGTCGACACCTCGCTGGCGGTGCAAATGACCGAAGCGCTCGATCTGATTCTCGAGGATCTTAATGAGTTGATCGCAGTGCTGAAGAAACGTGCGCTCGAGCATCGCCATACCGTGATGGTGGGCCGGTCGCACGGCATTCATGGCGAGCCGGTGTCCTTCGGGT
>JBEIQG010000105.1:0-12256 GCA_040376625.1 Nitrospira sp. | reverse complement strand
CTTCATGGCCTGCCTGAGGCTACCATGGCCACGTGACATCGGAGGTCACTAACGATTGAAGAGCCGGACATACTCGTGGAAGACAAACAAGCGACTCCGCTTTTGGCCGGTGAACTCCTGCAAGACCCCGAGCTTGACGAAATCGTCTATGAGCGCGGCCGCGGTGTTGGTTTGTGCCTGGATCAGCTGTGCCACGGCCTTGATACTGACCATCGGCGTTTGATAGAGCCTCCGCATGAGCGCTTGCGCATTGGCCTGGCGGCGCACATGGAAGGTGGGCATCTGCTCGCGTTCGATCCGCTCCTTGAGCGCGAGAATGTCCTTGAACACTTGGATGGACAAGGCGGCCGTCTCACGAATACCCAGGAGAAAGAAGCGCACCCATGGCTCCAATTTATGAGTGGAACGAACGGCCATCAAGTGGTCGTAATACTCGCCCTTATGGCGTTCGAAAAAGTCTGAAAGATACAGCGCTGGTTTGTGCAAAATACCGAAGCTGACCAGATAGAGCACGACGAGGAGACGGCCTAACCGCCCGTTGCCGTCCAGGAATGGATGGATGGTTTCAAATTGGTAGTGTACGAGCGCGATTTTGAGTAGATGGGGGACATGGATCTGGTCATTGTGCATGAACTTTTCCAGATCGCTCATGAGCTCCGGCACATGCTGGTGGTGCGGAGGAATGAAGGTCGCATGCTTGAGACTCACACCGATCCAGTTTTGGCTGGTCCTGAATTCGCCGGGCTGTTTGTGCTTGCCCCGCACGCCTTGCAGCAGGACGGCGTGGGTTTCCCGCAGCAGCCGATTCGATAACGGCATGTGAGGCAATTGTTTCACGGCAACATTGATGGCCTGAACGTAATTATGCACCTCTTGCCAATCATTACGCTTTTCCGGGTCGAGATCACCCTTGTCTACGAGCGCCTCTTCTATGTTGGTTTGGGTTCCTTCGATCCGGCTGGAGGTCGTGGCTTCCTTGGTGATGTGCATCCGAATGAAAAAATCCACATCCGGAATGAGTTGGGAAAACGCATTCAGCTCCCCTAACAGGCGATTCGCTTCCTCCAATAACGTCTGGATTTGGGGATCGGACAATCTCCATTCGTGATTGATGCCGGCAGGAAGGGAGCTTCGATACTCGTATTGCTTCTCGTACTCCCCCGCCCTGAACTCGCGTATATCCATGGGCACTCCGGATTACCCTAACCGTCGCTGAAATTGATTTAACCGAATGCGTTATGTCAAATCGACGGCATCAAATTGATATACCGTTCATCGAATGTCAACTGGAGAGTAGCAAACCTTCTGTCGAACCCTCTATCTACCGCTGCGGCCTAAGCGACAGGCCCCTGCTCCACTCCCCCTTCAATCAGGAAGACTAAAGCGATTGTGAGGTCGACGTGGTTGATCGGATTGGCGGGGTTGCCGGGATCGAACCGGTTGATCGGATTACACGGGTTTGCCGGGTCGTAAGCGTTGATGGGATTGAGCGGGTTGCCGGGCTCGTACTGGTTGACGGGATTGAAGATGTTGAAGTCGCGCTGGTACTTCTCGTCGAAGCCGGGCTCTGCCCGCCCTGTCCCGGTCATCGCCATCCTCAGCAACAATCCGACGATGATTCCGCTCTGCACCTGAGCCTGTCGCATGGCCGCCTCCCTTGTGCCCGTGAATCTTGCTGGCAGCATACTCCGAGACTGTGACATCCGGGGTCACAAGGGGAAGAGACCGTCGCTCGTCGTGCGTGAAGCGCATCTCGTTGTGGAACGGAAGGCCGTACAACGGAATGGGCATGGCTGTTCAGCTATGCTGCCCGCTTCTTTTTGCGGCGCTCTTCGCCGCTGATCACATTGCAAAATTGGCTTATACTTGTGCCGCGATCCGTTGTGCTTCCTGACGCACGGCATCCCGCAGGCTGTCCGGTTTGAGCACCTTCACCCCGCTGCCGAAACTCAGCACCCACCCCACCAATTCTCGGGTATCGGCCACGGAGAGGGACATCCGCAGACCGCCGCCTTTGGTGCGTTTGGTCCCCTGCGTGGTGTGCCAGACTCGATCCTTCACCCAGGCGGCGGTGGCCTTGTTGAATTCCAACTCCACTTCGATACGCGGCCCGCGCATGACCGTCAGCGCATCCTGCACGAAGGCGTCGAGATCGAAATGCAGCGGCATCTGATAGGGATGGTCGGTGAGCGTGACGGACTTGATGCGCTCCACGGCGAACATCCGCGGCTCGCGCCGCAGGTGGCAATAGGCGATGAGGTAGAGGCCGCCGGTGGCATACCAGAGCCGATAGGGATCCACTTCACGCCTGGTCGTGCGTCCGCGTGAGGCGGAGTCGTAACGGATCTGCACGGTGGTCGCGTCGGCGATCGCCCTGGTCAAGCGATCAATGGTTTCGCGATGCTGCCGATACCGTTTGTGCGGGCCGAGGCCCACGCTGAAGGTGCCGTCGAGTTGTTGCACCAACGCCACGCCCTGCGGCGGCAGCGCGGCGGCGGCTTTGCCCAAGGCGGACTGCAGCGAGGTGTGGAGTTCGGTGCCTTCCAGCGGGGTGATGAGCCGGCGGCTGAAGGTCAGCGCCATCAATTCCGAGGGGGAGAAACGCAAGCCGGGGACGTTGCGAAATCCTTCCATGAGTCGCCAGCAGGTCTGGCCGTTGATGCGTTCGGTAACGAGGGGGTAGCCGGCTTCTTCCAGCGCAGCAAGATCGCGACGGAGGGTGCGCGGATGGCGCGTGGAGCCTGGCGCGAGGGACTCAGCCAGCTGCTCCAGCGTGAGGCCCTGCCTGGCCCCTTCCAACTGCTTCAACACCACTAACAGACGCACCGCTTGATCGTTGCGCGCCATCGTCTCCCCGCTCCCGGCCCGGCCGATTGCGGCGCCAGTCTACCATACGTTCTTGCGACTCTTCCCGGAATCGCCCGCTCAGGTGGGAATGTCGGTGGTGCCGTCGTAGGAGGCGCGGGACTGGTGGGAGATTTTCAACACGTCGCCGTCTCTCACGACGGAATCGAGTGAGCCGACCTTCCGGTTCACGGTCACGAGCAGTTCACCGCGGACCACGTAAGGCGCCAGGGCATCCATCAAATCGGCATGGCCTTCGATCAGCACCTTGATCGCCACCGGTCCGTCCACCTCAACCTCCAGCTCCGGTTCCGTCACACGCTGTTGTAACGTCGGCCCAAGAATCAACACTTTTACCATGGTCTACAATTCCTTCATGAGATTAGTAATTAGGAGCGTATGGCTTCTCGCATAGGGCTAAGAGTCGGCGACGGAGTTCCGATACGAGAGACGAACGACGCTTCACGAACGACGGCCCTCCATTACCCTTGCGCCCGCGCGTGGCAGTGCAGGCAATCCTGCCGCTTGGGATGCTGCACCGGCAAGGGGCGCGCGCCAGCCGGCGCATGGCAGGTCGTACACTGGCTCTCTACCGCGATCGCCTGATGCGCGCTGTTGGCAGGCACCTTCGGGTTGCGGTCACGCGGCGAAGGCAGCAACGCGACCCCTCCCACTACCAGCAGCGCCAGCACGACAAAAATGATATCCACTTTGCGAAAAGTCATTGGCCGGCTCCTGGTCCTCTATCGGTTGCTGCGCCCGCCTCATAGGCGTCGTTGAGTAATTGCGCCACATGTTTCACCGCTACGCGGCCGCGCATCCCGTTGCTGAGCTGAATCATGCAGGCCGGACAGCTGGTGGCGACCGTCTCCGCCCCGCTCTGCTCGATATTTCGCCGCTTCCGGTCGAAGACCTTCTGCGAGGTGTCGTAATCTTTGACGATGTAGGTGCCTGCCCCGCCTGCGCAGCGGTCGGCATCGGTCATCTCGACATAGTCCGAGCCCGGCAACTGTTTGAGCAACTGCCGCGGTTCTTTCGTCACCCCGGCAGCTCGCAGGTGACAGGAGGAATGGTACGTCACTTTTCCTGTCCCGGTTTCCGGCGTTCCCATCGGTGGATGCTGATCGGATCGCGCCACAAATTCCGTGATGTGGACCACCTTCTTCGCCAACGCATCCGCTGCCTGCTCTTCCGGCCCGCCCTCGAAGAACTTTTTGTATTCCTTGAGCATCAGCGTGCAGGAGGCGCAGCCGGTGACGACCTGATCATAGCCCGCCAAGGATTGCAGGTTGAAACGGGCGTTGTTTTTCACCAGGTCTACATGCCCGTAGGTTTCGATCGGCGTCCCGGAACAACGTTGCGGCGGAAGTTCAGGCTCCACCTGATGTTTGCGCAGGACGGAAATAACCGCGTCCCCCACCCCGTCCTCGAAATAGTTCGCCGCGCAGCCGTGAAAGTACGCGACGCGGGGGCCGGTCCTGGACTTCGAGGGTTGCGTGAGCTCCGGATAGCGGTCGCGCAAGTGGGTCGTCGCGAGTTTCGGCAAAATCATCTCGGCCGGAAGTTTGGCCGTGGAGGCGATGCGTTTCATGACCGGGGCGGCCAGCCGTTCGAGCAGGGCACGCGGAACCGGCCGATCCCACCACGATTGCGTCCTGGCCAATAGCTTAAGTATCGCTTCAAATATTGGCAGCTTCGCCTGCAGGGCAAAGAGCCAGCGTGAGCCCCGGTTGGGGTTCTCGGCGCGCCGCTGGAGGATCAGCTCCGACACATCCACCCCGGCCGGACAGATCGTGCGGCAGGATTTACAGTTCAAGCAGGCCTCCACCACCCGCTTCGAGTCGAGGTAGCTGTAGTCCTTGGCGGTGACGATTTCGAACCAGCCGCGCGAGCTCATGTCTTCCGACTGGAACACGTCGTAGACCGGACAGACGGAGTTACACTTCGCGCAGGTCGCGCAGGGTTTTGAGAGACGCTGATAGTCGATGTGTTCGGTGAACGACGCCTCGCTGATCTTGATGCCGGGATTCATCACGTTCGCGGGATCGAGCGTGTGCTTCACCTGCACGAAGAGTTGATACAACTCGTCGCCGAACATCTTGCGCACATATTCCGCCCGCACGCGCCCGTCGCCATGTTCGCCGCAGATGGACCCCTCGAACCTTGAGAGCACCGCCCCGTGGATCTCATGGTAGGCCTGCACCATCTTGTCGAAATCCTGCCGGTCGTTCACGTCGAGCAAGGGCGTGATGTGGGCGTTCCCGTTGCCGATATGGCCGAAGATCGCCACGGGCACATGCTGTCCTTCGAAGAAGGTTTCCAGGTAGCGGATCAACTCGCTGATCCTTGTGGCGGGCACGACCACGTCGTCCACGAAGTTGATCGGCTTCTTGCGCGGGTCGAACCGGTAGAGCGTGGGGTACAGGGCCTTGCGCGCTTTCCAGAGTTGGTCGCGCTGCTCCTTGTCATAGGCGATGGTAAGGTCGCCGCACAGCTGATAGCGCCCGCAGATGGCCGCCATCCGGTCGGCCCGTTCACGCAAATCGGTTTCGCCTTCGCTGCTGTCGAGTTCAGCCAGCAGGGTGGCGGCGGCATCGGCGGGGATACCATGCGCCGACCGCCCGATCAGGTTCAGCGTGTTCGCATCCATGACTTCCAGCGCGCTGGGCCGGAGGCTCAGGAGATGCGGCACCGCCTCCCCGACTTCTTCCAGGCGGCGGAAGTGAATCAACGCGGTCAACGTGCCCTGGGGTTTCGGTACCAACCGGAGCGTTGCTTCGCTCACGACGCCTAAGGTGCCCTCGCTGCCGACGAACAGTTTCGGCAGATCGAAGCAGCCGCGACTCAGCCCGTCGGCCAACCCGAACAGGTTATACCCGCAACTGTTCTTGCTCACCGTCGGTTTCTTGCTGTCGATCAGGCCGCGCTGCCGCTGGACGAGGTCGAGGATCGGCTTGAGCGACGGATGGGCCGCGAGGGTCCGATCCAAGCCCGGATCGTTCAGGTTCATGGAGGAAGCGGACAGCCAGGACCCGGACGGCAGGCAGACACGCATGGCCTGGACGTTATCCTTGACGGCGCCATAGATCAGGGTGTGCGGACCGGCAGAATTGTTGGCGAGCATGCCCCCGAGTTTGCACATGTCGCCGCTGGATGGATCAGGACCGAAGAGGAGGTTGCGCCGCCCGAGCTGCTTGTTCAATTCCGCCAGGACAATCCCCGGCTGCACACGGGCCCAGCGCTCTTCCTCATTCACTTCGAGGATCCGGTTCATCTTGGAAATATCCAGGATGATGCCGGAACCGATCGCGGAGCCGGTCAGATTGGTGCCGGCCGCGCGCGGAGTGAGCGGGATACCCCGCTCCACCGCAAACCGCACGACGGTGTCGATGTCGCCTTCATGTTCCGCGAGCACGACGGCTTGCGGCTGCATCCGGTAAATGCTGGCATCGACGGCATAGGCGGTCAGCGTGGGCACGTCGTTCCGGACCTTCCCCTCTCCAAGGAGTTGCCGAAGGCCGCTGACGACGACGGATGAGGTGTTGGGAAGGATGAGGGTCATGCTTGTGATTACGTTGCGTCATTGTAGTCGGTCGGCAGAGAGCAGGACAAGTGAGTTGTTGCGTCGTACGCGATTCGCTAAGATACGTGCCATTCGCACGAGGCGCCATGCCACCTCCCACCCTTTATATCTCCCGCCTGCTGCCCGATCCGGTCATGGCGGCAGCGCGCCAGCAGTTTCAGCTCTTCAACGAGCCCCGCGACATCGCACCCTCGTGGGAGACCTTCAAGGCAGGACTTCGCGAAGCGGATGCCGCCATCTGCACCCTGACCGACCGCGTGGATACGACCCTGCTCGCCGAGCCGACCAGACTCAAGATCCTGGCAAACTACGCCGTGGGGTACAACAACATCGACCTCGCCGCCGCGACGGCCAAGGGTATTGTGGTCACGAACACTCCGGACGTGTTGACCGACTCGACAGCCGATCTCACCTGGGCCCTGATCCTGGCGGTGGCCCGGCGCGTGGCGGAAGGCGATGCCTACGTGCGAGCGGGAGCCTGGCCCGGTTGGGCCCCGAATCAAATGCTGGGCACGGATGTCTCGGGCAAGGTGCTGGGAATCGTCGGCATGGGGCGGATCGGACAGGCGGTGGCGGAGCGTGCCGCCGGGTTTCACATGCGCATCTGTTACAGCTCGCGGACCCCGCATGCATCGGGACAGGGCTCCTCGCTATGGAAACATCGCACCCTGCCCGAACTGCTGAGAGAGGCCGACTTCGTGAGTCTGCACGTGCCGCTCACCCCGGACACGCATCACTTGATCGGTGCGCAGCAGCTGGCGCTCATGAAGCCCACGGCGTTTCTGATCAATACTTCACGAGGGCCGGTGGTGGACGAAGGCGCGTTGGTCGATTCGCTCCTGCGACGTCAACTGGCCGGCGCGGGGCTGGATGTGTATGAACAGGAGCCGGTCTTTCATCCCAGCCTGCGTGACCTCCGGCAGGTGGTGCTCCTCCCGCACCTCGGCTCCGCCACCCTGGCGACACGTGTGCGCATGGGGATGATCTGCCTGGAGAATGTTACCGCAGTCTGCGCCGGGAGGCCGGCTCCGAATCAGGTGAATCGCACGCAGGCCTAGTGCCGTAGATCGCGTCACGTGTGTGAACGGCGCCGAATTGGTGAGGGGCCTGTGCCCGGTGAGCAGGCGGGCGGTGGGCTAGTGGCCCGCTAGACGCAGCGGACTGTTTTGACTGGGAGCCGGAATTTCGGGATGGGCGACCCCGTTGGTGCCGAGAACGCGTAGCGCCTCGACCCGGCTGGGCACATCATGGAACGAAGGAATGGATTGATACATCGCGAGCGCTCGATCGCGGGCACCGGTCTTCTCGTAGAGCATGGCCAGTTCATACCGCACGAGCTGCGCGTTACCTCCCCGGCAGCGCGAGTCTGCGACGAGTTTCTCCAGCAATTGAATGGCTTGGTCCAACCGGTTCTGTTCCTTGAGGCAGAGTCCCAGCATCAGGCAGGAATCGACGAAGAACCCGGAATCTTTCATCGAGGAGACGAACTCCTCCTTCGCCTCATCCAACAACCCCATGTCCTTGTAAGCCATGCCCAGCGCATACTGCGTTTCCGCATCGACCTGGGCGACCGGCTGCGCAGCAGGAGCGGGGGCCGAAGCGGGCTCGACGGGGGCAACCTGGGCAACGGGCGGAGCCGGAGCGGGCTGAGGCGGCGGGGTGACCTGAACCGTCACAGGCGCCGCCGGGGGTATTGGAGCGGCTGGAGTGACCGCGTTGTCTTCTAATCGGAACGGCATATCTTCTGCCGGTTCGGCGATGGCCGGAGCGGGCGCCGGTTCCGGTTGTGGTTCCGGTTCGAACTGAATCGCCACCGGCTCCGTGGTGATCACCATCGGCTCAGTGACTTCCGGTTCGGTGTATGAGGAGGCGTTCGGGTCGAATGCCGGCGCGAGCTTGCGGGCAATGGCGCTGCCCGGGGCCAGCGCTTGAACCTTTTCGAACAGTTCTGCCGGCAGGGTGGGCATACCCGGTTCCGGATGCTCCAGCAAAATCTCCACGGCCCTGCCGAAATGCTGCGCTGCCGTGGCGGCATCTCCTCTTTCCTGATAGAGCTCACCGAGCAGCTCCAACATCGGCACGGACGCCGGTTCCACCTTGAGATAATCGTTGATCAACAACTCGGCCATCGCATAATCCTGCGCGCGCAGCGCGGCGCCGGCCAGGAATCGATATTCACCCAACGCCACTTGCAGATTGCCCTGCAACAGATGCATTCGCGCCAGTAGCTGACAGATTTCCGGATTACCCGGTTCTCGGCTCAGCAGCTGAGTCAACATGGCTTCGGCGCCGGCATACTGGCCTTCTTCGATCCGGCGCGTCGCTTCCGCCATGAGGTCGCTGCCTTCACCGGGCTTCGCTGCGGCCGCAGCCGGTTTGGCCGCCCGTGCCAGGTTCAGGGGCGCGCCTCCGCCCGCCTTGATCATGGTGATGATTTCTTTGGCTTCGGCGTTCTCCGGATTCAGGCGCAAGACCGCCGCATACATGGCATTGGCCTGTTCATACTGCTGGGCGGCGGAACGCTCCCGCCCGAGTTGGAGATATACGCGAATCGCTTCGTCGATGAGTTGTTCCTGTTCACAGAGGTCCGCCACACGCAGCTGCGCATCGAGGTTCGACGGATCCTGTGAAATGATCTTACGGTAGATCTCCAGGGCTTCTTTGTTGCGGCCGTCCTTAAAATAGTGCTTCCCCAGGGTCAAATAATCCTGAACGGCGCTGCTCAACAACCCACGCTCGGCATTCAAATCGCCGAGGTGTCGATAGATTTCGATCTTGGTGGGATCGACCTTGAGAATTTTTTTATAGGCGGCAATGGCCTTGAGGACAGACCCTTCGGAACGGAAGGCACCGGCGGCCTGCAGAAAGGCGGCAACGGCGTCGGGAGTGGCATTGCGTTTCAGCTGGAGGTCGCCGATGGAGTTGAAGATCGTCCCGTCGGCCGGGCTATCGGTAGTGAGTTTCCGCCACTCGGCGATGGCCGCTTCGTACTGCCCTTTGGAGGCAAAGAGCTGCGCGTTTTGGAGAACTGTTCGGCGATCGACAGCCAAGAAGACTCCTCACCCCACGTTGAGAGTCAACGCTAACAGTCTGCCTTTTCTTTGTCAAACAAATGGATAAAAGAGCAACACCGCGAACGCGGCGTCCAGAGCGGATCAACTCAACGTGGGCAAACCGGCGGCCCCTCCGCCAAACAGAGGGGCCGCGGATTACGATATTCCGGCGATCAGGAGGCCGGTGCGAGGTCCTTCAACACGTTCGCCGCTTGCGGCCCCTTGGCTCCCTGCACGATGTCGAACTCGACGTTCTCTCCCTCTTTCAACGTCTTGAATCCCTCGCCTTGCAGCGCGGAATAGTGCACGAAGACATCGTCTCCGCCATCGAGCCGGATAAACCCGAACCCCTTGCGATCATTGAACCATTTCACCGTTCCCTTAGTCTTCATACGGTCCTCCCTTCCTCAACGCACAGACATAATGAGCGCATCAGCTCGCCGGCTGAGTCGCATGGCATGGTAATGATGACGATAAAAGGAGAAATAAAACCGACGAGCGTGAAAGCTCTTGCGAGGCGTTGAGATAATATTCAACCCGAACCATCGTGACCTACTGAAAAGTGCGCAGCGATGTACCATGGGGTGTAAATCTTGTCAAGCGGATAGTTTCGAAAACGGCTCTTAGATCTGTTTACAACCTCCGTCGACTCTTCTATAGTGCAGCAACCCAAGTCTCCGATGTAGGATTTCGACCGCCCTCGTGCTGCACACCATCCTCGATCGCTATATTTTCCGCGAGCTCTTCTCCCCGTTCGGCATCAGCCTGGCTGCGCTCTGTTTCGTCATGCTCACGAAGGAGCTGCTGCGGCTGGTGGAACTGCTGGTCACGAAGGGCATCGGCTTTCTCTCGGTCCTGAAAGTGTTCGCCCATTTGCTGCCGTCGTTTCTGGTCCTCACGCTGCCCATCGCTGGCATCATCGCCACCATTACGGCCTTCGGCCGGTTATCCCTCGACAAAGAACTCGTGGCCATGCGCGCCGCCGGCTTCAGCCTCCTCCGGCTGTCCCAGTCGGTTTTTATCTTCGCCGGGCTGGTCTGCGGACTGACGCTGATGATGGCGCAATACGGGCAACCCTGGAGCAATGTCAATCTCAAGAAGGTGGCGCTGAACCTGTTGCGCGACGAACTCGTGCTGGAACTCGATCGCGGCGTCTTCAATGAGGCCATTCCCAAGATGACGATCTACGTACCGGATGCTCAGGAAGGACAGGACAACCGGGGCATTTTCGTGGCCGATGAACGCAACCCGGCCGATCCGCGTATCATCGTTGCGCAGCAATATCAGGTGATGACCGATCCGGCCAGCAGCCAGGTGGCGCTGCGGCTGATGAACGGCGTCATCCATAGCCGTCCCCAAAATCCGGAGGAGTATCAAAAGATTTCGTTCACCTCCTACGACTTGAAACTGAGCTTGAGCGCGAGCCTCTACGGGGCGGAGGAACGTACGCCGATCGACGTCATCCGCGCCAAACTGGAGAGTACCGGTTGGACGGATACCAACGCCTTGCGGCGTTTGATGGAATATTATAAGGATCTGGCCTTCCCGGCGGCCTCGCTGGTGTTCTGTATTCTGGGGGTGCCTGTCGGCATCGTATCGAAACGTTCGGGCAGCATCGGCGGATTTGCGGTGGGCGTCCTGGTCGTCATCGCCTACTATGTCCTCAATGTGGCCTGCGAGTTTCTGGTCACCACCCTGTGGATTTCCCCGTTCGCCGGCGCCTGGTTACCCAATGTGGTCTTCACCCTCGTGACCATTCTCTGGTTCTATCGGGTGAGCCGCCAATAGTCCTATGAACATTCTCTTTCGCTACATGCTGCGCGAGTACGTGAAGATCTTCGGCATGTGCTTCGCCGGACTCATGACGATTTATCTCGTCATCGACTTCTTCGAGAAGGTGCGCCGTTTCCTGCGGTACGACGCCCATGCGCTCGATGTGCTGGCCTACTTCGTCCTCAAGATGCCCGCTATTTCATACCAGATCGCGCCGCTGGCAGTCCTGATGGCAACCCTGCTCACGATCGGCCTGTTGTCGCGCAGCCATGAAATCACGGCGATGCGCAGTTGCGGTATCAGCCTCTACTGGATCACCTCTCCGTTCCTGTTTCTCGGTGCCGTCTTGGCCCTGGTCCTATTTGCCTTCAGTTCGACGATCATTCCCCTCGCCCTCGCCAAAGCCGAGCAGATCAAGACGACTCAAATCGAAAAACGAGCGGTGCCGGTCTCGCTGAAGGCAGCACAGCCCTGGGTCAGCCTGGGCGGCCAAACCCTGATGAACATCGACACCATCGACCCGGGCGGCGCCGTGTTGCGAAAGATTCGTCTCTATCGTTTGAGCCCCACCTTCGAGCTGGAACAGATCGCGGAGGCGCAGCGAGCGGTGTATTCGCCGCAGGGTTGGGTTCTGGAAGACGGCATCCGGCGCTCGTTCCGGCAGGATGGGACAATTTCGGTGAACAGCTTTCAGACGGAACCCCTGCCGCTCGCACAAATTCCCGACGACTTCACGACATGGTTGGAGTTGGACTCGGAAACGATGACCCTGCGTGAGATTCGCGCCTACGTCGATCGGCTGCATCTGGAAGGCACGATCCTCCCGCGCCTGCTGACCGACTATTATGGCCGCATCGCCTTTCCCTGCGTGACCTTTATCATGGTGGTCGTCGGCATCGCCTTGAGTCTCCGGCGCACCGGCGTGCGGGGCAGCGGGATGGCCATGGGCATCGGGCAGGCCATGGCAGTCGGCTTTTTCTACTGGTCGACCCATTCCGTCGCG
>JBEIQG010000005.1:0-39670 GCA_040376625.1 Nitrospira sp. | reverse complement strand
TCTACGTATATGGTTTCTTCTCGTTGGCGGAGAATCTCGTTGTAGAAGATCCAGTCAACATTATTCGGCCCATCAAGGTAGTACTCCTTTCGTTCTCGATCGACCCATTCACGAACCGCCGAGAAGAAGTGGCGGGCGGCGCGAGCAATATTGTGCATATATGCCCTTCGCTAAGTGATCATTGAAATACTGCAACTGCCTATTAAAGTCGGACTGCCGCTCAATGCGAGGGCAACGGACAGCCTCGAGCAAGATCAGAACTTTGGCTGCCTCCTCCTCAGCTGCGAGGCGCAGAATCTGACTCCCCGCAGGTCGCCTGAGATCATTCAGCAAGATTGAATCGCCGTCGATTTGGCGGGCATTTGACACGCAGAGCGCTGCACCGGCTGCAATCTCAGAGAAGAGTGCGTCGTCGGCCAACTGGGAAAGATCTTGAATGGCCTTTATACGCATTGCTTCTCGAAAGGAATCCCAATGTACCGGTAACCGAGGCGCCGGCTTTGTGTGCGTCCTTCAACATCCAAGCCCGGCAGGCGCAGGCTTGCCCCGACGCCGGGGATTCTTGAATAATGGCTGCATGAAATCAAGCCAGGCAAGACCGCCCCACGCATGCAGGAGCACCGTGACAATCAGTTCCGTCATGTTGCTCGCACTGCTCGGCTCGGTCGGTGGATGCTCCCTCCTGCTACAACCGATGAGGACTCCGATCGGGCATTCCTCGGACGAGAACGGCCGGCGTTGCTCGACCTATCAGACGAGGTCGGAGGGTGTGTACGAAACAATCTGCGAGCACGGCGGCCCGAACCAGGGCTCCATATATGGCCCGTGGAGTTCCACGAGGCAATGATTCAAAACCTCAAGTGATCGTTAATGATCAATCCAAAGCGCTCCTGGAGCAGCTTTCGGCACTCCCCTTCACTCCTTACATGAAGTTCCTGCCTGCCAACTTGGTCACGCACCTTGAGCGACTGGCCGATGAGAATCATCAGACCCTGCGGGGAAGGAATCGTGCAAATCTGCCGTTGAACGAACAGCGACTCAGGCGCATGCGAGTGGTAATAGTTGGCAAACCGGTAGTCCACCCGTAGCCAAGATATCCGATACGCGCGAGACGAGATAGGCCGATCGATGAACCATAGCGTCCTCCGATGAGTGGGCCATTATGCGAATTGGCCCGGCTCGATCACACAGGTCTCGGATCCGGCACCGGCAGGTGACATTGCAGACGACTGCGGCGCTTGCTACGATGGTCGGTCTTCCTCCGGAAGGAACCGCTGCCGTGGCACACCGTAGCCCCCCAGATCGCACCACCAACGACTTGATCGTCGAAGGCGCGCGCCAGAATAATCTGAAGAACATCTCCCTTCGAATTCCTCACAATCGGGTTACCGCCATCACCGGGTTATCAGGATCCGGGAAATCGTCCCTCGCCTTCGATACCCTGTTCGCCGAAGGTCAGTGGCGGTATGTAGAATCGCTCTCGACCTACGCACGGATGTTCCTCGACAAGGTGAACCGCCCCGACGTCGATCGCATCACCAACATTCGCCCCGCGATTGCGATCGAACAGAAGAATCCGATCCGCACCGCCCGTTCGACCGTCGGCACCGCCACCGAGCTAGCCGACCTGCTGCGACTGCTCTTCGCCAAAATCGGCAAGCCCGTTTGCCCGGATTGCAAACAGGAGGCGCGCGGTTACCATCCAGGGTCGGTCGCCGAAGAACTACTGGCACGATTCCCCGACACGCGGGCGATGGTGCTCTTCCCCCTCAAGGATCTCGGTCCAGGCCACGACCGCTCCCTGCTCGACTCACTTTTGAAACGAGGATTTACCCGGCTGCGATGCGGCGAGGAACTGTTGGATCTCCATGAGCAGGCCGTGCTGCCGGAGACGCGCGAATCCGGCATCCAGGTCGTGCTGGATCGACTCGTCCTCAGGACGGATAACCGCCACCGGTTGATCGAGGCCATCGAAACGGCGTTTCAAGAAGCCGAAGGCATCTGCCAGGTACTGATCATAGGGCACGGCCTCCGGACCTATAGCACCCACTTTCGCTGCCAAGGGTGCGGGCGGACCTTCGAGCCACTGCGCCCGCTGCTGTTTTCCTTCAATCACCCGCTGGGTGCCTGCCCGGAGTGCAAAGGGTTCGGCAATATCCTGCAATACGACAAGGATCTGGTCATCCCCGACCGCAGCAAATCGCTCGCCAACGGCGTCATCGAGCCCTGGAGCAAGCCGGGCTCGGACTGGTGGCAGAAGCAGATATTGCTGGCGATGAAGAAACAGGGCGTGGATTTGACGGCCCCGTTTCAAGAGCTGCCTGAAGAGGTGCAACAGCTGATCTGGGAAGGGAGCGACCAAGTCGAAGGAGTCCGGCAATACTTCGACTATCTGGAAACCAAACGCTACAAGCTGCATGTGCGGGTGCTTCTCAGCCGCTACCGCAGTCCGGCCGCCTGCCCGACCTGCCACGGCAGCCGCCTGAAACCTGCCGCCCGGTTCGTCAAGCTGGCGGGGCAGGACATCGTGGAGATCGGCGAACTCACCATTGAAACGGCCTCCGCCTGGTTTGAACGCCTGGTCCTACCGGCCTTCGACGCGGAGGTCGCGAAGGATATTCCTCGCCAACTACACGCAAAGCTGAACTTTCTGCTGCGCGTAGGATTGAGCTACCTCACCCTGTCACGGCAGACCAAAACCCTATCCGGTGGAGAAGCGCAACGAATCGCTTTGGCCAACCAGCTCGGCTCCCGCTTGGTAGGTACGCTATACGTGTTGGATGAACCGACGATCGGCTTGCATGCGCGTGACACGGACACCCTGGCCGGGATCCTTCGCGACCTCGCCAATCATGGCAACACCGTCGTCGTGGTGGAGCACGATCCGTCGATGATTCAGGCCGCCGACCACATCGTCGAAATGGGACCCGGTTCGGGCGAGCAGGGTGGACAGATCGTTTGCGCGGCGCCGCGCGAACAATTCCTCGCCGATCCGGCCTCGCTCACCGCCCGGTACCTGCGCGGGGAGCAGCGCATTCCCCTGCCGAAGGTGCGGCGCTCGGGCAACGGCAAGTTCCTGAGCATCGCCGGGGCGGCCGAACACAATCTCAAGAATCTCGTGGTCCGCATTCCGCTCCACATGCTGGTCTGCGTTACCGGCGTGTCGGGATCGGGCAAAAGCACCCTCATCGAAAAAACGCTGTACCGCGCCGCCGCCCGCGCCTTTCGCATCGAGTCGCTCCCGATGGGAAAGTTCCAGGCCATCAAGGGGCTCGAACATGTGAAAGGCGTGCGGCTCATCGACCAACAACCAATCGGCCGGACGCCGCGCTCCAACCCCATCACCTACCTGAAGGCGTTCGACGAGATCCGCATCCTGTTCGCTTCCGAGCGGGAGTCCCTGCGCCGGGGCCTGACACCCGGACACTTCTCCTTCAATTCGGCCGACGGACGATGCGAGCGCTGCGAAGGAAACGGGTATGAAAAGCTGGAGATGTATTTCTTCGAAGACATCTACGCCACCTGCGAGCAGTGCGACGGCAAGCGCTTCAAGCCGGAGGTGCTGAGCATCCGGTACCGGGGTAAAACGATTCATGAGGTGCTGAACCTTACCGTGGCGGACGCGCAGGGATTTTTCTCCGGGTCACCGAAGCTGACCGAAAAACTTTACCTGCTGTCGTCCATCGGATTGGGCTATCTGCGGCTTGGCCAGGCGGCCACCACGCTGTCGGGTGGAGAAGCGCAACGGCTGAAGATCGCCGCCGAACTGAAAGATCCCTCCGCGCACAACCTGCTCTACATCCTCGACGAGCCGACCACCGGCCTGCACCTCGACGACATCAAGAAGCTGTTGACGGTGCTGCACAAACTCGTGGACGCAGGAAATACCCTGATCATCGTGGAACACAATCTGGACGTCATCAAGACGGCCGACTGGGTCATCGACCTCGGCCCGGAAGGAGGAGAAGCAGGCGGACAGATCGTGGCCGAAGGACGTCCCGAACAGATTGCGAAGGTTGCACAGTCCCACACCGGACGATTTCTGGCGAGAATACTGCAGAGCTAATGTCCTATATCTGATAGGTAGGGCAAGGACGGAACGAAGATTGCCCCTCCGAACCATGTGTCATAGGCAGTCCGCTACAGGCTCTTATTCTAGTTGCTGGTGGGATCGAACGGCATATCCGCATAGTGCCGGGAGGTGTCGTCCAGCGAGGTAAAGATATCGGACCAGATGCGGGTCGGCTCTTTTTCAAAAACAATCGATGGATCGGCAGGCAGCGTAATCCACGACCCGGTCTGCATTTCCGACTCAAGTTGGCCGGGTCCCCAGCCGGAATACCCCAGGTAGGCTCGAAATGACTCCTGTCCGGGCTGCTCCATAAGGATCCGTTCCATAATCTCCAAGTCGCCGCCGAGACACACCCCGTCAAACACCTGGTGCGAATTTTCGGGGGTCTGATTGATGCGATAGAGCATCATCACCTGGTTGGTTTGAACTGGACCACCGGAGTACAGCACATGCGGTTGGCCTTCCAGGATCGGCACCTGCGGCAGCGCCTCAGAAATGGACATGGCGGTAGGACGGTTGACGATGACCCCCAGAGCCCCTTCCGGCCCATGCTCGCAGAGCAGCACCACCGTCTGCCTGAAGTTGGGATCGTTCAGCGCAGGCGTGGCGACGAGGAGAATGCCTTTACCGAGTGGAATGGACATGGTTCATCCTACCGTGCACTTGTGAGTGACGCAAGTTGAGTGATGAAAAGTAGACGACGCAGGATCAGTCGCCATACAAGGCCGGGCGCCGGTCGCGCAGGAGATCGTTGTAGTCATTCAGTGCTTTGATCCTGGCCTCGGCGGGGTCAATCTCGAGGATCGTCAGGTCCTCGGTTTCACGCGGCGCGCGATGGAGAATCCGGCCACGCGGACCGACGACTTCGCTCATGCCGATAAAGGTCAGCCGGTCCTTCCCTCCGCGCGCTTCGCTGCCGATGCGGTTCGCCGTCATGCTGAAGACCCGATTTTCCAAACAACGAGTCACCATGGAATCCGGGCAGTGGGGCAGGACCAGGTTGGATGGATGGGCGATAATATCCGCGCCCTGCAATGCCAATGTTCGGGCTGATTCCGGATAATACCAGTCGAAGCAAATCATCACGCCGACATTGGCCATACCGATATCCCACACGTGAAACCCGCTGTCGCCAGGAGCAAACCAGAGCGTTTCCTCAAAAAAAAGATGGGTTTTCCGATAGCAGCCGATGAACCCCTGAGGTCCGACCACGACCGCCGAATTGAAACAGCGCCGGCCGTCCCGCTCCGGCAGCCCGGCTACGATGGTCATCCCCCGCCGCGCGGCAATGTCCGCAAGCCGTTTCGTCGTCGCCCCGTCCGGCACCGGCTCTGCAAGCCGGAAGACCTCTTCCTGGGAAACAAACTGGTAGCCGGACGCACAGAGTTCCGGCAACACCAGAAGGTCGGCCGCGGTCTGTTCAAGTCGCGCCGTAATGAGGTCGAGATTCTGCTCGACCTCGCCGAAGACCGGCTCAAACTGGAAGTACCCGACCCGCATAAGCCCGCCTTTCCCCCCAAAGAAAAACGGGCAGGGACGACCCTGCCCGTTTCATCCTACACGCCATGGACGCCCAAGAACCGACTACATACCTTCCGAGAGATGGGGAAGGGCGTTCTCAACGGCCTTGGTGGCCACATCTGCATGGCCGGCCTTGCCGTGCTCAATCCCGTCCTTGAGCCCCTTGATGGCTTCAGTGACATGCGGATTCTTGGTTTCGGCTACCGCACCCTCGGCATGTTTGAGCGCCGCTTCGGCATGCTTCACCAAGGCGTCGGCATGGCCCTGTTTCCCGTGCGCGACGGCTTCCTTAGCATGCTCCACCGCTTCGGCCTGATGTTTATTGCCTGCCGCGAAGGCCACACCGGCGACCATCGGCGCCCCGATGAGCGCCACCATCACACCGGCCACCACGACTCCCCGCCATTTAGCAGTCTGCATGAACCGCCTCCTCTGTAAGTATGTGCGCTGCATGATTCCGACGATACTGTAATTCAGCATAAAGGCGGGCCTGCAATGTGTCAAGACGGACGCATGCCGGTCGGAGCCGTCGACTCAGTCAAACCGAGGAGTTTCTGCAACGCGAGCAAATCCTTTTCCACCGGGCAGGCAAAATCCCGGCTCCACTCCCACCAGGAGCCCGGATAGTTACGGATTCGCTGATAGCCGACCAGTCGCAAAATGAAATAGAGCCAAGCCGAACGCACTCCGCCTGTGCAATAACAGATCGTTTCGTATGCGGGGTTGAGCCCCTTCAGATCCAATTGCGCTTTGATGGCAGCGAGATCCTTGACCGTCGCATCGGCATTCAAGAATCCGCTCCACGCCACGTGAACGGCACCGGGAATATGGCCGGGCCTCGGAATACCGGAGATTTCTTTCCCGAGATACTCTTCCAGGCTCCGCGCGTCCACGATCGTGGTCGTCGGACTCGGCTTCCGCGAGATCCCCTTCAACTCATTCTTCATGATGATCGCCGACTCTACGGGCGACACGACGAAGTTGCCGGGTGCGCTGCGAACCGCCCCATGTTCGAACGGCCGCCGTTCATTGATCCATTTCACCCATCCACCGTTCAGCACCTTGAGTTGCTTGTGGCCTAAGTATTCCAGCATCCAGAACATGCGGCCTTCGTCCCCCCAATTATCGAAGGGATTCGAGTAGATCACCACTTCGCTCTCCTGATTGATGCCGAGGGCCTGCACACGCTTCTCGATGCGCTTCAAATCAGGATCCAACAAGCCTTTGGCCACGGCATCGGGGTCGCTATACTCGTGCCAGGTGGAATGCACGGCACCGGGTATATGGCCGCCGAATTCATAGGCGGCCCTGCCTCGGACATCGAGAACGACGAGGCCCGGCTGCCCTAAACGTTTCTGAAGCGTTTCACAATCGATGAGTAATGGATGTTGCATGGGTTCCTCGATCTCGGTCGGTGATTACTTACCCCTTGGACGCGGTCGGGCTCGCACAGGCCATCGGCGGCGGCTCCGGCAAGGGATCGACCAACGCGGCCGCCAGCGTTTCATTCAGCGGTACGTCTCGCTCGTAGACCGTAAAGGCGTAGGGGTCGTCCGCCATCAGTCCGTACTTGGTTTTTAACATCTCATGCTGCCCGTCGGTCAGGATGTGGTACCGAACCCGGGTCTTCAACGTCAACCCCTTGGACGCCTCCGGCATCCGATAGGCAAATTGATACTCCCGACTGGCCAGAGGGAGCAAGCGGTTATCGTACAACTCTACGATGGCCGGTTGCCACATAATCCAGCGGCCCATTGTGTGCGATTTCTCAGCCAGCACCTGCCGGTTCCCATCCTCAACCCTAAATTCCACGGTAAAGTGCCGGTCGGGATCCCCGGTCGGAATTTTGTGCCCCGCCCCGGCGTTCATCAGGGAGAGGGTCACGGTGACCTGCTCGCCCGGTTTGGGAGCCGGAGGATCGGCCTTCACCTGAATCGCCACGGCTCGCTTGACCATATCGGGATCGTGCCCCCCGCGCCAGAGATGTCGTCGTCCGCGCCTGATCGGTCCGTTCTCAGCCACCGGCCGGTCGACCTCCGGCATATGGCAACTCTGGCAAATAAAACCCCGCTCTTGCATGAAATACTTACCTTCATATTCGGCGTAGGTCCCGCAGGGACCCACGTTGTAAAACTGCGCCGGACCGGAGACCACGTTATGGCAACGCGAGCAGAACTGCCCGTTGCGGAAGCTGGGGTCGAATTTCGTGGGATGCGGCGCGGCGGAATCGTCGAAGGGGCCCAGGATCACCCCGTCGCGCACATGGCAGGCGGCACAGGTGATCGATTCCTTTCGCAGGTCGGCATCAAAATGGGGATTCGGTTCCTGTGTCGCCTTCTCAACCCGACCCCGGGGAATGTCTTTCACCAGCGTCGGCTGCTGATTCTCCAGCGGCGTATGGCAATTCAAACAGATCCAGATGTGCTTATCCTTTTTCCAGTAGGCTTGAAAGAACGGATCTTCGTAAGCCTGGGCATGGATACTCGTTTTCCACTCCTCGTAGATTTCACGATGACATTGGCCGCAGGACTCGGCCTTCAGGCTGCTCAGGCCCTCCGGCACCTTTTGAAACGGGATGGCATGGGCATACTCGGGCCGAAGGCCGAAAATGACCACCGGTTTCACCTCGGTGTAATAGAGGTAGATCGCCCCGGCAAGGCCGGCGACACCCAGCAGGATTTTGACCCATAGGTTCATGCCGCCACCAGCGCTTGAATATGCCGCTCGACCGACGCGGCCAACGCCGTGAGATTGTACCCGCCTTCGAGCGAAGCAAGCAGGCGCCCCTGGCAATGTTGCTGCGCGATCCCGGCCACAATCTGAGTGAGATCGGCATACCCTTCTTCCGTCAGTCCCATGCTCGCGAGCGGATCGTTTCGGTGGGCATCGAAGCCGGCGGAGATGATGACGAATTCCGGTTTAAAGGCCTCGGCGGCCGGGACGAGCGCCTTTCGAAACACCGCCCGGTATTCGTCGTCGCCTTCCCCGGCTTCCATCGGCACATTGATCGTCAGACCTTCCCCGTCTCCCCGCCCGCGCTCGCTCGCGCGCCCGGTACCCGGGTAGTGTGGATACTGGTGTGCACTGAAGAACAACACCGACGGGTCCGATTCGAAACTGTGTTGCGTGCCGTTCCCGTGATGAACGTCCCAATCGACGATCAGGACCCGTTGCAGGCCATACCGCTTTTGCACATAACGCGCCGCGATCGCCACGTTGTTGAAAAGACAGAACCCCATCGCCCGATCGGCTTCCGCATGGTGACCCGGCGGACGGACCGCACAGAAGGCATGCTGAACCCGGCCGGCCATAATCGCATCCACCCCGGCTAAGGCCCCGCCGGCTGCCAGGTAGGCGGCGCGGAGCGAACCGGGTGACATGGAGGTATCGGCATCGAGCGAGATCCGGCCATGCGTCGGCGCCTGCCGGTTGAGCATCGCGACATACTCCGGCCGATGCACCAGCGTAACCCACTCGTCTTCGGCTGTTCGCGGGTCGATCCGGGTGAGCATGGCGAGCGTGCCGCCCTGTTCGAGCCGCTGCATGATCGCGCGTAGCCGGTTGGGCGACTCCGGATGTCCGGCGCCCATATCATGCTCCAGGTAACGTGAGTCGTAAATGAAGCCGGTTGTTCCCATATCAAAGTCCGTGACGCGGGTTCGAATCTCGTCTCTCGTGTCTCGATTCCGGAGCGGCCGTCACGAGATCCGCTTCATGCTTCACGAGAGACGAATAATATCCTCACCCTATCATGCAGGAAAGAGCGTAGACAATGAGCGGAAACGCGTGCTACGGTCTCGTTTCACCGTGCCGATTGACCCTGGAGAAGCCGATGCCGAATCCGAAAATCGAACCGCTGAAACGAGTGCTGGCTATCGAACCCGACGATGACGTCGCCTGGTTCGGACTCGGAAAAGCCTATATGGAAGACGCCAATTTTGAAGAGGCTGCCAAGGCCCTGAGGCAGTGCATTACGGTCAAGCCCACCTATTCCGCCGCCTATTATGCACTGGCGCAATCGCTCCAGAAGCTGAATCGGGTCGAAGAATGCCGGCAGGTGTCGGATCAGGGCATCGAGGTGTCTACCAAAAACGGCGATGCGATGGTGACGAAAAATCTGGAGGCTTTGAAAAGCGCTCTCCCCGCCTGACCGACAGTCCCCTTCCCGCTCAGTCGATTGGAATATGCGGAGTTCGTGACACGTCGCGTGTGAAACGTACTTCGTCAAGGGCATGATGCACGGGGCCCTGCCCCGAAGGACGAGCGTCACCCTCTCGGCGTTTATGCCGTTGCCGCGCCCGGCTCGTCGTCATCCCCGCCATCCGCCTGCGCCTCACGCCGCTGGGCCACCGTTGTCGCCACTTCATCCAGCCAGCGTCCGGCGCCATCGAGCACTTCACGCACCAGCGGCTCAGGATGACCGGTGCGCTTCATCGTCCAGAGGCAGAGATAGCCCATGAGATCTTCCCGCTCAAAACGGCAGGTTGACTGAGTGGACAATTGCGCCAGTTCGGACAAACCGGTCCGGAGAATCTCCGCCACCGTATCCCGTCCGTAGGAGGTGGCGGCTGTCACATACTGAATCGCGCGGTTGATTTCCTGTTCGGTCATGTCCTCACCATGCGGCGGATTGTAACATTCGAGCCGGACCTGTCAACGGGGCTCTGCCGCCGGAGACTCCTACCCTCGAAGAATCTCCACGCCCTTGGCCTCCGACGATGGTATGATTCTTTCTACCATTTACTTACTTAGGAGCCTCGACCATGGCCGTTTCGCACAAGACCGCCGCTGCTGCGTCATCACGCCGTTCATCCGCATCCCGTGAGTTTGCCGATCATTGGGAACTCTCCGACCTCGTCACCGATCCGGTGAAACAGTTCGATCGTTATCTGAAAGACCTGAGCGCAAAAGTCTCCCGCTTCGAAACGGCGCGCGCAGAGTTGACCGCCACTATGCCCGAACAGATCTTTTTAAACCTCCTCACCCTCTCGGAACAAATCGCACGGGACTCGGGCCGGCTCGGGGCCTATGCCTATCTGTGGTTTTCCGAAGACACAAAACAGCTCCAGGCCCGTTCGTTTAAAACCAAAGTGGAAGAACATTTGACCGCGCTCCAAAACCATCTGCTGTTTTTCGATTTATGGTGGCAGAGCGTAGATCAGCGGAATGCAGAGCGCCTGATGGCCAACAGCGGCGACTTCCGGTACCACCTGGAGACCATCCGTCGCTTCAAGCCGCACACGCTCTCGGAACCGGAAGAGAAGATCATCAACATCAAGAACATCACCGGGCAAAGCGCCGTCCACCAGCTCTACGATGTCGTCACGAACGGCTTCACCTTCACGATGCGCATCGGCGGAAAAAAGAAAACGATGAATCGAGAGGCCCTGACCGCCTACCTCCGTAGTCCGAAAGCCGCCATCCGTGAAGCCGCCTATCGGGAGATGTATCGCGTGTATGAGTCGCAGCAGGATCTTCTGGGAGAGATCTATAAGACGCTGGTGAACGACTGGAAAGCGGAAAATCTGCAATTGCGGCATTTCAAGACGCCGCTGGAGTCGCGAAATCTCAGCAACGACATTCCGGATCGCGCCGTGGAAGCCCTCCTCTCCGTGTGCATGAAGAACGCGCCGATCTTCCAGCGCTATTTCAAATTGAAGGCGCGTCTCTGCAAGATCAAAACCATGAATCGCTACCATATCTACGCGCCGCACCGGGCCGAACAAAAGACCTACCGCTATGCGGATGCCGTCCGGATGGTGCTAGACGCCTATTACGGCTTTTCGCCGCGCCTCGCCGAATTGGCACAACGCGTGTTCGCCGATCGCCATATCGATGCCCGCACGAAGCCGGGGAAAATGGGCGGCGCATATTGTTACAGTGTGACCCCCAACCTGACGCCCTACGTTATGTTGAATTTCACCGGTGAAGCGCGGGACATCGCCACCATGGCGCATGAGTTAGGCCATGCCGTCCATGCCATGATGGCCGAGCAGCACAATGTCTTCACCTTCCACTCCACGTTGCCGCTGGCCGAAACGGCCTCGGTCTTCGGCGAGCGAATTCTCTCCGATGCCTTGATGGCCACGGAAACAAATCGATCCATCAAACAGAGTTTGCTTGTCAATCAACTGGACGACATCTATGCCACGGTCATGCGGCAGGCCTATTTTGTGGCCTTCGAACGGACCGCCCACGACATGGTGGCCCAGGGCGCCACGACGACCGACCTGGCACAGGCCTACATGACGTTGTTGCGGCAACAGTTCGGAAAGTCCCTGCGGGTGCCGCAGGAATTCCAATGGGAATGGCTGACAATCCCGCACCTTTACGCCAGCCCGTTTTATTGTTATGCGTATAGTTTCGGGAACCTGCTCGTCCTGGCGCTCTATCGCATGTATCAGGAACAAGGCAGCGGATTCGTGCCGAAATATCTGGAATTGCTCGCGGCAGGAGGGTCGAAGGCGCCGCAAGCCATCCTTGCGGAAGTCGGAGTGGACATGAATTCTCCCGCCTTCTGGCAGTCGGGATTCGATGCGATTTCAGGAATGGTCGATCAGCTGGAACAGACGATGAACTAACCGGACGACGCCGCTCCCGATCCCGGGGGCGGCACAAACTATGTAAGGTTTTCCGGCTGATTGTTCGCGCACCAGTCAGATACGCTCTGAAGACTTATCCACCACCACCGGGTGCCCTAGGATTTCCCGTTCTGCTTCCAGCCAGTCATGCAGGTGGTACCCATCCAGGCACCCCCGCTGTTCATACAACTCATGCGCCCGTGCAGCAATCCGTACCTGGATATCCTGGACCGGCCCGGGAGAATCGCCTCCCTCAGACGGTGGGTTGGTCCGTTTCGCTGGACGTGAGGAGGCTTTCTTAGGCGTCGTCTTTTTCTTCATGCATGCTCCATCTGACCTTGTCTCCACTCGTCAGACCTGCCTCTCGCAAGACCTCTCACGAATGGTTCCTACGTACCATACCATACTCAGACCGGTGCTGATCAAATGTCTGCTGCATGCTGCTTCGCCTCGCTCATCAGACACGATGTCTGCCCTGGTGAATGGCTCACTAGGAAGGAGAGACTGAGAGGGCGTTATTCCCCGCCTCACGCGGGATCGGACCCGGTGAGCAACAACTACCGGCCGCCTCGACCGACGACTGCAGCACCTGCAGAAGACCCTGCGGATCGAAAGGTTTCGGCACGAGCACACAGGCACCTTGCATTTTCAGGTTTACGGGCAACTCGGCATGTTCGGCGGACAAGAGCACGGTCGGAGTCTGGGGCCACATCAGGCGACTCAGCAGCAGAAATTGCTCCCCATCCAGACGCGACATGCGATAATCCGCGACCACCGCGTCGAAGCGCCGCTTCTTCATTTCAGCCAGAGCTTCCATACCATCTTCAACCGCATGCACGGTATACCCGGCTTCCTCCAGCACCACCGCCAATAGACTCCGCACACTCTCCTCATCCTCCGCAATCAACACACGTTTTCCATACCCTTCCATGGCAACTCCTCCCTCCCTCCATCATCCCTACCCCGCCCCGTACCACGCGCAATCCTTCCGTCACGACCATCGCACGCCCAATAGTCCGGCTACTCTCGTTCCGCCCTCCACAGTGTTCGAATCCACATGCCTCTTCGTTGGGGACCGGAACGAACCCTGAAAACGGCTGCAAGATGTGATCCTTCCATCGGGATGCCCTCCACAACCGGAATGCCGTCATTTAGCGGGGCGGTGGCATGGCAACTACGCAACCGGATATCTCTGACCGAACCTTCCGCACGATACTCCCGTGCAGAATCGCTCGCACAAGCAGGGTTCCTCGGAAGACCGGCCTAGCAAATCGCGGAATCGGATCTTGCACATTGCAGGCTGCATTCACGAGCATACGGAATATACTGAGTGATGAGGACAATGCGCAGAACTCCGTCTACTCTGCGAACCCCGTCGCATCTCCTATGGTCGTTGTCCCATTGAACGCACAATTCACGGGTTGCACAGGACTGTCGCCTGAAGTAGTCAATTGCATCGGGCACAGCGCGGGGAACCGAACAAGATGCAATTCCCTGCCGCACAGGATGGGCCGGCAATCGCCAGGGAGATATCTTTCGGACGTCTGTCGAGAGGACCCCTGTTGGAGGAGCGAGCCTACAATGTGGGGGCATCGGCAAATTCGATATCCTCAAGACTCTTGAGGCAGGTGGAGACTTGAACCGTCTGACGGCGGCGGGACAGTAAGTCAGGGAACCATGGTTCGAATCAAACGGGTCTATGAAACACCAAGCGCGCGCGATGGGATTCGGATTCTCGTCGACCGGATATGGCCGAGAAGGTGTACGAAGGAGGCGGCCCGTCTTGATGCATGGCAGAAGGATTTGGCTCCAAGCACGGGGCTCCGCACCTGGTTCGGCCATGACCCGGCAAAGTGGATGGAATTCCGGACTCGTTATCGGAAGGAACTGAGCCGACCTGAACAGAACCGCATGATCGAAGATCTCGCCCGGCTCGCCCAGGCACAGACCGTCACACTACTCTATGGGGCGTCCGACAAAGAACATAATCAGGCCGTGATACTGAAGGAGTGTATCGACGGTGCGAGGAATCGCCTTTAGCTCGTCAACCCCCAGGTGCTCCAGAGAGCGACCGCGGCAATCGCCAACATCACCCAGGCTAACTCTCGGTCTCCGACTTTCTTGATCAGACGTACCATGGGCTGACTCCTTGTTTCGTATGCATTCACTGGTTGAGCGCATATAAAGCAAGGCATATGCCATTGCTCATGAACGGAATTCCAATGGTTTCTAGATTTCCTCAGGATTAAATCGAGCGAATTCGCACGCTACGCACTGTGCGAATCGACACGAGAGAGCGACATGGACGATAGAACTCGGGAGACAACGGAATCGATGGGCACACCACTCGATAACCTGGATGGACTCACAGAAGAGGTCGAGGATCCGGCGCCAGCAGGGTCCTGTTCGGAAGCAGCACCGCTCTCGTAAGGAAGACGCACACCACGACACCCAGACCTTCCACCAACAGCAGCTGCCAGCGTGCCCGCTGCAGCCACGAGTCATAGGTCATGGGCTCACTCGGCAGTTCACGCTCAATGCGCACCTCAAAATCCCCGATGGCTTTTTCGATGGTCAGGAACAAGGCCCGACCGCTCCCACCACGAACATAGGAACGGACCAGGTCCTGCTGCTCCGCCCCGATGGCCGCCAGCAATCGCTGTTTGCTCTCAACGAATTCATCGAGACGCGCCGCGAGCACACGCACTCCGGCCTGCAAGCCCGGGGTGTGTGCCGTCAAATCGCTCAACTGAGCCAGTTCTGTTTTCAGCCGATTCTCCGCTAGTCGAATCGGTTCCAGAAACGACTGCTGCTCCGTGAGCAGGTAGCCACGGAAGTTCGTTTCCACATCCAGAACCAGCCGTTGCAGGTGGGTGACGTTGCTAAGAATCTTGGCCCGGTGGAGTTGCCGTTCCTGCTGCACTCGCCATTGCTCGAACAGGAACAGATGGCCGAAGAAGACCGCCGCCAGCGATGCTATGGCGGCGATGAAGAACCCTATGAACCGTCCTCTGGTATGCATCACTCGCTGTAACACCCACACCTCAGAATCAACGGACCGATCCGTGACCCTTTGTATTTCCCCACTCGGCGTGGCGTCAGGGGAACCAACCGGCGGGGGCAGTCCCCGTGGAGAACCACAGCTCTCTCACGAAGACTACCCACCGGCCTTCCCCTTACAGGATCGACTGCACAGCCCTACGCGTACCGCCCATATGGCACCCGCGCGGGGCCGGACAGAGGCAACCCGTAGCGATGAGCAGACCTGCTCGCGCCATGCTACGGTAGATGTCCCTGAATTCTACAGCCAGTTCACGCGCTCGGCCGGCCGAATGTAGATCGGCTCTTCGACCTGAATACGCGCCACTTCCTTGCCCGACTTGTTGAAGCCCAACACGGTATCGTTGTACATGTCGAACCGCTTCCCGTGGATCTGGGTTTCAAACACTTTCGGACCCGGAATGACATCGTACCGGAAGACGATCTGCTGGCTGGCTCTCCAGAGTTGGAGGACGGCCAACAGTTCCCGACTCGGCACGAGGTACTTCTCGATGGCGTTGTCCACGCCCGGGCCAAACATCTGCCGGGCGTAGCCTCGCGGGCTATGCCGTGGCGGGATGTAGAAGCCGTTCGGCTCGGTGCCCCACTGCGGATACAGCGGCAGCGCCACCTGCTCCACACGAATCGTGTAGTACAGGGGATGCCAGCGGTCTTCCGCCCACAGGCCGTCTTCGCCGATCCGCATCAACGACTGCATGCGGATCTTCCCCACGCAGGCCGCCATACAGCGGGTTTCCATCGGCTCGCCGCCCGTCAGCGGGTCTTTGCCTTCGATGCGCGGATAACAGGCGATACACTTCTCCGACACCCGGGTCGTGCCCCGGTACATCGGCTTCTTGAACGGGCACTGTTCCACGCACTTCTTGTACCCACGGCACCGGTTCTGGTCGATCAACACAATGCCGTCTTCCGGCCGCTTGTAGATCGCCTTGCGCGGGCAGGCGGCTAAACAGCCGGGATACGTGCAGTGGTTGCAGATCCGCTGCAGATAGAAGAAATACGTCTCGTGCTCCGGCAAGCTGCTGCCGGAGAGCCGCCACGGTTCATCGCGCGTAAAGCCCGACTTGTCGATATTCTCGACCAGGGCCCGCATCGAGGTCGCCGTGTCTTCGTAAATGTTCACGAACCGCCATTCCTGGTCCGTGGGGATGTACCCGATCGCCGCCTGGCCAACTTTGGCGCCCGCGTCGAAAATGGTCATTCCCTCGAACACCCCGTACGGCGCATGGTGCTTGCGTCCTACGCGGACGTTCCACACCTGCCCACCCGGGTTCACCTGCTCGATGAGCTGGGTGATCTTCACGTCGTAGAACTGCGGATACCCGCCGTACGGCTTGGTTTCCACGTTGTTCCACCACATGTACTCCTGCCCCTTCGAGAAGAGCCAGGTCGACTTGTCGGCCATCGAACAGGTCTGACAAGCCAAACAGCGATTGATGTTGAACACAAAGGCAAACTGCCACTTCGGATGCCGTTCCTCGTAGGGATACAGCATCTTCCGTCCCAGTTGCCAGTTATAGACTTCTGGCATTGTGAATCCTCCTTCTGAACATGATCATGTAGTTAATGGTTCGCATTCGTTTCAAGTACCGAGGACGAAGTGCCGAGAGGCGTGCCTCTCAGACTGTGTACCTCTGTCCTAGACCTTGATCTTGATATGTTCACCTTTAAGCCACTTGATCATGAACTCGTTTTCCTGACCCGGCGTGAACCCGGTCCGGACTGGTTCCCACGGACCACGCGCTCCGATACCGCCGTCTTCCGCCTTGGTGATGCGGATCAAGCATTCCTTCGGCACCGTATTCACCGCGTGGTGATCGATTTCGAATCCCCACTTGAATTTCAATGCGTTTGCCTGCTTGCCCGGCAATGAGTCGGTCTGGTGCATCGGCATGAGCCAGCTCCTGGTGAATGATTGTTGCGCGCCGTACCGGAAGTTGGATTGATACCCGGTATCCACCGCGATGGCGCGTCCGTCCGGCCGCGTCTCGTGGCCCTTCACCGACTTGGCCGTCGATACGTATGGCGCGTGTTTGGCCATCGTCACATGATAGGGATAAGACGGATTGTATTTCGCCCGGATCATCAACCTCGCCACCTTGTAGAACGGATCCGATGGCTTCCAGCCGCGATAGGGCCGGTCCACCGGGTTACCGTCCACATAACAGTAGTCACCGTCGTTGATCCCGCGATCCTTCGCCGCCTGCGGGTTGATGTGGATTTGGTGCTCGCCGACACCCGGTGTCCGTTTGTCCATGCGGTATGGATCACCGAAGTTCGACTCATAAATCTGCACCCAGTCGTTCACCGACCATTGGCTATGCACCCGATGCCGGGTCTTGGGCGTGACGCAGTAGAACTGGTAGCCCTTTTCCCACAACGGGTTCGCATGTTGCTTGATTTCCGACCACGGCAACTTGAAATTGCGCACCGTCTTGTCGTCATGGTGCTGCGCCGTGACGGGGATTCCATAATCCTCAGGCCGAACGTACGGATTGCTCGTCATGATGGCATTCGGCATATACGGGGTACACTCCGGGCCTTCCCGGTGTGAAATGAAGTTTTCCCCGTATTCAATGGCTTCCGGCTCGACGCGATAGGTCTCCAGACGTCCCGACCGTGTCCAGTGCGGCTTGGACTCGTTGGTCTCCTCCCAGAGCGGGTGGCGCGGATAGGTCCGGCACATGACCATCCAGCCCTTTTCCGACTTCAACATCACGTCGGCGCTATATCCGAAGAACGTACTCGACGCATCGAGAATGCGTTGCACGTAGACATCCACGCGATTCTGATACACGAACTTGTAGGTGTCCGCCATTCGCTGTTCACCGGTGATCTCTTTCAGCTTCGCAGCAACTCCTGCAAAGGAGTCGAGATCGTTCCGCGTGTCGTACAGCGGCCGGATACCGCCCTTCCAAATCTGCACCCATGGATTCGACACCGTAGCAGTCATCTCCGGATAGGTGAACTCCATCCAGGAATTCACCGCGAAGGCCACGTCGGCATGGTTGACGTCCGAGGTCATCTCAATGTCCTGCGTGACCAGCATCTCGATGTTCGGATCGACGTTTTTCACCATGTCGTAGTGATGCTTGGCGTTGTTCAGAATGTTCACGTTCACCACCCAGCGAATTTTGCTGGGGCTCGGCATGTGGGTCTTGCCGGTGAACACCTTGCGGCCGTACTTCGGCGTATTGACGATGAGAGCATTATCGCCGTGGTTCCAATACCCCGGCTCCTCACCGTAATAGTACTTCCGGTATTTGATTTCCTTGCCGTGCACATCTTCTTTGAGATTCAAATTCCAGGGATCTTCGCCCAGATAGACACTGGCGCCTGCGCCGGACCAGGGCGCCGCCTGCCAAATGCCGACTTTGTAGTTACCGGACCAGGTATGACACCCGGTGCCGAACTTGCCGATATTGCCCGTCAGCATCATCACCAACGCGGCCGCTCGTCCCATCGATGTCATATGGAAATAGTGGCAGACGCCCTCTCCGTTGTGGATGGCCGCGGGCTTCACCGTGCCGCAATCTCGCGCCCACCGCACAATGAGATCCTTTGGTGAACGATTGACCTGATGCACCGTATCCAGGTCGTAGTCCTGAAGGTGAATCGTATACAATTGATAGATGGGCATGACGTCGACTTCTCGCCCATTGAGCAACTTGATCCGGTAGGTGCCCGTCAAGGCCGGGTCAATGCCGCTCTGGGTCAGGTGGAGACCGACTTGCTCACGATGGAGCGGCACGGCTTTCCCTTTGGCCAGGTCCCAGACCATCATGCCGCCGAGACGCTGCACTTGATCCTGGGTCAATCCCTGCACGCGTCCAGAGTATGACTTGGTGAAATCCGGCAACCGATAGTCTTTCAACACTTCATGCGGATCCAGATACTGAAGGGTATCCGTCCGCACCAGCAACGGCATATCCGTAAAGCCCTTGATAAAATCGATGTCCTGGTAGTTCTCATCGAGAATGATTTTTGAGGCGCCGAGAAACAACGCGCCGTCCGTCTCAGGACGCACGGGAATCCAGTAGTCCGCGCGGCTTGCCGTGGGATTATACTCAGGAGTGATGACGACGAGGCGAGCCCCCCGCTCCATACTCTCCAATTTCCAATGTGCTTCCGGCATCTTGTTTTCGACGAAATTTTTTCCCCAGCTGGTATTCAGCTTGGTGAACCGCATGTCGGAGAGGTCGACGTCGCAGTTCTGGGTGCCGTTCCACCAGGGTTGAGACGGGTCTTGATCGCCGTGCCAGGTGTAGTTGTTCCAATAGCGGCCGCCCTGCGCCTGATCAGGATTGACCTTCCGGATCCAGCTATCCAACAACGGCAACACGCAGTTATTGAACCGGGTATTGGCGTGTTTCCCCATCATGCCGAGGATCGGCATACCAGCGCGATGTTTGAACGTCCGCACGCCCGCGCCCTTCATCATCTCGATCATTTCAGGCGCATAGCCCTGTTCGCGGAGACGACGAGCACCGGCCTCGCCGCTGTAGCGGGTGCCGATGACGACCAACCCCTTGGCGACATAGGTAAAGGCCGTATCCCAGGACACGCGAACCATATCGTCGAGGAACCGGCTGTCGAACTTGTACTTGCGCTTCACATCCGACGTCAGTTCGGGAGAACCGTCATCCATCCACTGTTTCCAGCCCTTCCGCATCAACGGGCCCTTCAAACGGTAGGGACCGTAGACACGGCGATGGAAGGTAAACCCCTTCAAGCACATTCGCGGATTGTGTGCGAACGTGCCGCGGTTGCCGTACAGATCTTCATAGGTTTGGTGGTCATAGTTCTGCTCCACACGCATCACGACACCGTTGCGGACGAACGCCCGAATACGGCAGGCGTGGGTGTCGTTCGGTGAGCAGACCCAGGTGAAGGATGAGTCGTACCGGTATTGATCGTGATACACACGCTCCCATGATCGATCCGGATACTCACCCAAGGGATTGTCGACCTCGACGACCGGTTGCAGCGCGGTTAATGCCAAAGCCTTGTCGGCTATGGCTGCCACTGCGACCGTCCCCGCCGAGACCTTCAAGAACTGCCTGCGGGATAACTGCATCATGAATACCTCCTCATAAGAAGACAGGACACCCTATCGACGCCTCAATTCATGGCGTCCACACAACACTTCCCCCATGACCGAAACAGGCCAATGCGAATGAACCCTCCTTCCAGGCCGATGGATTTCTCGCCGCACGAGCGGCCTGTCGTACAGCGGCGCAGTGATTCTCAGTTCTCTACCCGAGGACCCGTGCGCATCAGTGAGAAGATGAAAAGAATAAAAAATCACGACGACCCCTTGTGCACCTCACATGCCACGAAGACGAATCCCGACAAAATGTCTATGTCGTTGAAAAATCGAATGGGGAAGATGAAGAACTCATGAAGGTCGTGGGGCGCGCTGCACGGCCACGAAAATACGTGGTGGGAGGCCACGATTCCACCACGATCGATCGTGGGACAACAGAATCACCCGTTCAAAGGAGGAGACGGAAACAGAGGAAGAGTTTACTTGCGGGATGGGCGTCGAATGGCCAGTTTCTGCATCCGGCTGCGGAGCGTACTCGGCGCCAAACCCAACTGGGCCGCAGCTCCGCCGGGACCTTCGATCCGCCAGTCGAGCAGCGTGAGCGTTTGGAGAATGTGGTGCCGCTCTTCGTCATGCAGCGTGCGTCGAGAACCTGATTCGGGTGGGACGCGTACGTTCATCATCGCCGGATCGATACGCAGCAGGCGCTCGTGACACAGGATCAATCCACGCTCGACGATGTTCTCAAGTTCCCGCACATTTCCCGGCCAGGCATATTGCACCAATCGCTCCATCGACGGCCCATCGAAGTCTTCACAATGTCGCTTCAGCCGCTGGGCATGCACTCGCAGGAAATGCCGGGCGAGAACGGGAATGTCCTCCGGGCGGTCTCTGAGCGGAGGCATATGGATTGGAAAGACGTTCAAACGGTAATACAAGTCGCTGCGGAAACGCCCCTGCTGGATCGCGCGCTGTAGATCCGCATTCGTGGCGGCGATCACCCGAACATCCACCGGAACGGCATTCGCGCCGCCGACACGATCCACCAGCCCGTCCTGGAGGACCCGCAGGAGCTTCGCCTGCGCATCGAGCGGCATCTCGCCGATTTCATCCAAAAATAACGTGCCGCCATCGGCCAGCTCGAATCGGCCGATCCGTTGATGCTCGGCACCCGTAAACGCCCCGCGCTCATGGCCGAACAATTCGCTTTCGATCAATCCTGAAGGGAGCGCCGCGCAATTCAATCGCACAAAGGCCCGATCACGCCGCAAACTCCGCTCATGGATGGCGCGCGCCAGGACTTCCTTGCCGGTTCCGGTCTCCCCCGTCACCATCACCGTGGCGCCCGTCGGAGCCGCCTGCCGGGCAAGCGTCAGCACCTGCTCGAACGCCTGGCTTCGCCCTACGACGATGCCAAAATCCTGATTGGCCTTCAGTTCCTCCGCCAAGTACACGTTTTCCCGCGCCAACTGTTCTTTCAAACGGGTGATTTCTTCGTAGGCATTGACGTGCGCGATGGCGAAGCCGATCTGCGTGGCCACCTGCTGGAGAAAATCCACATCGGCCGGATCCGGAGGCCCCGCCTCGATGCTGCCGATGTTCAGCGTTCCGAGACACGCTTCCTGAACGACCATCGGAAGGTTGATCATGCGACCAAGTCCCTCCTGGAGATAACTCTCATCCTCGATAAACAGTCGCTCTCGCTGAAGGTGGGGCCGCACGTGTACCTGATGATGATCATAAACCCACCCCACGGCGCTCTGCGCGCGGGGTATCATCGCATCGCTTCTGAGGACCACCTTCGGAAGATTCGTTTCTACGGCGTAAAAGCGAAACGCGTCCGATTTCAAATCGTACACGGTGATTCCGGCCCGTTCCCACCGGACGACTTTCGCCAACTGATCCGTGACGGCGCGAAACAGACTCTGCCGGTTGCGCTGAGAATTCAGCACATTGGTGACGGACAGTAGGGTGCGGTAGCTGAGCGCGGCGTTATGCACAACGTGTGTTTCCCTTCCCCAGCATAGGCCCTGTAAGAACGGCTCATGGATAGTGCGCGCCGGAGCGACGCGTTGTTAGAAGAGGCTAAGAAACGTCCTGGACAGAACTGCAAACAGGCCTCAATGGTCGGCGTGGCCGGTACGCTATCGGCATCATAGGCCGGGGCGATTCCCGATTCCAGTCGATCATCGAATCTTCATCAAAATTTCATCTGGCGACGGCGGTTCACAAGCGTGAAAAGGGTTCTCCGACCCGGATCCCAGCAGCGGAACTACTGGCGTCCAGACCCTCCGGCTCGCCCGCGCTCATCCGCCTCAAAGCCCGGCTTGAATCGCGCGCCACTGCGCCCCGCCTCAGGCCCCAAACCCCTGGAGCTTGGACCGATCGCAGGCGCGAGCGGAGTCGTCGTGACTCCCAGATCCGGACTTCTTCGGGGCATCAATGCCCTCGGCGCCGGTTCACGATGGGCACGCATGTGATCCAGGCCGGCCGGAATCCGTTCTTCAGGCGACGTCCGCATATCGCTTTTCCTGGGAATTATCCGCTGATTTTCCTCGTCGTCGAGGAGGGAATCGATCGACTCGCCGTGATTGCCCACTACCAGATTCGTCGCAATCACTTCTTTCGCCAGAGATTCCGCCGTGGGCAATTCATCCGCGTACACATCGGTTTCATATTCGGCCGTTGATGGAGTCGCCAAAGAAGTCCATACCGATTGCCCGGACTCGGTGATGTTGATACTGGTCACGGTCGACAGACCCGGGCGGATCGGATGTTCCCGGAGTTCGTCCGAAGGTAACGCGATGCGTACCGGGACTCGCTCCACGATGTGAATGAAGTTTCCGGTGGAATTATCCGGGGGCAGCAAGGCAAAGGCACTTCCACTGCCCGGCACCAGCCCTTCAACCGTCCCATGGAATGTCTGCTTCGATCCGTAGAGATTCACGTTAACCAAGGCCGGCTGGCCGGGACGGACATGTTGCAGTTCGGTTTCACGCAAATTCGCTTCGACCCAGAGGTGATCCAAGGGAACGATGGTCATGAGCAGCGCTCCGGGTTGAACACGATCACCGACCTGTGCCTTGCGCTTGGCGACATAACCGGAAATGGGGGCCCGGATCTGTTGGCGCGCATACTCCAGGTGCGCTTCGATCAATTGATGCTTGGCGAGATCCACAGCCGGATGGGCCATGACGGTCGTACCCCCGATCTGCGCATCGAGCGAATCCAGCTCGGCCTGAGTCTCCCGCACGTCCGCTTCCAGACTCGCAATTTTGTCCGCGGTGTTCTGCAAGGTCTGCTTGGAAATTGCGCCGCTCGGAGCGGCCCGTTCATACCGGTCCATATCATGCTCGGCCAAGTCCAGGCGGGCCTTCCGCGAGCGCAGTTTTTCCGCGAGTTGCTTTCGATTGATAAACAAGGATGCGATGCGGCGGACCTCCTCGCCCAATCGGCCACGGGCCCTCCCCAGCGCCGCATAGGCTTGATGCTCATCCAGCCGGATCATCAAGTCTCCCCGATTGACGAACTGCGTTTCCTCCGCGAGCACCTGGGTGATAATGCCGGATGCCTGCGCCGCGACCGGCACCAGATTCCCTGTGACGTAGGCATTGTCGGTTCGTACCCAAAACCGGTCGTGCGTATACCAGTGCACGAGATATGCGACGGTGGCGACCAGAACCAACCCGGCCACAACCAGCAGGCGTCGATTCCGGCGCGCACGAATGGCCTTCGGGTGAATGCGGTAGGGGCCGGCCGGCGGCGGGCCACCGGATGACTGGTGATGCTGAGTCGTGTCGGCGTTTGTGGTCGTCATGTATTTAGCTCGGGTTGTGTTTCGGTCGTTTTTCAATGTCCGGATTGTGATAGCCGCCGCCCAGGGATTCGATCAAATCGACAGCCGCCACCAATTGATCGCTCTCCAGCGCCCTCAACGCATACTCCTGTTCCAGCACCGGATAACGATGCCGCAATACCTCTCGATCATCATCGAGACCATTGACGAGGCGCACCTTCGCCAAACGCCAGTCGTCGCCCAAGGAGGCCACGAGGCGCTTGTGCGAGGCCATGATCTCATTCGTGGTCTGCCAGGCGCTCAAACTGTCGGCGACCTCCCGCATCGCCTCCAGCAGCGTGTCGTTGTAGAGCTCGACCGCGGCATCGTATTCCGCTCGTTGCGCCCCTAATTCGCCCCGGAGCCGTCCCCCTTCAAACCAGGGCATACGCAGGCCAGGCGCCAGTCCGTAGCTGAAACTTTGGCCGCTGAAAAGGAAATTGGCCAACTTGTCGGTCCCTTTGGCCAACGTCAACGCATTGAATCCCACGAAACCCGTCAAATCGATGGTGGGATAGAACTGGGTCGTCGCGACCCTGACCAAGCGCGATGCGGCGTGCGCACGATAGAGCGCGGCCGCCAGATCAGGCCGATGGACGAGTAACCCCATGGACAGGTGATCCGGTGCCGTAATCCGATTGGGGACGATGGCGGTAGGCTTGGCAAACAAATGCACCGCCTCATCGGGCCCCTTGCCGACCAGTCGCGCCAACAGGTGACGCTGTACATCCAGCTGATCGCGGATTGCCGCCTGCCGTTTGAACGCGGCTTCATAGTCGGCCACCGCGATTTTGACCGGCTGGTCGCTATCAAGCCCGAGCCGGAATCGCATCTCGGCCAATACCTTGAGCTCGCGGCGGATGCCCACAATGGTCTTCACGATCGTGAGTTGCTGTTGAAGCGCCTGGCCGCGAAAATAGGCGCGGGCAATGCCGGTCGTCAGCCGGAGTCGAACTTCGGCCGTTTCCGCTTCCTCAGCCGCCGCATGGCCCAGCGCAGCTTCCAGCATGGCCCGGTTTTTTCCCCAGAAATCGAACTCATATCGGAAGCTCAACGGGTTGATAATCCCGTACATGATCCTGATGCCAGCCACTTCCGGGTTCAGGGCCGCGAACACCCCGTGCTGCGAAATCCGTTCATAGGTCAACGACGCATCTGCTTCGAGAAACGGCAAGAGCCGCGCGCCCTCCACCTTCACCAGTGAAGTAGCCTGCCGCAGCCGCGCGGCTGCGTGTTTCAAGCCGGGGTTGTCTTTGAGCGATTGCTCGATCAATCCGTTCAGCTCCGGGTTCCCGAACTGTTCCCACCAGCGATCCTCCGGCCAATTTTGAAGCCGGGAGGTGACCTCCGCCAGCGTCTCCGTCATCTCCGGCGGCTCAAGATACTGTGCCGGTTGATCCCCTTTCGGAATCCAGGCACAACCGCCGGCGAAGAGCCCCCACGCCATCACGAGGGCCATCTGCAATCGGCGACCGGACATAACATGCAACTTCATGGCAGCTCCTCAATCAGTTTCTCGGCTCGCATCTCCCGCAATTCATCGGCCGGCGCCGGGGCCATCGGCAGATGGGTCGGATGCGCGAACCAGACGACAATCCCCAATCCCACAAACAGGAAACTGGCCACGAGAAACGCGTCGTTCAGGCCAAGAATCGCCGCTTCCTGGCGGATCAGCAGGCCAAGCTTGGCCTGAATTTGAGCCTGCGACAAGCCTGCCGCGCTGAGTTTGGCCGTCAACTGCCCCATCGGGTCGAAGGAGATCGACTGACGCCCTCCGAAGTGATCGGCCAGGTGCAGTTGATGAAAGTGGATGCGCCTGAACAAAACGATGCCTTGGAACGTGATCCCGAATGCACCCGCAGCCACGCGTAAGAGATTCGCGACCTCGGCCGCACGCGTCATGAGCGGACCGGACAGGCCGTGCAGGGTCAACACCGTCACAGGTGTAAAAAACGATCCGAGAAAAATGCCTTCTACGAGCATCGGCCAGAAGAGTTCCTCGTAACTATGCGGATCGTCGTAAAGGCCGAGCCAGTAAAAGGTCCAGGCAAACCCGAGACTATTGAGGCAAATCAACCATCGGGCGTCGATGTACTTGCAGAGGACATGCATGACCGCGATGGCAGGCGCCCCCAGCAACACCAGCGGCAACAGTGCCAGCCCGGCCAGCTTGGACGAATAGCCGAGAATGAGTTGGATCTGCACAATCAACAGCGACAACAGTCCTTGGATCGAAAAGAACCCGAGCGTCAGACTGATGAGGCCGATCACAAAATTGCGATGCATGAACAGTCGAAAGTCCAGCGTCGGATGGCGCTCCCCCAATTCCCAAATGATAAAACAGGGAAAAGCCACGAGGAGCACGACCGCGATGGCCTGGAGGAACGGCGAATCCAGCCAATCGAAATCGTTGCCCATGTTGAGCAACGTCTGAAGCCCTAACAACAAAACCGCCAGCAGGACAAACCCGACCAGATCGAACCGCGGGTACCCGCGACGAAAGCCTCGCCCATACAACAATGCGGCCAACGTGCCGACGATCACGAGTGTCAGCACGAAATCCAGATAGAACAGAAAACGCCAGCCGAGCATATAGGCGATGTACCCCCCCACCGGCATCCCGATCGTAAAGGGCGTGATGCTGAACAGGCCCCAGACGGTCAAGGCCACCGCCTTTAAACGCTTGGGATACTCGTTGAGCAGCATGGACTGGGCGATCGGCAGGGTGATGCCGCCGGCGATCCCCTGGACGATGCGAGCCGGAACAAACTGCGTAAGCGTCTGGCTATCGCCGCACAAGTACGACGCCACGCTATACACCATGAAGGACCCGATCAGCAGACGATAATCGCCGATACGCCCCGACAGATACCGCGCGAGGGGAAACCCCAGGGCCAATCCGACCATGAAGTCGGTCTGGGCCCAGGTGAGAAAACTCGGCAACACCCCGCCCAGATCACCCGACACATGCGGCAGGAGGGCGATGTAGGAACCGGCGTTGAACAGCACGACGATGTGCGACAGGCCGAGCACGGCGTTGAACAGCACGAAGCGCCATCCATGCAACCGTCTGAGATAGACAACCGCCATCGCCGCGCTCCGTGACTTAATACGAGGGAGAATAGCCCGGCTGATCCGTCCGGGCAGGGCCTGGTTGGGCCGGCACCGTTGCGGGAAGGGAGTGGGTCGCAACCGGCGTACTCGTATGATGCGCCGCATAGATCGCCAGTCCCGTGAACAACATGCCGCCGACCAAGTTGCCTAGCGTCACCGGAATCTGATTCCAGAGCCACCAGGTCGACAGGCTGACATTCGCGCCCAGGATCATCCCAACGGGAATCAAAAACATGTTCACGACCGCATGTTCGAATCCTTGCGAGAAGAACAATAGGGTGGGGCCCCAAATCGCGAGAATTTTTCCGGAAAAAGACGTCGACATGAACGCCGCCACTACCGCCAGACTCACCATCCAGTTGCAGAGCATCCCTTTGGTGAACGCGGCGAGGAGCCCGGCCGTGCCATGTGACGCGTAATAGTTGGTCTTCGCTTCGGCGATTGCAATGAGTTTGGTCCCGACCGCATTGATTTGCGCATCTCCTGCGGTGGTGAGAGCGATCGCAAACAAGCTGGCGTACAGCGTGCTGCCCAGCAGATTGCCCAGGAAGACCCAGCCCCAGTTCGCAAAGACCTGCCTGAGTCCGGCATTCTTCTGGCCGGCCACGGCGGCGCAGGGGAGCAGGGCGAAACTACCGGTGATGATCTCTGCGCCAAGGAGAATGGCCAGCGCCAACCCGAAGGGGAACAACAGGCTGCCGAGAATCCAGTAGCCCGTTTCGACGGCCACCGTCACCGCCATGCTCGTCCCGATACCGAGATAGGCCCCGGCCAGCATGCCGCGAAGCACCAACTGACGCGGGGGCAAACTCAGCTTCAGCGCGCCGCCGGCCAGCATACTGTCCACCACGCCGTATGGCTTCACATAGTCCATCGCATCCTCCTTCTTCGGTTCGCCGGCCATCACTCGTCGCGCGATGGGTGGCAGGGTCACGGAGATCCTTCCGTGACACGTTGAGCAAGGCGCGTGCCTTAGCGTTTTTCGAACTTCTTTCCCGCGCGGAGCCAGATGCGAAAGATCGTTTGTGTCCGCCCGGACCGGATCCTGATCATCCGCCGCCCTGAGGAACGTCATGAATACGGGCGGGATCGCACAGGCGCACGGTGCGAAACCGCTCATTTCGCATCCCGACGCAGGAACCTCAGCCGGAGAACAGGGACCGACACCGTTGAATTTCTCCGGGAAGTCGCTCTCTGTGACAGGACGGATCAGGAGGCAAAGTTGCACAGAGACAAGCGCACAGACTACGATATCGCCGGAGACGAAGACCGCCCTTGAGTGACCTGCTCAGCAATCTGCCCATTGCCCGCAAGCTCTTTCTTGCGTCGGTGATCCCTGCACTCACCGTGCTGCTTCTCAGCGTCTTGACGTTCCGCACCGTCACGACGTTCTCCGACGACGAAGGTCAGCTCAATGACATTTACTACTCCCAGCGATTGGCTTCCGAATACCTTCGGCTCGTCGTCGATCTGGAAACAGGGTTCCGCGGCTTCGTGCTCACGAGCCAGGAGCACTATCTGTTTCCCTATCGAACCGCTCAGGACCATGTGCTGAACATCGGCAGAACCCTGGAAGCGCAAGTCTACGCCTATGACGATCAACGCGCGTTGATCACCTCCGTCCAGCAACTCGTCCGGCAGTTCATCGAGGAAAAGGAATTATTGATCGAGGCCGTGAAGGAGGAGCATTCCGACGACGCGCGACTCTACATCGAGGAGGGTAAAGGGCGAACCCTGATGCTGAAGATTCGTCAGGATATGGGACGCTTCGAACATCTTGCCCAAACGGCGCTCAATACCAAGCTCGCGAAACTCGCCCAGGATCGCGACACCATGCTCATGACCATCCTGGGCGGCGGACTGTTCGCGTTGATTTGCATGGTGGCGGCTTTGCACCTCATCGCCCACTCCATCACGACGCCGCTGGAGCGCCTGGCCAGGGCGGTGGTGGCGTCGGACAGCAATCCGATTCCGCAGGTTCCGGTCATGACAAGAACGGATGAAATCGGTAATCTGTCTCGTGTCATGCACGCCATGAGTTCGGCCATCCATTCTCACATTGCAGCGCTGCAACTGTCGGAAGCCAACCTGCGCCAGCTCAACCAGGACCTGGCCGGTTCCGAGGCCAAGTATCGCAGTATCGTCGACCATGCCCCCTTCGGCATCTTTACCACCCGCGGAATGACCCTCGTGTTCAGCAATCGATACAACAGCCTCCTCGCAGGACTCAACTCGAGTGAAGAGAAGGATCCCGATGCCGTCCGTCGCGCGATTCACCCGGAGGACCGGGCGCGGGTTATTGAAGAATTCGCGCAGGCGGTGAAGGAAGGACAGCCCTATGAAACGGTCTTCCGGTTTCTCCATGCGGACGGCACCGTGAGAAAAGTGCTGAGCCGGCGCATCCCGATTTGCGATCATGCCGGACAAGTCGTCATGTACCAGGGGTTTAACGTGGACATCACGGCCCTCGATCTCATGCAATCGCGACTGCGTCGGGCCGAGCGTCTGGCCACGTTGGGACAGGTGGCTGCAGGCATCGCGCATGAAATCAGGAACCCGCTCGTCGGCATCGGCTCGACCACGTCCCTCCTGCTCGAGGATACCGACCCGGCCGATGCGCGCCGCCCCGATCTGGCCGTCATTCTGCAGGAGACCAAACGCCTCGACCGGATCGTGAATCAGATCATCGATTATGCCCGCCCGCGCGAGATCGTGGCTTTCGCCTTCGACATGGCACAGCTGGTGCGAGAGGTCATGAAGGTCTTGGATGAGCCGCTCACGCGCAAACAGGTGGCGATCCATCTCCTGGCGCCGGACTCCCCTTATAACATTCAGGCCGATCGCGATCAGATCAAACAAGTATTGCTCAACGTCTTGCAGAACGCGATTGAAGCCAGTCCCTCCGGCGGGACGATTACGGTCACTCTGGCTCGGCTGGCGCGTGATGTGGAACAGGGGCTGGAAATCACTGTGGCTGATCGAGGCGTCGGAATCAGCCCCACCCATCTCCCTCACATCTTCGAACCGTTCTTCACCAGCGGCAAACCGCGAGGGACAGGATTAGGACTTGCCATCTGCCGCAACATTCTCGAAGCACACGGCGGAGAAATTGCGCTGGACAGTGAACCGGGACGGGGCACCACGGTCCGCGTCTGGGCCCCCTTACGACAGCAGCCACCACGAATGCAGGAAGAGGAACAGCATGCAGGCCACGATCTACGTCACGGATGACGAACCAGCCATTCGATCCGCCATCGTCAAACGCCTTTCGCGACGCCACCACAACGTCACCGGCTTCGAATCGGGCGAGGAGTTGATCAGGGCCGTCACCCAGCATGCGCCGGACCTTGTGCTGCTGGATTTGAAAATGCCCGGCATGGGAGGCGTCGAAACGCTTCGGCAACTCCGTCCGATCGTGCCCCAGACACTGATCATCATGCTGACGGCCTATGGCACGGTGGAAGATGCGGTCGAAGCGATGAGGCTGGGTGCGTACGATTTCCTGATCAAGTCGGTCGACCTCTCCGGTGTCGATCCGGTCGTGGATCGCGCCATCGAATTCCTCACCCTACGCCACCGGGTGGAATTTTCACTCGAGGACCAGAATAGCCCCTATGCACTGTCCAACATCGATGTGCGCAGTCCCGCAATGCAGCTCCTGCTCGGCCAGGTACGTGATGTGGCTCAGAATGCCAAATCAACCGTGCTGCTCCAAGGCGAGACGGGCACCGGCAAGGAGTTTCTCGCACGGGTCATCCATTGCAACAGCCCCCGCGCGGCCGGTCCTTTCGTTGCCGTGAACTGCACGGCCATTCCGAAAGAGCTCTTCGAGAGCGAGCTGTTCGGGCATGAGCGAGGCGCCTTCACCGGCGCCCACCAGCGCAAACGCGGGCTGCTGGAAAAGGCCGAAGGCGGCACATTGTTTCTGGACGAAATCGGCGACCTCGACCCGGCCATGCAGGCAAAACTGCTCCGCGTGCTGCAGGAACGCACATTCAGGCGCGTGGGCGGCACGGAAGACCTCTCGGTGGACTTCCGTTTAATGACCGCCACCAATCGCGACCTCAAGAAAGACACGGCGCGCGGCAGCTTCCGGGAAGATCTCTTCTTTCGTCTCAACGTGGTAACCTTCGAACTCCCGCCCCTGCGCGTGCGCACGGAAGACATTCTCCCGCTTTCCATGCAAGCCATGCTGCGATTCGGCAAAGAGTTCGGCAAGGAGGTCGTCGACATTGAAGCCGAGGCGCAAGAACTCCTTCAGCGATACAGCTATCCGGGCAATATTCGCGAACTCCAGAACATCATCGAACGCGCCATGATCCTTTGCCATGATAAGACCCTGACCGCCGGCTGCCTTCCGCGCGAATTGCGCGAGCAGGCGCCGCAGATCGCCGTGGCCATGGCACAGGGCGAGCACCCCTCCCTTCGCATTGAGATGGTGCTGGGACAACAAACGCTGGCCGATATCGAGTCGGCCCTGATTGAAGAAGTTGTGCGCCTCTCCGATCACAACAAGACTCTGGCCGCCAAACATCTTGGATTGACGCGGTTCGCCCTGGACCGGCGACTCAAGAAGCAGATGGAACAGGACTGAGCCTGTCGGCGGCAGGAAGACAATCCGGGGTTGAACCGAGTCACTCAGGGACGGATAATGAGCCTATGAAACAGGCGGGCGATGGTCGCACGCATAAGAGCTGGATTCTCCCAGGCATCGTCGGATTGACCTGCGGCCTCTTTGCGCTCGATCTGTTCATGCCGCTCGGGGTCGCGATCGGCGCGCTCTACGCCGGAATTGTGTTGCTGGCCTCATTCTCTCCGAATCCGCGACTTCCGCTGCTCACCGCCGCAGGCGCCACCGGGCTGCTCATTGTGGGAGCCGTGGGAGGCCCTCGCCTGAACAGCAGTCCCCTGTGGGTGGGAGTCACCAATGCGTCCCTCGGGCTCGTCGTCGTCTGGATCTCGGCGGTGCTGCTGCGACAGCGGCATCATGCGGAGATTCGACTGCGCCAGGCCAAGGACGAACTTGAGGCGCGCGTTGCCGCCCGCACCAGAGAACTGGCCGACGTGAACCGCACCCTGCTGCATGAAATCTCTGAGCACGTCGAGACGGAAGAATCTCTACGCGCCAGCGAACACGATCTCGCCACCAGCCGGCAGGAGCTGCGGGACCTGGCCGCCCGTCTCCTCACGGCTCAGGAGGAGGAACGCCGCCGCATCTCCCGAGATCTCCATGACGACATCAATCAGCGGCTGGCTATGCTGATCGTTCAAGCCGAGTCCCTGGAGGCCACCCTTCCCCCTTCGGCGAGCGACTGCAGCAAAGAGCTGCGCTCGATCCAGGACCGGCTCACCGAGCTGTCGGACGACGTGCGCCATCTGGCCTATCAGTTTCACCCGTCCATTCTGGACGACCTGGGACTGACCGTCGCTTTGCAACGTCTGGTCGATGAGTTCGCGGCACGCGCGAACCTTCAGGCCTCATTCGAAGCGTCGTCCCCGCTGCCGGCCGTGCCGCAAACGATTTCCACCTGTCTCTACCGGATTGCCCAGGAGAGTCTGGCCAATGTGATGAAACATGCCCATGCGAACAAAGTGACCGTCACCCTCACCTCGACGGCCGATGCTATCACCCTGACCGTGCAGGATGACGGAGTCGGGTTTGACACACAGCAACTGGCGGACAGTCATCGCGGGCTCGGACTGATCAGCATGGCGGAACGGCTCCGTCTTGTCCGCGGCACCGTTACCATCGATTCGATCCCTCACCGGGGCACACGCCTCTCTATCAATGTTCCGCACGCGGAGGTTCCCGTATGACCACGCCCCCTCGAGTATTGCTGGCCGACGACCATACGCTGGTGCTGGAAGGATTCCGGCGGATTTTAGAGCAACGATGCGACGTCATAGGGGCAGTGGAGGACGGCCGCGCGTTGATCGAGGCGGCCACGCGACTACGACCCGACCTGATCCTGCTGGACATCTCCATGCCGTTGCTGAACGGAGTCGATGCGGCCCGACAACTGAGGAAACTACTGCCCGAGGTGAAACTCATCTTCGTCACCATGCATGCGGACCCGGCCTACGTGAGCGAGGCCTTCAAAGCCGGTGCCTCGGCCTATTTGCTGAAACGGTCCGCAGCCAGAGAACTGGAGCAAGCCATCGACTCCGTCTTGAAGGGACAATACTTCGTCACCTCACTGCTGACCAAGGATCTCGTCACGACGCTCTCCGCCGGGCAGGTCGGCCTATTCGCACAACGGCAGGAACTCACGCCGCGCCAGCGTGAAGTGCTGCAGCTTATTGCCGAGGGGCGCACTATCAAGGAGATCGCCTCACTGCTGAACATCTCTCCCAAAACCGTGGAATTTCACAAATCCCAGATCATTTTTCATCTCAACCTTCGCACCACCGCAGAACTCACGAAATACGCGCTTGCGCATGGGCTGACCTCGGCCTGACTCCCGATAAAGTCGCCTCCGCCACAGGACCCCATCGCAGATGATCGCCTCGGGACATTTCATCATCGACCTAGGATATCGCCTAGTTGTCTTGCCTCTGCTCATTCGTTAGTCTAGCCTGGTATGTGTCGCCGTTCTCCATGCCCATCCGTCTAGTTGGCTCGATACGGTCGAAGGAGGTCTGGACGATGGACTCCGCAGCCACACAATGCCAGGTATGCTGGCGAGTGCGGGACAACGGGACCAACGGAACTTCCGGTGCGGTTTGGTCGGACCTGCGGACGTTCATGGACAATCACGATCTGACATCACACGGCCCCAGTTTTTCAGAAGGGTATTGCCCCCAGTGCAGCACTTTGTATCACCGACTCACACAACAACATCCCTACGACGCCTAACGCCTCTCTACATGACAGTACCGGGGCCGATCCAGTGTGGCTGCGCCACACAAGAATCGTGGTCTGCTGTTGAATACGCACCGGTCTCTTTCGCCGCCGCGGTCCGGGAAGCAACGACGGATCGGCCATAGAGGAATACCTGCAACCAGATGCATCGGACCCTATCTTCGACCTATTCGCCAGGCCGGCTCCATCGAACCGCACAGGGCTGGACTCGCTTCATCGCCAGTCATTGGGAGACCCCTCCTACACCACACAGTCTGTACTCTCGCTGGAGTCACCGGCCTGGCGCCTATCCCTGCCCTCTCCGTCTTGCAATGCACGGCATAGGCTCGTGCGCGCTTGATCGACTTCACTCCCCGAAGGTGCTACGTTGTTTTAAGCGGGACAACAGGCATCGCGCAGTGATGACGCACGGTTCCGCGACGAGCCGGGTTCTGCGGAGGGAGGAATTGCAACGATGAACTATGAGGGTCGATGCGGACCGATTCAGAATCCGCAGCAACAATCAGAGGGAGGAGACGGTCGGATATGCGGATTGGCCTCCATTGCTCAATTAGCCGGGCCAGGGGACAAACGACAGACGCCGGTGATCAGACGCGACGCGAGGACCGCCGCTTACGCGCTTCTCGCCTGTCTCTCCGTCCTGTTCTTGAATCCGCTTTCGTGCCTCGCCGGCGACCGGGCAACGGCACCGCCCCCGGCGTCAGGTGAACCGATCTATACGCTGGAGACGGTGCTCAATTTTGCATTGACGCGCAATCCCACAGTCGCCAGCGCGGAAGGCACCATCGACCAGAACCGTGGACAGCAGGTGGCCGCCTATACTTATCTCAACCCCTCGGTCAGCGCAAACAGCGGCGTCGGTAAAATGCGTGACCTGGGACTCTTCGATCCGGCGGTGCGGGAGCAGGTGACGGAATTTAATCTGAGCCTCGGGCAGCCGATCGAGTGGCCGTCAAAACGCGCCGCGCGCCAGCGCGCCAGCGAAGCCGGCGTGGCGGCCGCCTCGGCCGGACTAGCGGAAACCCAGCTGAATTTAGTCGCCGACGTCAAAGTCGCGTTTTACGATCTTCTCCTGGCGCAGCGCGCGCTGGTCCTCGCGCAGCAGAATCTGGCCACTGTGGAGGACGTCGACAAGGCCGTACGGACCAGGGTCCGCCTGGGAGAGAGTCCGCAGTTCGAAGCCATCCGCTCCGGCGTGGAGGTGTTGAAAGCCAACCAGTCGGTCACCAGAGCAGCCAATCGGGTGCGGGTGAATCGGGTCATGCTCGATACCCTGACGGCCGGGTCACTCGGCGCCACGTATGCCATCGATGGACAACTCCAGCGTGTGGGTCCGGGATTCGGCATCGACATTCTGAGCGAACGCGCCCTCAGCCAACATCCGACGATGGTGCGCCTTCGCAAGGCGGTCGAACAAGCCGACCACAGCCTTGAATTCGAACGTCAGGCCAGGGTGCCGAATATCACCATCGGAGGCAGTTACTGGCGGGAAATCGGTCGGGAAGCCTTCACCGGTGGTGTTACCTTCCCCACCCCTGTGTGGGATCGGCGACAAGGCGAAATCATCTCGGCCTTCGGAAGTAAACGGAAGGGCGAAGCTGAATTTCTTCGTGCGCGCAATGAACTCATCCGGAATGTCAGCCAGCATTTCCAGGATGCGAAGACCACCGCGGATATGATCGAGGTCTATGAAAAGGGGCTCTTGAAACAAGCCGATGAAGCGCTACGAATCGCGAAGTTCAGCTTCCAGCAAGGTGCGTCGAGCCTCATCGAAGTACTCGACGCCCAACGGGTGCAACGTCAGATTTTGTTAGACTATGCGCAGGCCCAGTTTGATCTTTCAATGTCACTCGCGCTTCTGGAACGTGCCGTGGGAGGCGCCATATGATGCACCATACTTCAATCACTACGACCCGATCGAGACCATTCCGACGAAAACGTCACCGGCCATGTGCCCTCACGATACTGGCCGGCACGCTCGCGTTGTTCGCCTTGTCCGGATGCGATGGCCCTCCTCCCAACGCGACAGGGGCCAACCCGCCCCCATCCGTCGACAAGAGCCTGGTCCGGTTGACCACCGAGGAAATCAAATCGGCGGGCATCATCGTTCAACCCGTCACACGCTCGGAATTTCGCACGATCCGTGACTTCCCCGGCACCGTCGAACCGAACGAACACGCCTTGGCAGAAATCACCACGCTCGTCCGCGGGCGGGTCATCGACGTCTATGCCGATTTGGGCCGCGAAGTCAAAGGGGGCACTCTGCTGGCCCTGCTCTATAGCAGTGAACTGGGTATGGCGCAATCGGCGTATCTAAAGGCTACGGCAAAGCTGAACGTCGCCGAGCGCGCCTTTCACCGGGCGGAATTGCTCTTGAAGGAGAAGGTCATCGGCGTGGCCGAGTTGCAACGACGTGAAGGAGAAATGCTGAGCCTTCGAGCCGAGCTGCGGGAGGCCCGCGACCGCCTCTTGATCCTGGGGCTCACGGATGAAGACCTGCGCAATTTAGATCGCAACCACACGATCCGTTCACACGTCCCGGTAGTGGCCCCCTTCGACGGGCGGGTGATCGCTCGCAATCTGACCAAGGGCGAAGTCGTGGAAACCACGGAAAAGCTGTTCGTGGTCGCCGACCTCACGGATGTCTGGGTGACAGCGGTCATTCCCGAGAAAGATATCCCTTACATCCGGCCCGATCAGACAGGAACGGGTCAGTCAGTGGAGGTGCATGTGGCCGCCTATCCCGGACAGACCTTCCAAGGGCGCATCACCTACGTGGGAGACGTGCTCGACCCTGCGACCCGGACGATGCGTCTTCGGCTGGAATTGCCGAATCCCGAGCGTAAGCTGAAACCCGCCATGTATGCCACGGTTCGCGTCTATTCCGAACCGGAGGCGAACGCGCTTCTCATCCCCGAGTCCGCCGTTCAGCGCGACCGTGAGCGGCAATTCGTTTTTGTCGAGCGCGAGCCCGCCGTATTCGAAGCACGCGATGTGAAATTAGGCAGTTCGAACGGCCGTGAGGTCAAGGTGGAGGACGGACTGTTGGCGGGAGAATCGATCGTGACGAACGGCGCCTTCGTGCTGAAATCCGAACTCCTCGGGGAACAGATGTAACCCGATGCTGTCCTCTCTTCTGGCCTTCGCTCTTCGTCAACGTGTCTTGGTCGTCGTTATGGCGTGCGTCCTGGCCGCCGGAGGGATCTACGCCTTCCGGACCATCGCCATCGACGCCTTCCCGGACGTCACCACCGTGCTGGTCCAAGTCGTCACGAAAGTGCCCGGCATGTCTCCGGCGGAAGTGGAACGTTTCGTCACCTTCCCCATGGAACTCCAGCTCATGGGGGCGCCGGGGCTCACGGACATTCGCTCGTTTTCAAAAGTCGGCCTGTCGATGATTACCGTCGTCTTCAAGGACGAGATCGATATTTATCTGGCCCGGCAGGTCGTGCTCGAACGGATACTCGAAATTCAAGAGCTGCTGCCGCCCGGCTCCACCTCGCAATTGGTTCCGAACACCACCGGATTGGGGGAAGTTTACCAGTTCTATCTTGAGGGACCGCACGACAACGAGCAAGGCTTTGTCATGAGCGATTCGGACCTCATGGAGCGGCGGACGCTTGAGGACTGGGTCATACGACCGCTGCTCAAAGGACTGCCCGACGTCGTGGATGTGAATTCGCTGGGCGGGTTTGTCAAACAGTATCAGGTGATGGTCGAACCCGGCTTGCTTCGAAAATACGGTCTGGCGCTGCATGATGTCTTCGATGCCGTGGCGAAGAACAACGCGAATGCCGGCGGGAACATCCTGGAGAAAGACGACGAAAAATATGTGATTCGCGGTGTCGGGCTGATCAAGACGCTCGAAGACATCGACCACATTGTCGTCAAGCAGGTAGGGGGCACGCCCGTCTACGTTCGGGATGTGGCGGAGGTCCGGATCGGGCACGCCGTCCGGCACGGCGCCGCCGTGGTGAATGGAAAACACGAAGCAATTACCGGCATCGTCCTCATGTTGCGCGGCGGCAACGCCCGGGACGTGGTGCAATCCATCAAGGACAAGATCTCGGAGATTCACCACAAACGCCTGCTGCCCGACGGGTTGCGCATCATTCCGTTCTACGATCGAATCGAACTGATTACGGCGGCACTGGACACCGTCTACAAAGCGTTGCTTGAGGGCATCGTGCTTGTGGTCGTGATTCTTTTTCTATTTCTTGGCAACGTGCGCAGCGCCCTCATCGTGACCGCCACCCTGATCGTGACGCCGCTGGTCACCTTCATCATCATGGACCAGGTCGGACTGACGGCGAATCTCATGTCACTGGGCGGACTGGTCATCGCCATCGGCATGATGGTCGATGGCTCGGTGGTGGTGGTGGAGAACGTGTATCGGCATCTCGCCGAACAGCGAGACGACCGCCTCAGTAAAACCGAGGTCATCCTGCATGCCGTCACCGAAGTCGGACAACCGGTGATTTTCGGCATCCTGATCATTATCCTCGTGTTCCTTCCGATTCTGACGTTGCAGGGCATGGAAGGAAAAATGTTTCAGCCGCTCGCCAATACCATCATCATTGCGTTATTGGTGTCCCTGGTCTTGTCGCTGACCCTCTCCCCTGTTCTCTGCGCGATGGCGCTGAAGCGAGGGACGGAAGAGGACACGTTCCTGCTCCGCTGGGCCAAGCAGGTCTATCTCCCGACCTTGCGCTGGGCGATGGGGCATCGCGTCGCCGTGCTGGCCGTCGCCCTCGGGCTTCTGGGCGCCAGTCTGTCGCTGTTTCCCTTTCTCGGAGGAGAGTTTATTCCCATCTTGAATGAGGGCGCGATTTCGCCCCAGACCATTCGTTACCCCAGCATCGCGCTGGATCGATCCATCGAAATTGAAAAAGAGATGCAGCGCGCTGTACTGGAGTTTCCCGAAGTGCGCATGGTGGTGTCCAAGATCGGCCGTTCGGAGATGGGAAACGACCCTCAGGAACCCAATGCCAGCGATCCGGTCGTGAGTCTCCGTCCTATGGACCAATGGACCACCGCCAAAACCAAATCGGCCCTGGACGATGCCATACGCAAGCGCATTGAAAAAGTGCCGGGGGCCAATTTTCTGCTGAGCCAGCCGATCCAACAACGCGTGGATGAGCTGCTGTCCGGCGTCCGATCGGAAGCCACCATAAAAATACTCGGGGACGATCTGTCGGTGCTGAGAAGTACGGCGGAAAAGATTCAAACCATCATGACATCGGTCAGGGGCGTAGGGGACGTGCGGGTCGAACAACTGTTCGGCCAGACCTACCTCACCATCGACATCGATCGCAGCAAAATCGCTCGCCACGGCATCAATGTCGCCCATATTCAAGAAATTATTACCACGGCGATCGGGCAAGAACCGGCAACCCACGTGTATGAAGGCAACAAACGATTCGATCTAACCTTGCGGTATCCTGAAAAATACCGGAACAGCGTCGACACAATTAAGAACATCCTGCTGACGACCTCCTCCGGCGCCCTGATTCCGCTGGGAGATCTCGCCACGGTGGAGCTGCAAGAAGGCCCTTCATTGATCAGTCGCGAGGGCCTG
>JBEIQG010000281.1:0-3832 GCA_040376625.1 Nitrospira sp. | reverse complement strand
ATCCGGCGGATTTGTATCTCGAAGGGTCGGACCAGCATCGTGGCTGGTTTCATAGCGCCCTGTTAGCCGGCGTGATCACCGACCATCGTGCGCCGTACAAGGCCGTGTTAACGCATGGATTTGTGCTGGACGGGGCGGGGCGGAAGATGTCGAAGTCGGCGGGCAACGTCGTAGCCCCGCAGGACGTGATCAAGCAATCGGGTGCGGAGATCCTTCGCCTCTGGGTGTCGGCGCAGGACTATCGTGAGGATCTGCGGATTTCCCAGGAGATCCTGAACCATCTCATTGAGGCCTACCGGAAGATTCGTAATACCTGTCGCTTTTTGCTGAGCAATCTCTACGATTTTGATCCGGCGCAGCATCGCGTGCCGTTCGAGCAGTTGCCGGAATTGGACCGCTGGGCACTGATGCGGTTGGGCGATTTGATCCCGCGTGTGCGCAAGGGCTACGACGAATTCGAGTTTCATACGATCTTTCATGCGCTGAACAACTTCTGCTCCGTGGATTTGAGCGCGGTCTATCTCGATATCCTGAAAGACCGGCTCTATACGTTCCGCAAGGATTCGCCGTTGCGGCGCGGCTCCCAGACTGTCCTATTCGACATTCTGGTGGCCCTCACGAAATTGATGGCGCCGGTGCAGAGTTTCACGGCGGAGGAAATCTGGCGGATGTTGCCGGAGTCGGTGCGGGCGGAATCGAAGGCCGAGAGTGTGCACCTGGCCATGTTCCCGGAAGTCGATCCGCGTTGGTCGGATGCGAAGCTGGCGCAACGGTGGGAGCGGTTGCAGTATATTCGTATGAAGATTCAAAGTGCCTTGGAATGGCGCAGGCGGGACAAAGTGATCGGCTCTTCGCTCGAAGCGAAGGTGGTGATTGGGGCGGTCGAGGATGTGTATAAGGAATTGGAGGGGGCAGACCTCACAGGCCTTTGCATCGTTTCAGAGGTGATTCTGAATAGAGTCGGGGAAATCCCCACAGAGGGGCATCTCCTATGTGATACCGAAGGTCTGTGGATTGATGTCGAGAAGGCGACAAGCGCCAAGTGCGAACGCTGTTGGAACTATCGTGCAGCCGTGGGAAGCTTCCCAGACCATCCGACCCTCTGCGACCGTTGCGTTGAGGCGGTCCGTTGAGCAACTCCGTCCGTTATCTGCTGCTTGGTGTGCTCAGCCTGGCGATCGTCGTGCTGGATCAGGTCACCAAGCTCTCCGTCATGGAGTCCATGCGGCTCCATGAATCCATTCCGGTCATCACCAACTTCTTCAGCATCACCTACATCCGCAATCCCGGCGCGGCCTTCGGGTTTCTGTCCTCCAGCAGCAGCTCGTTCCGGTTCGTGTTTTTTGGAGTGACCTCCATCTTCGCCGTGGGGTTGCTGGGGATGATTCTGGTGCGTATGCCGAAGGATGATTGGATGGGGCGGCTGAGTGTGGCGGCGATTCTCGGCGGGGCGATCGGGAACCTACTGGATCGCCTGCGATACGGGGAAGTGATCGACTTTTTGGATTTTTATTTCAACGCCTACCATTTCCCTGCGTTTAATGTCGCCGACTCGGCGATTACGGTTGGGGTAGCGTTTCTGATTCTGCACTTTGCGCTGGAAAAAGAGCCCGAGCCGACTCCGGTGGTTCCCGAAAACCCTCACTCCTGATAGGACGCTGAAAAGCCCGCTGCCGCATTCTCGCGTCGTCCGGTAGCTCAACGCATCAGCCTGCTCTTCATTTTTTCGATCAGACCGGCATCTTGATGATGAAGCCGCCCTGTTCCCGGAACTGGCGCTGCTGCTCTTCCGAAAACATCACGAGCGGCTCACTATGGCAGAACCGGCATTCCTTCACGGTGATGACGGCATCGGGTTCGCCGATTCCCACCAGATATTGCTTGGCGAGCACCAGCGCCTTCTCTTCATCCGTGGTCATGACATCGAAGTGCAGTTTGCCTTTTTTCCCTTTGACCCAGGTATCGTAGACGTGGACGCTGTCCGGATGCTTGGCCATGATCGATCGGCTCCTTGGATAGATTCAGCTAGCGGACGACCAGCAGCACGATGACACCCAGTACCATCCGGTAATAGGCGAAGACGCTCAGGCTGTGGCGTTGCACATAGGTCAGAAAGGCGGCGATGACGGCCCAGGCGACGGCGAACGAGACCACCAGGCCGATCCCGAGCGCGACATAATCGTCCTGGCTAAAGGCGGCCTGAGATTTCAGCATCTGGTAGATGGTCGCGATGATCATCGTCGGGAGGGCCAGGAAGAACGAATATTCCGTGGCGACGCGGCGATCGAGGCCGGCCAGCAATCCACCGACAATTGTGGAGCCGGAGCGGGACATGCCGGGAATCAGCGACGCGCATTGAGCGATGCCGACCCAGAGCGCCAGGCGGGGCGTGACTTGAAGCAGTTCCTTCACGCGTACGCGGTTCCGCATGCGCTCGACCACCAGGATGATAATGCCGCCGACGATCAGCGAAATCGCCACGGTTGTCGGTGAAAAGAGGTAATCCTTGATCGATTTATGAGCAAAGAACCCCACGAGCGCCGCGGGTAGAAAAGCCAGGCCCAGGCCGATGACAAACCAGAGATTAGGCTGGGATTGAATTGATTTCTGAATGAGTGTCGTCCAAGGCGCGTTGCCACGTGCCGCCATGAGGGACCGGAAATCACGCTGTTCGCGGAATGCGTGCGAGGCCAGCGAGGTCAGCTTGGTGCGTTCGTAGGCGATGATGGCGAGGATGGATCCAAGTTGGATCGAGATCTCGACGTTCGAGGCGATGTCTCCCGTGAATCCAAGCGCATGTCCGGCGAGGATGAGATGGCCGGTTGAAGAGACAGGAAGAAACTCCGTCAGTCCTTCGATGATGCCGAGAATAATCGCGAGCTCGGGGCCCCAATTCATCATAATGGTTGGAATGGGATGGTCAGTGAGTTTGCTGGTGGTTGCTTACGTGGCGTGGCTGAACGATGCTTGCATATTCCCAGACTGGTCCCTGTCAGTCAAGCCTCCTCAAAATTTACGACGTTCCAATAAAGTACGAGCCTGTCACCGGCGGCGCCTCCCAATCGGCAAACTTGTTGACAAAGTTGAGATGATGGCATACACACAACAAGAGAGAAGAGGTCCGATCGGTCCAGATCGAACAGGGGAGGGTTGCATGAGGCATGTGTGGATGGCTGGGCTCGCGCTGATGAGTGCGATAGCCGTCAGCGGGTGCGTAAGTGATAAGAAATACCATGAGGCGCTTGCCGATGCCGACACCGTCCGGGGAGACCTGGAGCGGGCGCGGGCGCAGAAAAATGCGCTGGAGCAGCAGGTCAAGACGCTGAAGGATCTCAACGCCAAATTCGGCTCGGAAAGCCAGATCGCCCGGGATGAACTGCAGCGGATCCAGCATGGGCGGGACAAGGAGCGGGATACGATTGAAGTCCGGACCAAGGAATTGGAGGACAAGGTCAAGCAGCTGAGCGCGCAGAATCGAAATATCAAGCAGGAGTATGACGAAGCTCGCCGACACAATGAGCAACTGAAGTCGCTGGTTGCGCGGTACCAGAAGGAAATGAAAGAACGCTCACGGTCGCTGAGTTCGTCGGCCCCTGGGGAATCGCCCGCGCCCTCACTCGGCCGTTCTTCCCCGGCGAAGCCGGCACCATCGGCTTCTCCGTTCGGCGGACCCGTTGAATCTGCAACACCGCCTGCGTCCCTGCTGAATATCAACAAGGTGCCTTCGACCGACCTCGTCCTCACGTTGGGGATCAGCCAGGACGTCGCCGACCGGATCGTGAGCAATCGTCCGTATCGCGTGAAGGGTGAGCTGGTGGCCAAGAATGTAGTT
>JBEIQG010000202.1:0-6847 GCA_040376625.1 Nitrospira sp. | reverse complement strand
TTGTCCTGCTGATCGTCTTTGGCCATTCAGCTCCTACTAGAATACTGTCAATACCCGCCGGCGGCGTCTCGCATCGTGCGGATCCTCCACGTACCGCAGGGGTACGCCTGGTTCCCGCATCGGCTGCGGCCTTGCCGGACAGCCAGATTGAGCATCCTGTGAAAAGGCATTCCTATCGCTAAATCTTGATCGGCATCACGACGCATTTGAATCCGGGACTCTCGGCTTCCTGAATCAGGCAAGGGCTCAAGGCCGTGTCCATCTGCAATGAGATCGATTCTCCATCCATGACGCTCAATGCATCCAGGAGATAGCGGGCGTTGAATCCTGTGTTCAACGCCTCGCCCTCATATCGGGCCACCAGTTCTTCCGTGGCTTCTCCATAATCCGGATTGCTGGAAAACAGGGTCATGCTGCCGGGAGCGAACGTCACCTTCACGGCGTTCGCCTTGTCTTTCGACAACACGGAGACCCGCCGCAAGGCGCTTTCCAGCAGCCCGCGATTGACCACAATGCGCTTGCCGCTTTCTTTCGGTACCACCTGCTGGTAGTTGGGGTAGTTCCCCTCCATGAGGCGGGAGGTGAGGAGCAGGCCGCTCTTGCGGAAGATCATGAGATTTTTGGTAAACCCGATCAGGGGCTCTTCGTCGCCCCCCTCTTCCAGCAGGCGCCGCATTTCCTGCGCCGCCTTCTTCGGGATGATCGCTTTGATGTCCTGCGCCGGCTGCTTCGCATTCGGGGTACCGACTTCCCGCTCCGCCACGGCCAGGCGATGGCCGTCCGTGCCGACGAGGCGCAACAGCGTGGTTTTCTTCTCGGTCGTCGTCAAGCTCACGAGCAGACCGTTCAGGATGTATCGCGCGTCGTTGTCACCGGCGGCAAACAGCGTTTTGCGAATCAATTCCAGCAGGCCCGCCCCGGCCAGCGGCGTCAGTCCCTCGCGTTCGATGGAGGGCAGCGCCGGATAGTCGCCGCTGGGAAGCCCGACGACTTTGAACTGGCTCTTTCCCGATTGGATCGTCGTCCAGTTGTTGTCGCCGGACGTCAGCTCGATTTCACCGCTCGGCAGTTCCTTGATGATCTCGTACAACTTGCGGGCAGAAATTGTCACGCCGCCGGCTTCGAGAACCGTCGCCTTGTACAGGCCTCGCATGCCGAGCTCGAGATCGGTGGCGACGATTTCCGCACCGTCATGTTTGGCTTCCAACAGAATGTTCGAGAGGATGGGCATGGTGTTTCGTTTTTCGACGACACCCTGCACCCGCTGCAATCCCGTCAACAATTCCTCTCGTCCGATGCGTACCTTCATGGTCGGTCTCCCTCAACGGGCCTTAGGCCCTCAAGATCTGTTCTTTCAGGCCTTCCAGCGTCGTGTGCAAGGTGCTGTCGGCTTCCTTGGCCTTGGTGATCTGCCGGCAGGCGTGAATAATCGTCGTATGATCCTTCCCCCCGAACTGCCGCCCGATTTCAGGAAAGGAGGCGTCGGTGAGCTCCCGGCAGAGGTACATGGCGATCTGACGCGGGTGCACCAGCGTTTTGCTTCGACGCCGCGATTTCAAATCGGCAATCTTCAAATGATACTTCGACCCCACCGCCTCTTGGATATCTTCGATGGAGACAATTTTCTTCTTGTCCCCGATGAGGTCGCGCAGGACGTTCTTGGCCATGTCGAGCGTGATCGTTTGCCCCGTCAGCGAGGAATAAGCCCCGACCCGCACGAGCGAGCCTTCCAGCTCACGAATGTTGTTCTTCATGGTGGTAGCCAGGAAGTGAATCACATCCTCGGGCAGCGCAATCCGTTCGTCCTCGGATTTCTTACGCAAGATGGCGATGCGGGTCTCCACGTCCGGCGGCTGAAGGTCGGCGATCAGCCCCCATTCGAACCGGGAACGGAGGCGCTCCTCGATATCCGGCATGTCCTTCGGGAAGCGATCGCTGGACAGGACGATCTGTTTGTGGGCCTCGTAGAGGGTGTTGAACGTATGAAAGAATTCTTCCTGCGTCCGCTCCTTACCCGCCAGAAATTGGATGTCGTCGATCATCAACATGTCTACGTTGCGATACCGCTTGCGCAGGTCGATCATTTTGTCATAACGAATGGAATTGATGACCTCGTTCGTGAATTGCTCGGTGGTCAGGTAGGCGATACGGAGGTCGCTCCGCTCGGCCAGGTAATTGCCGATTGCATTCAGTAAGTGGGTCTTGCCCAATCCCACACCGCCATAGAGAAACAGCGGGTTGTAAGCCTTAGCCGGTTGTTCGGCCACGGCCATACAGGCCGCGTGGGCGAACTGGTTTCCTGCCCCGACCACGAAACTCTTGAAGGTGTATTTCGGATTCAATTGCACGCCGCGTTTTGATCGAGACGCGACGAAGCCACGCCCGGCCGTATCCGCCGGCCCAGTTTCCTGTTGAGCGGGCGAAGAAGAGGAAGCCGGCTTATTATTAACCACGAAGGACACGTCCAGGTGGCCGCCCCCTTGTGCTGCGGAGACCGCTTCCGCCAGCAGATCGCGGTAGTGCTCTCCTAACCACTCGCCGAAAAACTTGTTCGGGACTGCAAGATACGCCGTCGTATCTTCAATCCGGTCGAGTACAACAGGAGTGAACCAGGTTTCAAAGACCTGTTTTGGAACCTTTTCCTGAATGTACACAAGGGCGTCATTCCACATCTATTTAATCCTATAAAGTCAACATCTTATAAATGTTCACAGCTTTATACACAGGTGTGGATAAATACATAGGCAGCCCCGGTTTTATTGATCGCTCCACGAGTAGAAACGCTCGCTTCTTGTGGACAGCCGAAAGACAGGCCGACGGTTCATGTTTCGCATACACAGGTACGCTCACCTTATCCCTGAACGCCCCTGCCTTATACACCATCTCATCAACATGGGCTAGGCTCTTCGATCGTCAACATCCACGGACTGCTTCGCCTTCATCCACAGAACCCACATAGCCTACTCCTACTCCGACGACTCCGGTTCTTCTCTTTATTAGAAAGAGAACTAAGAGAAGAGCACAAGATCACAGCACAATGGTTGAGTCATGCTCCGCAATCAAACCGACAAGATCTCGATAGGAGATGATCCTTCCGGAAGCGTCGCTTGTCGCAATGCCCGATGCAGACGAAAGCACGTAAATAGGTCCCGGGAACGCCGGTAAAGTCTGTACCGCTTCTTCCAGGAGAACCAGCGAGCAGGCGCCTGACGACACATCCGCCGATGCGGGAGGTAACAGGGATTCAACCGGGTCCGAAATCGGTCGTCGGAGGAGATATAGCGTCTTACGAGCGGGCATGAGATTCCATAAGAGTTAAAAGATCAGGACACGGTCGGCTGCGGCCATAGCCTGCCGGGCCGATTCAGAAGAACCGACGGTGACTGCGAATCCCTCTTGAAGTTCAGGAGCCGGTCCGGAAGGAAACACCAGGAGAAACGGGATCTGGAGATGTTCGAAAGAGGGAAGATACTTTTCAAGGATCTCGATATCGACGATCTCATCCGTCTCTTCCGCCAGCAGCTGAACGGCCTGCCCCATAAGAATCACCGTAATAGGGTTCTCTCCGGCAGCCAATCCCAATGCGATGCGCAAGGCCTCGACCGGACGGGCAGAGGTCCGCGGGTCTTCTCGAATAATCAGCACGATGGATGCAGTGGCCGCCACAGTCGTTCCTTGAGACGATCGTCTTATGTAAATGCCAGAAACCGGTCGCAGCCGTTCACAATATTCGACAGCACGACCAGGCCGCAGAGAGAAATGCGGGAATCAAGGGAATCGGTCGAGACTCCATGCTGCTGACAACCATAGGCACAGACAAACAGTTTCATACCTCGGCCAACGAGTTCGGTATAGCGGGGGTCGCGAAGGTTCTTCACCCCCTCATCGATGAAATAGAGATAGAGATCAGCACCTTCGGTCAGCATCTCAGAAGCGAGCTGAGCCACCGTCTCGACACTGGGGTGCGAGGGGGGTGTGGATAACAGGATGCCGAACTTCTTGGCGCTCATATGAATGCTGTCTGTGGATAATCTTTAAGAGTTATTAAGAATCAATAGTTTATATATACAAAACAGAATGCGGAGCGTACGAATTCTGAGAGGGAAAGTCAACTAGAAAAAGGACCCTGAATTACCTGTTGATCAGTCTGGTTCGAAGGGCGGAAGCGAGGTCTGAAATCGGGATATCTTCCTGTGCTTTTGTTTCCATATTCCGGAGGGTAGCGACAGTTTTCGTCACTTCATCGTCACCGAGGAGGATCGTGTAGAGAGCATTGAGGCGATCGGCCTGACGCAAATGGGCCTTCAGTGTCGCCGCACGGAAATCCATGTCGGCCGGCACTCCGGTTCGACGGAGCTCATCGAGCAGCGTAAACCCGACACTTACAGCCTGAGCGCCGAAGGCAGCGACATATACCCGAGGAATGGCCGGCAGGGTCACTGTCTCCGGCAACATCAACGCAATCCGTTCCAGCCCGACGGCGAATCCCACCGCCGGCACGGCGGCTCCACCAAGCTGTTCGACGAGACCGTCATAACGCCCGCCCGCACCAACGGCGTTCTGGGCACCCAAATGGGAGCAGGTGACCTCGAATGCCGTGAGACAGTAATAGTCCAAGCCACGGACAAGCCGGGGATTCAGATGAAACGGGATACCCACCGATTGCAGGCCGGTCGTCACACGCTCGAAATGTTCCCGTGCCGCGGGTGATAAGGAATCGTCCAGGCGGGGAGCATCCTCGGTCGCCGATCGGCAGTCCGGAACTTTGCAGTCCAGGACGCGGAGCGGATTCATGTCGATCCGGCGCCGGCAGTTCGCACAGAGGCGGCTTTCGACACCCTTCAGAAACGCCACCAGCAGCGGTTTGTATTGGGCTCGATCCTCTGCATAGCCGAGGTTATTGATTTCGAGCGTCAACCCCGGCAGCGTGAGGTCGGACAAGAGCCGCCAGAGCAGCGACATGACCTCAACATCGGCACGCGGGTCGGAGATCCCGAAGGATTCTACCCCGAACTGATGAAATTGCCTCAAGCGCCCGGCCTGGGGGCGCTCGTGGCGGAACATCGGTCCGGCGTAACAATATTTTTGCGGCCGCGGATCGGCGGCCCGATTGTGCTCGATGAACGCCCGGACCGTTCCGGCGGTTCCCTCAGGACGTAAGGTCAGAGACGAGCCGTCGCGATCCGCAAAGGTATACATTTCCTTTTCCACGATATCGGTCGAGGCGCCGATGCTGCGCGCGAACAACGTCGTGGTCTCGAAAATCGGAACACGGATCTCCTGAAAGCCGTAACGCAGTGCCCATTGCCTGGCCGTATCTTCGATGAATCGCCAACGCGGAGACTCTTCAGGCAGGAGGTCTTTGACGCCTTTAATCGCTTTAATCATGGCTCTGCCGGTCCGGACTATTCATCAATACCTGCTCCGGTGTCCGATCCTCTCACCCGTCGGGATTCGGTCTCGAATGCCTCGCGACGGCATTCATGAATAATCCTGGCTAGTAGGTCTCCCTAGAGTTCGAGCGGGACTATAGCGGCGGCCCCGAGGGCAAGTCAACGCGGCACGCCCCATATCTCGTGAAGCGTCATTCGTCTCTCGCTCCGGGCATCACGAGTGGTGAGATAGGAGAAACGACCGTGTTGCACCGGCCTTTCCGCGAGAGTATAGTGCCCACCTTGTAGGAATGGGCGCCCACAAGTATCCTGCTCACTCACAAGCCGCTGGGCTCGCTTATCCAAAACTATGACCACTCAAAGCCGCCGTGTGATCGCCCTTGCCCCGATGCCGCCGGAAAAATCCGCCTATGCGCTCGCGCGGTATAGCCGGTCTCCGGACTCGATCGAAGAGAGCATCAAATGGGTCCACGGGCATTCCTCTGAAAAATTCTGGGAGCAGTTTTATTTCGACTATGGCCATGCCTCCATCGCTGACCTGGGCCATGTGATCATTTGCTTTGAACAGATTTCCGAGCTGGCCGCCATCCGGCTGGAAGACGAACCGCTCTGGGACGGGCAGGCGAAATCGAGCCGGTATCAAAACTTCGCCTCGAGCAGTTGGTTCGTGCCGGATACCATTCGCGGACAAGAAATCGAGGCCACCTATCTTGGTATTCTCCGAGGTCTTTCGACGGTCTACCGTGCGCTTCATGAACCGTTGAGTCAGCATCTGACGGAGCGGGAGCCTCGTCCGGAGGACATGACTCCTGCGGCCTATCAACGGGCGATTGCAGCGCGCGCGTTCGATGTGACCCGTTACTTATTGCCCCTGGCGGCGCAGACCAACGTCGGCCAGGTCGTCAGTATTCGCACTCTCGAAAAGCAGATCACCCGCCTGTTGTCGTCTCAATTGCCGGAGCTTCGTCTGTTGGGAGAAGAGCTGCAGGAGGCCTGTCGGAAAGCGCCGGTCAATCTCTGGGGGGAACTGTCCGGTCAGGCGGCAGGCTTGGGCGAACCCATGGCGCCCACCCTCGCGCGGTACGCCAGATCGAATGTGTACCAGGCAGAGGTGTACAGCGACCTGGCCCGATTTGCGAAGGAGGCGCTGAAGGGCACCGGGTTGGATCAGCCGACCGCCTGGGGAGCCGCGGAGCCGGTGGATTTGATCGAGCCTCACCATCCGCTCGACGAAGTCGTGACCACGCTGCTTTATCGCGCTTCGCAGGCTCCCTATCGAAAGATCCTGGCAGTCGTACGGGACTGGACGGAGAAACAGAAACAGGACACCATCGAGGTCGCCTTTCAGAAACGCGGACCGCATGATGAATTGATCAAGGAGTTCCGGAGCGGGTATGCCTTTGTGTTCGATGTCATGATGGACATCGGCGGGTGGCGCGACATGCACCGGCACC
>JBEIQG010000035.1:0-21968 GCA_040376625.1 Nitrospira sp. | reverse complement strand
GTGCGGCTGGAGTCGGCGGCAGCCAAAGTGCTTGCGACGGAATGGCTGTTGGAATCGTTGTTGGATCTGTTCCGGATCTATGGCGGGCGGGCGTTTGAGACGCCGGATTCCTTGCGTCTCCACGGCGATCTCCCGGTGCCGATCGAACGGATGATCAGGGATGCGCTCATCAATGTGATCTGGGAAGGGAGCAACGGTATTTTGACGCTGTGGATCGCGCGGGAAGGACTGGCCGAGTATGTGACGCAGGGTCGGGCCTTTCTAGAGCGCGGGATCGAGGACATGGCGCAGGCTATGGCATTTTTTGCCGGACTCGCTGCGCGAGCCTTTAATCCGATGGCCTTTCTTGAGCGGGGTCTGCCATGGGGAAGCGAGGCGGCTCCGTGGGAGCGGTTCGTGTCGCAACAGAGCCGGGCGCTCGCGCGGAAAACGCTGTGGGTCAGCGGTCGTGATCGGTACAATCTTCCGCGAAACCAACGCCTGCTTAGAAGCCTGGTGACCGCGGGCCTCCAGCTATTTGCCGTGGAAGCATTGTTGTGGTACGGATCACAGCCGGAGATCCGGGAGCTGGCGTGGTCGCAAGCGCTGGTTGAGGATTTCTGCCTCCGAGTCAAGGAAACGTTTCATCCCGCGCCGTTGCTTTCGCTGAAGACGCCCTTGTGGGATGACGACCGGAGGTTGTTTCGGCTGTCTAAAGAGATACTGGCAGGGAGGGCCGGGTGGTTGGAGGATGGGATCATCCCCTGCTGTCCGGGCGGGCGAACTGCTGCCGCTGAACCAGCCGGGGCCATGGGAGGGGCTTCGGTAGAGACCTGGTCAGGAAATTGAGAGGGGGAGGGCGGAGGTCCCCCCGGGATTCATCTTCAAATGGAGCCTGTATGACGGAAATTTCCGGGTACTTTGAAGCCATCAAAGACCGCTATGCATTGACCAGTGATTATACGCTGGCCGAAAAGCTCGGCATTGCGCAACCGGACGCCAACTTGATGCGGCGCGGGCTCAAGGTTCCCAAGCCAGAACTCTGCATCAAAATCGCGAAGCTCCTCGACAGGAATCCCGTGGAGTTGCTGCTGATCGCGCAGAAAGACAAGGCCCCGAAGCAGGCGAAAGAATACTGGACCCTCGCGCTGACGGCGGTGGATGTCATGCTGCATGTGCCGAAACGCCCTCGCTATCTCCCGAAGAAGGTTGAGGCAATCGGCAGAGAATTAAAACAGCTGGAGGCGCAAACCCTGACCTACGAAGGCGCCGCCGCCAATGCAGAAGCGGTCCGGCTGATGGAAACCGCAGAGCAGTCCGTCGACGCGATGATGGAACGGTGGAACATTTGGAAGAAGGGGGAGGCCCTGTATCCCAACTATCTGTTGGCGAATCAGGCTGCCGCCAGGCGACAGGTGCGAATCAGACGCCTGCTGATTCTCACTCATGCGCAGATGCAGAACAGCATGACGGTCTCCGATGCGGTGAACGTCATGGACGATCAGCAGCGCGCCGGCGTCAAGGTGTTCTATGCGTTTCGGGAAGCGCTGGTACAGTCACCCACCTTCCAACGCCTCGAAGAGGATTTCAGAAAACACGGCGCTGCCGAAGACATGAATACCGCGATGTTCGATCGGGAAATTTTAATCTTTTCGCAAACCTACGGCACGGTCCCGCTCGGCATGGTCGGCACGCCCACGCCCATCACCATGATCAATCGGCTTCAGATTTCGTGGAAACCGGACATGATCCGGGAACTGGATCCGGCTCCGCTCTTCGATATGACCCGCTATGTGTTCGAATACGAGGGGGCCGGTTCATTTCAGGAACAACTGGCCCGGTTCACGCGGTCGATGCGGGAGCTTCCCCGCCGGGTCGTCTAAAGTCACCTTCGGTGAAACCGTTCCGGCATAATGGCTGCTGCGCCAGGCCGGTCGGGGTTGAGAGAGATGGATTTCCTCGAGAGCCTTCCCCGTAATTGTTTGCCAGTGTCATGCCGGAAGGAGCCGCGCTGACACCACCTCCTCTTCAGTTCAGCCTTTCCTTCCTACTGTACCGCTCTCGATAGAGAAATGGTGGCCTGCCGCGATGTGTCTCATCAGGCACACTTTGTCGTATGCGCAGTCTTTGGTTCTGATGCCCTGCTACACGCATGCTCGTTAGGAACATTGCCTTCGGCCGGGTGAAAAAACTTTTGAGGGCAGGGGGTATTTTAATTCGAGACATGTTATAAGCAATTCCTTCGCAGGTAGCCATCTCCAAAGAGATACGTATCGAGCGGCTGTCTCATTGTCGCACAGACACGATTCATTCGAAGAGAGGCTCAGTGGCGCAACAAAAGACATGGCGCTGATACCAAGGATAAGGATAATGATGGCGGTTTGGATTGTGGCGGGCAGGGGGACAGCCACGCTGTGCCCCGTCATCAAGAAAGAGGGGAGGCCTTGATGGCTTGCGTGAAAGCGTCGGTGGGGCAGGAAGCAGAAATGGCGACGTCGGCTGGTGCGAGTGGGGCCGTCTCCGATAGCTCGTGCTATCCCTGGAAACCTATCCCGTTGCGGCCGAGATGGGGTAGAACCGTTACGGGTATGACGGCTCTTGTGTTGCTTGGCACGTTGGCCTTGCCGGCCTATTCGCAGACCGGTTCACAGCTCGGACCGTTACCGCCGAAATTGCCTCAATTGCCGGACGTTCCGCCTCCCGCTCAGCCTCCCTCTATCGATGTCCCGCCACCTCGCCCTCCGAGTGCGCTCGATCAGGCGGCGAAAGGGCCCAAGATCATGGTGAAGGACATCCGGCTGATCGGCAATACCGCCTTCACCTCGCAGCAACTCTCCGAAGTCACCTCGCCCTACACTAATCGCGAGCTGACGGCGGAGGATCTGGAATCGTTGCGCCTGGCGCTCACGTACTACTACGTCAACCATGGATATTTGACCTCCGGTGCGGTGGTTCCTGAGCAGGATGTCGCGGACGGCATTCTGACCATGCAAATCATCGAGGGAAAGATTACGCAGGTCAACGTCGAGGATACCAAGTGGTTCCGGCCCTCATATTTTCAGAGCCGCGTCAATCTGGCGGCCGGCCCTCCGCTGCATGTCGAAGCACTCCAGGAACGGTTGCGCGTGATGCAAGCCAATCCACGAATTGAACGGATCAATGCGGAACTCCTGCCGGGTGCGACCATCGGAGAGAGTACGCTGAACGTGAAAGTGAAGGAAGCCAACCCGTTGAAGGCCTGGCTGGAGTTCAATAACTATCAATCCCCGGTCGTGGGTGCTGAGCAGGGGTTCGTCACATTGGCTCACCGGAATTTGCTGGGATTCGGCGATACGCTGAGTTTGCAATACGGGCGGTCGGCCGGCGTGAATCCGATGCTCAACTTTAAGTACGAAATTCCGGTAGGCCCCCGTGATACCACGGTCGCGCTGCAATACCGCCGGTTCGATTTCGGGGTTGAGGAAGCGCCGTTCGATACGTTGGATATCAAGAATAAGGCTCAGATCTTCGGGTTGTCGGTCAGGCACCCTGTCATTCGGACGGCAGACCAGGAGCTGGCCTTTTCCCTCACGGGCGAACATGCCCGGAATGAAAGTACGTTAGGTGGGAATCCGTTCGAACTCATCACCGGGTCGCCGAACGGGAAGTTTCGGGTGACCTCGCTCCGCTTCGGTCAGGAATATGCCCGGCGTTCGGCCGATCAGGTGATCTCTCTCTTGTCACGTTTCTCCGTCGGTATCGGAGCGATGGGAGCGACTGCCAACGGTGATCCGAACCTGCCGGATGCCCGGTTCTTCTCCTGGTTGGGCGAGGCTCAGTGGATCCGCCAACTGCCCTTATGGCGGACTCAATTGGTCAGCCGCGGGGTGGTGCAATTGTCCAACGACCACCTGTTCCCGCTCGAACAGATTGCGGTCGGTGGCCGGTACAGCGTACGAGGCTATCGGGAATTCACCCTGATTCGTGACAATGCCGCCATGTTGTCGATCGAGGCGCGGGTTCCGGTCTATACGACGAAGGCCGGTGTGGATTCAGTCTTTCTCGCGCCCTTCTTCGATTTGGGCCACGGCTGGCAAACGACGGCTCAGACGCCCGGCACCCCTCCGAAAACGTTGGCCAGCGTCGGCGCCGGCGTCATCTGGAATTTCTGGCGGGGGAGTCATTTCGAACTCTATTATGGAAAACAGTTAAAGCGGTACGACACCGACCGCAATAACCTGCAGGATCACGGCATCCATCTGCAACTGGTGGTGGAGGCATTCTAGGGGCAAATGGCCAGGGCCGATAAATGGCGTCCTGTCTGTGCCGTCCGGCAGAGTATGGAGATCTGCGTGTTGAAGTTGTGCACCGTTTAAGGTAAGAGAGGGGACCGTGCCCTCTTACCCCATGAGGAGATTCACCATGATCTGTCGCCCCGTAGGCCTGCCGCGGTTGGTTCCTGGATTACTCTCTCTTCTGATGCTCGTGGGCCAGACGGGATCGATTGCATACGGACAGGCCACGAACATCGTGGCGACTCCCTCCGGACCGGGCGGTCTTGGGACCACACTGAGCACCTCGGGCAATACGACGAACATCACCGGCGGGACCAGACCGGGAAGCGGTCCCAACCTCTTTCATAGCTTCAATCAATTTTCAGTCGGCACGGGGGACGTGGCGGCATTCGTGAACCCCGGTGGCGTGTCCAACGTCATCAGCCGGGTGATCGGAGGTTCGCCATCCAACATAAACGGTACGGTTCAGGCGCTCAACGCGAACCTGTTCTTCATCAATCCCTCCGGGATCGTGTTCGGCCCCAGCGCCTCACTCAACGTGTCCGGGTCCGCCTATTTCAGCAGCGCGCAGCAATTGCGTCTGAGCGATGGTGGAATTTTTACGGCCAACACCGGCCTCTTGGCCTTCGACTCGACCTTGTCGGTCGGCTCCCCTGTTTCCTTCGGGTTTTTCGGACAGGGGCCCTATGGATCGATCGTCCTATCTTCTCCCTCGACGGTGCTTCAGACCGGTGCCGTACTCGGCTTGATGGGGGGCGGGATTCAAATCAATGGATCGAAAATCAGCGCGCAACGAGTCATTCTCGGCAGTACGAGCTCGGCCGGTGAGATGAGCGTCCAGCCCTTTGTCGGCAATCCTTTTTCCGGCGCGTCGGGAAACGGGCAGGTCCAAGCCCTGCCTGGGACTCTGATCGTCGCGGGTGGCGGAGGAGTGATTCCCGCCTCCATCGATGTGACTCCCAATGTGAGCGTGCCGACAGGCGCGCAGGTCAACACCACGACGAATCCGTTCAGTCAACGTGTGACGCAAATCCAGGTAGTGGGGGTGAACCTTGGCGGGCTTGCACCTCTTCCTACAGCGAATGCGGCAAGTGTGAATACGGCTAATCCCGTCGAGCCTGTTGCGTTTTTGAATCGCGCCGCGATGTTGCTTCCCCAGGACGCTCCGGCTCCCCCGGCCCCCTTGTTGGCAAGCCGTTGCGCAGCACGGAAGGACGGCGCATTCAGCAGCCTTGTGCAAGCCTCGCGGGACGTCACACCGTCGCAACCAGGCGGATCTCTGGCAGCGCCTGTAATGCTGGAGGAGGTCGGCGGCGAAGGCGAGCCGGGCGCTCCGGCGACACAAACGGCGGAGAAGCAGGGTCAGTCGACGGCACAACTTATGGAATCGTGGCAGGGGTGCTAGCTCCCCAAGGAGGACGTCATGCCTAGGATGCGTAATATTGTCATTCGCCGCGGCATGAAGCGGAGTCACGGGTCTGCTGCTCCCTCCGCCATCCGCGCGCTTTCCTCGCCGCTGACGATGCTGAGCGTCGGGGTGCTTGCATTGAGTGGATTCGCCTTGCCTGCGAGCGGGATGGCCATGGAATTGTTCGGCGGTTCCGGCGCGCCGTCGATCTCCCCCGCACAAGAAATGAGACAGGGGACCACACAGTTTCAGCAGGGTGCGTTTGCCCAGGCCGCGGCGCACTGGATGAATGCCGCGCGCGGGTATGAAGAGAGTGGGCAGGCAAAAGAACAGTGCCAGGCGTTGATCAACCTCGCGCATGCGCTTCAGCAGGAAGGACAGATCCGTCGCGCACAGGGAACGTTGCAATCTGCGCTGAAACTCTCGGAACAGAACGGGGAACGCGGCCTCACGGCAACCATTCTCGCCCAGCTCGGCAACACCTTCCACGTGCTCGGAAAAGACGAACCTGCCACCGAACACTTGACCAGAGCCCTGACGCTGGCGCGTGAGGAGAACAAACCTCTGTTGGTTGCCGGGGTCTTGAACGATCTGGGGAACGCCCTTACGGCCCGTCGGCAGTTTGCCGAAGCAATCGACGTCTACGCGGAGAGCCGGAGGCTTGCCATCGAGACCAAGCAATCGGCATTGGCGGCAACAGCCCAAATCAACGGCGCGATGGCCTTGCTCCAGAACCAACAACTGAGTGAAGCGCATCGTCATTTGGATCAAGCCTGGTCGGATGTGCGGTCGTTGGGGGATGGTCAGGCGAAGACTGCCGGTTTGTTGAACATCGGCCTTGGATATCAGAAATTGTTCGCCGCCTCGACTGCAAAATCCGGCGTCGCCAGGAAGTCAGATGCGGGAAAGGGCCGGGCGACGGAGGCGGTCGCTTCCGCCGGCTTGGGATCCGGCCTGTTGCGGCAATCCTCCGATGCCTTTACCTTAGCCGGTGAAGTGGCTGGCCGTACCGGCGATGCGCGTGGACAGTCTTACGCCTGGGGCTATTTGGGTGGCTTGCTGGAGCAAGAGCACCGCAACCCCGAGGCTTTGGAGTATTCAAGGAAAGCCACGTTCGCTGCTCAAAAGGTGAACGCGCCGGAATCGCTCTACCGGTGGCAATGGCAAACGGCGAGACTCTTGCGCGCGGAGGGCAAAGAGGACGAAGCACTGGCTGCATATCAGCGTGCCGTGACGCTGCTGAAACCGATTCACTACGAATATTCCGTGGGATATCAGGGACGGCACCACTCGTACTCCGAGTCCGTTGCGCCGCTGTTCGTAGAGTACGAGGATGTCTTGCTGCGAAGAGCGGCGACGGCGAAGACGCCCGACCAGAATGAACAGTTGCTTGTCCAGGTAAAGGACACGGTTGAAGTTTCCCATGCGGCCGAACTACAGGATTATTTCCAGGACGACTGTGTGACGACCGCTGCGAATCATCGAAACGTCGGCACTTTGCCGCCCGGCACTGCCGTGGTGTATCCGATTTCTTTTCCGGACAGGCTGGAACTGTTGCTGGAAACAGCTAATGGACTCAAGCAGGTCAGGGTTCCTGTAACGGGGGAAAAGCTGACGAGGGAAGTTCGGTCGTTCAGGAAGCTGATCCAGGATTCGCAATCGCAGAACTACATGTCTTCTGCGCAGACGTTGCATGGGTGGCTGGTTGCGCCTCTTCAACAGGATTTGCAGGGAGCCGGTATTCACACGCTTGTGATGGTGGCCGGGGGATCGCTACGGACCATTCCCATGGGGGCCTTGCACGATGGGCGGCATTTTCTCGTGGATTCGCTTGCGGTGGCCGTGACCCCGAGCCTGGCGTTGACCGATCTCAATGCCACTCAGCGCCGCAAGGGCACTCTCCTGTCGGTGGGGCTCACCGAATCGGTCGACGGTCTGGCCGCCCCGCGGTATGCGGAGACCGAAGTCCAAGCCATCAGGACGCTCTATGGCGGAAAGTTACTGATGAATAAGCAGTTCTCGGCACCCTCCCTGGAAGAAGAGATCAAGGATCAGGGAGTGGGGATTGTGCACGTGGCTTCCCACACGGTCGTCGGCACCGAGGCCAGAGATTCGTTTGTGCTGGCTCATGACGGCAAAATCACGATGGACCGGCTAGCGCAGCTCGTGGGTCTTCAGCAGTACCGGCAGCAGCCATTGGATCTGTTGACGCTCAGCTCTTGCGAGATCGCCGCCGAAGATGATCGTGCGGCCCTCGGTCTGAACGGTGTAGCCGTCAAGACCGGAGCGAGGACGGCGTTGGCGAGCCTGTGGACGTCGGACGATGAAACGACCACGGAACTTGTTTCGGAGTTCTATAGACAATTGCAGGACCCCGCGCTTTCGAAGGCTGTTGCGTTGCAACGGGCCCAGCAAAAAATCCTTTCCCAGCGTGGGCGTACGCACCCCAGCTACTGGGCGGCATTTCTTTTGATCAACAATTGGATGTGATCGGGAGAGGATTCAAGGGTCTGCCGGTAAAACGATACCACGCCATCGATCCCGTCTCGTTGGCTTGTTCATTGGCGTGAGTCAGGGGCGAGGGAATCTCTGCGGGAGACGATGCATGGCCTTGTGGAAGTAAGGCGAAAAGCTAAAGCCTTTTCCCCGTCATGATTTCGTAGGCTTCCTCGATCGTCTCGACCTCAAGTACCAACACATTGGATTCGATGTTTAGGCTGACTCGGTTGACTCGCGGGGCATAAAATTGCCCTCGCGGGACCAACAACACGTGGTAGCCAGCCCTTGCCGCTGCCGATGTTTTTTCAGCCACCTGTGCGACCTGTCCAATCCGGCCGTCACCTTCCAGCGTACCGGTGATCGTAATATCCTGTTTCAGGTGGTCGCCTTTCAGCAGGGCGAGAAACCCGATGGCCAAGGCGGCCTCTGCGGTGGTTCCCTCGGCGTTCAAGGGGCCTGAAAATGTCGCGTAGAGGGACAAGGTTCCGGTCGGACGGACCGATGGAGCAAGGCGTTCGACGGCAAAATGAAACGCCCGCTGAATAGAACTCATCCCGGTCCCTCTGACCGGAACCTGGCTCCGCCCCCACCGCAAGGCTAATGGATCGGGCTGGCTTCCCTCATCCCATTTCATCACAAATGTCGGGAAGCCGACTTGGTCGTCCGTGTAGGTGGCGATGGAGATGGGAACTGTGAGGATTCGGCTGGCAGAGGCGGCAGAGGGAAATAGTGAAAACAGAACAGTGAGCGAGAGGACGACTCCCGCCACCATGCCTGAGACTGTGCCGCTTCTGGGGTGTGTTGTTCGCGCGCGCATGAATCAAGTCTAGATGAGGATGCTCGATTGTCAAATCGACCTGCTCCCTTCATTGTTTCCAGTGAGAGCGTGTGCGAATGAATGGGGTAAACATCTGAAAACGCTCATCTCTTATTCTTGCTTCCGGAATTACCTACTGAAATGCGTGAGGTGGCTCGTCATCCGGATCCATGATGCCTCTTGCCTCAGGCGCGTGAGATTCTGCGTCTGAACTATCCGCTCGTCCGGGCATAATTGCAGGCAAGGCTGCATGGAGAAGAGCGCGTATGGCAGTGCAGAGACCGATTGTGGTAACTGGAGCTTCGTCCGGAATTGGTGCGGCCTGCGCGCGATATCTGGATGCGTTGGGCTTCACCGTGTGGGCAGGTGTTCGCAGTGTGCAGGACGGGGAGGCGCTGACACATGTGGCTTCGTCACGTCTCCGTGTGTTGATGTTAGACGTAACGGATCCGGTATCAATCGAAGAGGCCCGCAAGATCTTGGCCGAGGCTACGCAGGACACGGGATTGACCGGCCTCGTGAACAATGCGGGCATCTCCATCGCAGGCCCCCTGGAACTCCTGCCTCTCTCAGAGGTGCGAACTCAGTTCGAAGTAAATGTGATCGGCGCCCTTGCGGTCACCCAATCGTTCCTTCCATTGCTGCGGCGGGCGCGCGGGCGGATCGTCAACATCAGTTCGATAGCCGGCCTTGCGGTCACGCCATTTCTCGGCGCCTACTGCAGCTCGAAGTTTGCGTTGGAGGCGATGAGTGATGCGCTACGGCTCGAATTGGCGCCCTGGGGCATCTCAGTGTCGCTGGTAGAGCCTGGTGCGATCCGGTCTCAAATATGGCAACGGGCCACGATGTCGGCCACGCGCACACTCGGTGGTGTCGAGCCGGAGGCACTCGCCCTGTACGCCCAGCCGTTGTCTCGCATGCAGGAGGTGATGTCCGCCGCCGCCGCGCGCGCGATTCCTGCAGAGGTGGTGGCACGCGTGGTGGCCGACGCGTTGACCGCTGTCCGGCCACGTGCGCGTTATCTGGTCGGCAAGGATGCGCGATTCAGAGCTATACTGAAATGGATCTTGCCCGATTCCGCTCAAGACCGGCTGTTGGCGTGGTTTCTACGTTTGCCTCCCCGGGGCTAATGGAGTCAGTCCGATGGAATGTCGAGGGCGGTGGGGGAAGAACGCGTGATGTCTGAAGCGGGGTTGGTGCGATCGGCAGGGGGAGTGGTGTTCCGGCAACAGGATGTGTTGCTGATCCGGGTGTCCGATATCAAAGGGCGCCCCGTCTGGTCGTTTCCCAAGGGCCGGCTCGACGCCGGAGAAACGCCTGCCCAGGCGGCATTGCGCGAGGTATTGGAAGAAACCGGATGGTGCTGTCGAATCGAGGCGGACCTCTCCACGACCGAATACTGGTTTCAACGGGAGGGGCGGCGGTTCCGCAAGACGGTCGTATGGTTCAAGATGTCGGCGCTCGAGGAAGCGGGAGTTCCCGATGGAGAAGTCGAGGAGGTGCTGTGGGTCGATCGTGAAGTAGCACTCGGCCGGCTGACGTATCCATCGGACGTGGCCTTATTGTCTCAAGCGCTCTCCCACGGGCCTTCTTCCCGATAGCCGCAAGGGTCCGTGTGCGAGACGGGTGTGAGAAATGATGGCTTGAAACGGCACTGGTCTCGCGGTCAGCTTGAGCCCCCTGTCTGCCTTGACTTGGCCAGCCCCCTTTACTAGACTCGCCACCAGAGTGACGCTTTGCCTCGCCTTGCAAGGCACTGTTCTGCAGACGCGCCTTCCCTCACGAGTCGGTTTCTCCGGACGAACGTCAACCAGTGGCGCGTTGATCCGTATTCTCCTATCGTTCACCCGAGGAGCCCGCCCGTGTATAGTCTGGCTCGCTTTTCCCTGCTGGAAATGACCGAATGCTCTGCCGTGCTGCGTCAGCTTGGCGAGCAGGCGAACTCGCTTCAGGATGCCGCATCGCGAGCCGTAGACTATCTGTTCCACAACCTCGGCAATCCAGAGACAGGAGCTCGCGACTGTGTCCTGGTTCGCTTCTTCAAGACTGTGTCCTACAATCGGTTGAATCCTATGACCCAGCAGAGGGTTCGGGGACAGCTCGGGGGCATCGCTCCGTCCCCCGATCTCAAGTGTTTCACGCTCATGGCGACGGCCGGTGAGGAGGCGGAGTGGAATCAAGTCGAGCGGTCCCATCGCTACCGGGCGATTCCAATGGTCAGCGCAGACTTCGTCAAACAGTTTCCGATGTTTTCCCAACTCTTGCACCAGTTCGGCCTCTCCTCCAGCTTTGAGGTGGCCCCGGAGGGGGAGTGGTTGGTGGATCTGGAGGAGAAGACCTACAACGTGTTTTACGTAGCGGACGCGGTGGGGAGTCCCTATGTGCCGGTGCAGGAAGGGTTTGTGCTGAAGTACGGGGTGAAATCGGTACTGTGTTTCGGTGGGTTGCTACCGTCCCGGGATCTCTTTACCGTGGTCTTATTCTCCAGAACACCTGTGCCCCGTGACACGGCTGCCTTGTGCAAGTCGCTCGCGCTCAGCCTGAAAACGTCGTTGCTGGCCTGCGACGAGACTGTTCCCTTGGAGTCAGGTGTCGATGCGCACTCGTCATCGGTCGCTGCGGCAAGCGCAACGGAGCATGGGGCCGGCCTCCGGCATCAGTCCCGCGTGGCTGTGGCAGAGCAATTGCTGGGGGTCTATGAGAATGCGGTCCGGACGCAATCGGCGGGAATTGCACAGGTGAAACGCGCACTTTGGGAGCGCGCGGATGCGCTTGAGCGATCTGAGCAGGCATTGACCGAGCAAACCAGGATCGTGAACTCCGTTCTGAGGAGCATGGGCGACGGGGTTGTGGTGACCGATGCCGAGGGGCAGTTAGTCGTTGCCAATCCCGCGGTGGAAAGTATCCTGGGATTTTCGCCCGCGGACGTTCCTCTGACGGCATGGGTTGAACGGTATGAGTTTTTGCATGCGGACACAGTGACGCCGTTCAGGCAGGAGGAGTGGCCGCTGGCGCGCGCCCTGCGAGGCGAAAAAATCGACTGGCTCGAAGTTTATTTGCGGGCTTCGCAGGGTATGCCGGGCCGGTGGATCAGCATCAATGCCAGGCCGATCAAGGATGAGGCCGGTGTGCTCTCCGGGTCCGTCATCGTGCTTCACGACATTACGTGGCTCAAGCGGGCGCAGGATGCCCTGTTCGAATCAGAATATCGATTCCGGAGTTTGGTGGAAGGAGCCCGTGATATCATCTTCACGTTGTCGGCGGACATCACGATTACTTCGCTCAACCCGGCTTTTGAGACGGTGACCAACTGGTCGCGTTCGCAATGGATGGGGGAACCGCTCGTTGCTCTGTTGCATCCTGATGACGCAGGGTTCTGCCAGGATGTGTTGCAGGCGATTCTTGAACGTGGGGCGCCGCTGACTTGTTCGATGCAGATCAGCACAAAACAAGGCGGCTACGTCACCGGGGAGTTTGTCGGGACCCCGCAAATGCGACAGGGCCGTGTCATCGGGGTCTTGGGCATCATTCGTGATGTGACCGAACGCCGCCGGATTGAGGATGCGCTCCGGGTCAGCGAGGAGCGGTTGCGCTCCATTGTGCAGTCGACGAAAGACGCCATCGTATTGGTCAATGCGCTGATGAAAGTGGCGTTCTGGAACAAGGGGGCCGAATCAACTTTCGGCTATTCGGCCGAGGAGATCATCGGTCAGCCCGTCACCATGATCATCCCTGAGCGGTACCATGAGGAATTGGAACGGAATGTTCAGCGGGTTCGTTTGTTTGAACGCGTCCAGCTGACAAGCAGGACGCTGGAACTCCTCGGCCGTCGGAAAGAGGGTGGAGAATTTCCCCTCGAGCTGAGTGTGACATCCTGGAAGGGGAAATCGGATCTCTTTTTTACGATCATCATGCGTGATATCAGTGAGAGGCGATCGGCAGAAGAGGAACTGGATCGCCTGCACCATCACAATCAAGTCGTGCTCAATTCGGCGGGGGAAGGCATCTACGGGATCGATCGGGACGGGCGGCTGACCTTCGTCAATCCGGCGGCGGCGAAAATGTTCGGCTGGGAGGCGGAGGCATTGATCGGCCAATTTTTTTCTACGTTGGTCCATTGTCCCGACTTGCGTGAGGGAGCTTCCGGTGCACGCCCCAGTCCTATCGTGGAGACGATTCAGCGCGGAGAGATTCGGGAGGAGGCGGATAGCCGGTTCTGGAGAAAAGACGGCACCAGTTTTCCGGTGGAGTATGTGAGTACGCCGATTCGAGAGCGGGGGGACATCGTCGGGGCGGTCGTCGTATTCAAAGATACGACGGATCGGAAACGGGCTGAGGAGCAGTTGCAGGACTCATTGCGTCGCCTGCGCAAACTGTCCGGACGAATGGAGGGCATTCGAGAAGAGGAACGCGGGAGAATTGCGCGTGAGTTGCATGACGAGTTGGGCGTCGGCCTCACCTGTCTGAAGATTGATCTGTCCCGATTGAGTGGATTGTTGGGGGAGCGATTGGAGCCCCGGGATCGCGCCAAAGTCGAGGAAAAAATTCGAGGCATGAAGGAACAGGTGGATAGTACCATCACCTCTGTTCAGCGTATCGTGGCGGAATTGCGCCCCGGCGTGCTCGACGATCTTGGCCTGGTCGCGGCCATCGAATGGCAGTGTCGCGATTTTCAACGCCGCACGGGTGTTGCTTGTCACTGCACCGTCAGTCATGAAGATTTGCGGGTGGACCCGGAGCATGCTACCGCTGTCTTTCGGATTTGCCAGGAGGCCCTGACCAACGTGACCCGTCATGCGCAGGCCACGGAGGTCCAGGTGCGCTTAGAAGACCAGGGTGAGGGGTTGCTGTTGCAGGTTAGTGATAACGGTCTCGGCATTCCCTTCGATCGCCTGGCGGATGCCAGGTCGTTCGGCCTGTTGGGGATGCGGGAGCGTGCCGGGTTGCTCGGCGGGGATGTACAGATTGAGACGAAGGAAGGCAGCGGGACGACGATCACGCTGCAGTTGCCTCGATAGGACGGAGGAGCGGACATGATGGAGGGCACTATGCGAACAACAGGGACCGTGCGGATACTCGTCGTCGATGATCATCCGTCGTTTCGTCGCGGGGTAAAGGACATTCTGGAAGAAGGATTCGAGGGCGCCAGCATGGCCGAATGTGGAAATGCCCAGGAGATGCTCGACCATGTTCGCGAGCAGACCTATGATCTGGTCGTCATGGACATCAGTATGCCGGGGCGAAGCGGGCCTGAAGTGTTAAAGGAACTGAAGCACCTCGCGCCGACACTGCCGGTCTTGATTTTGAGCATGCACCCGGAAGACCAGTATGCCATTCGTATGTTTAAGGCCGGTGCGGCCGGGTACCTTACGAAGGCGAGTGCGCCGGAAGAGTTGGTCCATGCGGCGAAAAAAGTTATGTCTGGCGGGCAGTACGTCAGTGCTTCGGTGGGGGAAGCCTTGGCGTTGACGGTGAGAACCGGGGTCGACAAGTTGGCGCATGAACGGCTGTCGGACCGGGAGTACGAAGTGTTGTGTCTGATTGCTTCAGGCAAGACCGTCAGCGACATCGCCGAAAGTATTCATCTCAGTGTGACGACAATCAGTACGTATCGAGCGAGAATTTTGGATAAAATGAATTTGAAGAACAATGCCGAGTTGACGCGCTATGCGTTGCAGCATGGGCTGGTCGTATAAAGGATAGGTCGGCTGATTCACAATGTAGTCGTAAATACGACAAGCGCCGGCTGTCTACTTGTGACACAGAAATCGCACCTCTGCCGATAGTATCCTCCAGTAGCTGCGCCTATTCTCGTCTTCATGCAGAAGACGTGGATCTCCACTACATCAACATTACTTGCGATCTTTGACGTCGTACAGGAACAGGGGCCGGTAGAGCGGTCCGGGATTGATCGCCGGACGGGCTCATTTCGCCCAGGTTGGCCCGTGATCCTCACCCGGTTGACCGCCATGGAGGCCGCAATGTTACAGGATCTCGCCTGGTGGGGTCCGCAAATGGAGCGCCGACTGACGCAACTCACAGACGTTCGAACCACAACCCAAACAACATTCAGACGCGGGTGAACTGATGGAACAATCGACTGGCAGAAGCGGACAGCGGGCCGGGAAGCGACCCACGGTCGCGGTGGTGTATGAAGACGTCACCACGGGATACAAGTGTGCCGATTGGTTTGCGCTGCACGGGTACCAGGCTACCATGACGTCGGCAGTCCAACATTTTGAACATAACCTCGAGGAAATTCGTCCGGATGTGATTGTGGTGGGGTTGTCGTCCGCTCTAACGCCGCTTCACAGTACTGTACCAAGGCTTAAAAAGACATGCCCGCAAGTGCCGATTATTGCAGTGGTTGATCGATCAATGGATGCCCGAGCCGGAGTGGTTCCTGACCAGACCAAGGCTTTCGGCGCTGATGTCTATATGTGCGATTCGCTGAATCCACCGTCGCCGCTCTCATAGCCCGCTTCCACGCCTGACTTGCTCGGATAGTGCTGAGCATGGACAGTGCAATGAGGGGCAGCCGTACTATCCGTCCCAGCGTCTCACCAGCTGAAAGGAATAGAATCGTGGCGAAACCTAAGATATTTGTTCTCACAGACGATCAGGCAACCGTGGCCGCCGTACGCAGCTCGATCGAAAGCGAGTGCGAGGTGTTCGCGACCGCATGGAACCGGACGGCGGTAGTTCAGATTCATGAACAGGGACCGTTGGTCATGGTTCTGGATTTGGGGTCCTCCTCCGATCCGGCTGTCGAGGATCGGGTGCGGGTTCTGCAGGAAGTGCGGCAAACCGGACATGCGGGAAAGGTCATTGTCTGTACGGAAAAGACGGAACGCCGTTTGGCCGTCCGCGCGATCCAGTATGGGGCGTACGATGTGTTGTCTAAGCCGCTGGATGTCACCCTTCTGACGCAACTCATCCGACGGGCAGCTGGAGTGGCTGACCTGGAGCGGGAGGCCCGAGGCGTCATGGCTGGTGGAGGCCCGGAAGAATTCAGCGGCATGCTCGGCACCAGTGCCAACATTCACCGTATCTTCGACGCCATACGAAAGGTTTCAACGACCGACGCGCCGATCTTGATCACCGGAGAAAGCGGAACAGGCAAGGAACTCACGGCGCGTGCGATCCACGAGAGAGGGTTGCGGCAGCAGGGACCGTTCATTCCCATCAACTGCGGGGCTATTCCGGAAAGTCTGCTGGAATCGGAGCTCTTCGGGCACGAGCGTGGAGCCTTTACGGGAGCCGTGAGCCAGAAGAAAGGCAAGTTTGAACTTGCCCAAGGGGGCACGCTTTTTCTTGACGAAGTCGGCGAACTCCCGCATGCCTTGCAGGTGAAATTATTACGGTTTCTCCAGGACCACACGTTTGAGCGGGTGGGTGGGCATCACCCGATTGAAATGAACGTTCGAATCATCGCCGCTACGAACGTGAATTTGAAGGAGGCCGTTGAAAAAGGAACGTTCCGCGAAGACCTCTACTATCGGCTCGGGGTTGTCCATATCAACGTGCCTCCACTTCGAGAGCGCGGTGAGGATGTGTCGCTGATGGCCATGGCATTTTTACGGCAGGCGTCCGCGCACTACGATAAACGTCTGGAAGGTTTTACCCGTGAAGCGCTGGAGGCGATGCGCGCCTATGCCTGGCCGGGAAATGTGCGTGAATTGTCGAACAGGGTCGGCCGTGCGGTGGTGATGGCGGAGGGCACACACGTCACCCCGGCGGATCTGGATATCCTGCACGACCTGACGCGACCGGACGGCAGCTCGATTTCCCTCAAGGTGAATCAACAGCGGATCGAGACCGATTTGATCATGAAGGCCTTCACGTTGTCGCAGGGCAATTTGAGTCGAGCCGCTCAGGAATTGGGCATCAGTCGTTCGACATTGTATCGTCGGTTGCGCCAGTACGGAATGGACAGGACACTTGATGCGCGTCGATCGCTCGGGGTGTTCCCGCGGGCCTCGCTGTCGGAACATTGAGGATACAGCCGACGCTTTGAGTTCGATTGTGGTTGCGGTGCGCCGTGGCGGGTACATCCCTGTCAGCCTCGCCCGTTGATGTGAGCGCGCGTGGATGTAAAACGGTTGACCGTCGTGAAAGTATTTGGTAGATACAACAGTCTCCTATCACCTGCTGGTCTTGCAGTACTCCGGGGCACGGTTCCTCACCGTGGCCTGTGGGCCATCCTGTGACAATCGCACGCGTGAATGGTTTGTTCCGCGCATGAGAGGCGGAAATCTATGGGTGCAGTCTTCTCAGTGACGTGTTGATGGTGTGAAATGGCAATATGTTTTCGAGTAAGAGTCAATCGATGATTTCCGAGGCCTCAGCCCTCTTGAACCGGCGGGGATTGTTGCGTACGGCGACGGCCGGGATGGCATTGGCTGTGGTGCGCCTGGCCCTTCCGTCGGCGGCGTGGGCGTCACAGTTACCCGATGGCCGCGTGAGTTTGTACAATCTCCACACCGATGAACGATTGTCGGTGACCTATCGGGACCAGGCAGGCGCCTACGATCAGGAGGCGCTCAACGCGCTCAACCATTTCCTGCGGTGCCACCATACGAACGAAATCACTACGATGGACGTGCAACTCATCGAATTCATCAATCTTGTCCAAAGACGGATCGGCGGCCGGCGGGAATTGCATATCGTATCCGGTTACCGGTCTCCCGAATATAATGAGCAACTCATCAGAATGGGCACGCGTGCGGCCCGTCACAGCTATCACGTGTCCGGGCAGGCTGTGGATGTGCAGATTCCTGGTGTGCCTCTGAGGACATTGCGCGAAGCGGCGTTGCGGCTTGGTTGCGGCGGAGTTGGATATTACCCGCGCGGCAAGTTCGTCCATCTCGATTCAGGTCCGTTTCGTCACTGGTAACGGCCAGTTCTTTCTCTCCCTGCCCGTGTATTGCTCTTCTGAGGACATCTTGGGAATGCCGATCGTTGTTGTGGATCTAGCTTCACCCGCCAAAATGAAGGCAATTCACGGTATTTTCATGACCCCATGATTCGGCCGTGATAGGGTACTTCTGATTGCCGCCTCGCACGCATTGCCGTGCGTTCTCCGAACAGCAATGGCGACTGCCGGCATTGCCGAGGGCAACGCCCGAAGCAGAATGAGTGGCAATTTATGGGCAGTGCCGGTCAGGGGGGTTGTACGTATGAACGTCTCTGCGGGCGATATCGTTTCAGTCGAATACACCATTCGCTTGGACGACGACCGAGTGATCGAAACAACCGTTGGTGAGGCGCCGCTGAGCTATACCCATGGACAGAATGAAATTCTTCCGGGATTGGAAGCCGGGCTTGATGGAATGGAACTCGGAGCAGCCAAGGTGATCACCGTCGCACCGGTCGATGCCTATGGGGAGATTCATCCGGAGGGGTTTTTTGAAGTGCAGCGAGAGCGTGTCCCGACGGAGGCGCAACGGATCGGAATAAAGTTGGAAACGACGGCTCCGGATGGACGAGTGGTGTTTCCTTATGTCGCCGAGATTAGGCCGGACGTCATTGTGCTCGACCTCAACCACCCGCTTGCCGGCAGGACGTTACGGTTCGATGTGAGAGTGATGGATATTCAGCGTGGTGAGCGCCAGCTTGTCACGAGGGGAATGCGAGGGGGAGAGACAGGGACTTAACCGACCAGGTCCGGGTTCATCCTGGCCATCGACTGGACCGACGTGGCCTTAATTTCGTTATACACAATGGCTCTGCCGGCCTGACGAAGGCGACTGAATATCCCTTCCACCACCACGTAGTCACCTTCCCGCACATCCGCCTTTCCAAGGCCTACAACCTTAACCGTTCCTGCGGTGTCCTGCAGGAGGAATCCAAACGCAGGGTGACCGTCTCGGTTGGTGGCGAGCTGAAAGCTGGACACCCGTCCACTGACGGTGACGACTTGATGATCATAATGATCCGGATGGGCCAGAAGTTCCGTGACTTCGACTAAAGCTGCGGCGTACGGGATGCCGACCGGCAATGCCCAAGCCACCATCGTCAAGGTAGCGAGCAGGCACAGGGTGCCGATGGAGGTGGGCCGGAAAGACCGTTTGTCTCTGCGTTGCAGCATGATAGTTGGATTATACAAAATTCGCTCCGGGCTGAGAAGGAGGACGTAAAAAAAACTTTTTTGGCCGAATGGAACGATGCGCACCAGCGTCGTAAAGCAGGTGCCGGCATGCTACCCGGCTACCGTCTCAGATCTTCGTGCGCTTCACCCATAAAGCTTGTCAGCACATGTTGTTTCATCTGCCCGACTTCCTCCGCGACCGGTTGAGCGGCGTCATCGGTCAGCGCCAAGGGTTCCTTGCTGATCGGGGCCGTACGGGTCAACATTTCCTGCTCGAGTGCATCGGGGCTGGTATCGAATTCCGAGAGCACCGCCATCAGGCGTTGCAGGCCGAAGAGCGAGCGGGTATTCTCAGAATGGACGGCATTCGAACTGGCACCATGAACGAGTGACAGCCAGAACTTACCCTCGAGATCCTCCCCCAGGGTGCCCCACGCGAAGGTTCGAAGTTTCTCCACCAGCGCATCCTCGGTTCGCTCCAACCCGTCATAGTGGGCAATGGATCGCTCGACCGGTCGGTCCCCCAGGACGGCGAGGGTTTCCTTCCAGAGGTCAAGCGGTGCAGTCGCGGGGAGGTCCTTGGCCGATGTACGTTGAAGAGAATTTTGAATGGCTTGAAGGTATTGATGGAGATGTTTGACCTTCCTCGCGGCGAGACTTCCGGCCGGAATGCCCCAAATATGCCCGATTTCGTGATCCTGCAAGGGGGCGGCATTAATCGTTTTCCATTCCCGTTCCGAGAGTTCGAACCGTTTCCGATACTTATCCAGCAAACGCAACTGCGTCTGTATCTCAAGGCCGAGCCGGGCTTCCTGATACGCCTCGGCGGAAATGTCGTCTTCTTCCCATCGACGGTTCAGAAGCCGAATTGCCGGCTTGGGAACTGCAGCACGAGCCTCTTGCTTGAGGGCAGTCACAGCTGCGACGTCCATCTTAAACTGTGCGAGCAGCAGCTCCGACCCGGCGCGAATCAACCCCTCGGCGAGCGAGATCATGTGCCTCATGGCTTCCATTTGAAGCCAGAGCCGTTCTCGTCGCAACCGGACCCGGCGGCGATATTCGTCACGGCGGCTCGTCACGTCACGTAACGCGTCCTGTTTCACAACCTGGTGAATCGGTTTCGAGCCGGCGACGCAACGTGGATCGGGTCGGTCCGCGGCGATGTGGATGATCTCTTCCTCCGTGATGTCAAAATGCTGCAACAGCAACAGCTTGAGCATGATGCGGCCCTGAATCGGGGCTTGTTCGATGGTCGAGGCGATCAGTTCTGGGGTGAGCAACGCAGTCATAGTGTGGCCCCTCGTGCGACGTAAAAGGTTCGCTCAGGCCGTGCCCTGATGGCTGTTCTCAAGGTAGACCGCGACATATTCACGGATTTCCTGGATGCTGCCGCTCGCAAACAATTCCCGAGGAATCTCCACCCGTACCAGCTTGGCAGGGTCGACGCCCCGGTCGATGGCATAGTCTTCGTCGATATACAGAGTCACGGAACCGTCTGGAAAGCGGATGGCATAGACCGCGCTGTTTTCGGCCATGGAGGCTGCTCCGTCTGATGTTGGAGAACTGTATGGATACTACAGGTAACACAGCCCCAACCTGAGTGTCAAAACGCGTCGTGGGGCTCGAATGGCTTGCTCAGCGACGGAAGACCCGTCTTCGCGCCGTCACGTAACTTGTAAAGACGATGAGGGCGATGAGGAGGGTGTTCCGGATCCGGCCGGGGCCAAAACAGGCCAGATTGACGAGGGCATTGGTCGTGCCGTAGGCGGCATACACCAGATAGATCAGGAGGGACCATTTCTTGATCTGTAAGAATCCATACCCGACCAGCAGATGGAGAAGTGGTGATAGCGCTTTGGTGATGAACCCGGCGACGCCATCCAACTTGGTGCAAAAGAAGGGGAGCAGGTAGTGAGGATTGCTGGCGATAAGCAGAGTGTCGTTTGCCGCACTGATGAGAAAGAGAAGTCCAAGAAACCGGATATCATGTCCCTGTGCCCAGGCGATGCGAGTGCTGCGGGCAAGATCCGAACCGCTCTCGGAGGGCCCGAGGGCGGCGTCGTAGCTCTGAAGGGCCCACCAGGGAAGGGCCAACAACATAAAGAAAAAGACTTCGGCGGCTCGACCGGAGACTCTCCCGAGCGCCAGGCTCAAAAGGATCAAGAGAATGGTGCCCAGGCCGTAGAAGAGTCCTGCTCCATAACGTCCGCGAATGAGTTGTCCCAGCCCGGGAAATAGGGCCGAGTAGACAGCTGCGGCGCGATCAGGAATTGCCGAAGAAGAGGCCTGAGTGGGCATGGATGGGAACGTGGGGCGACCAGTGCATGTATAGAAACGGCACGGCCTTCGATCAAGGGACCGAAGGCCGTGCCACAGACCGCTGCTCAACCGTTGTTAGCCGCCCAGGGTGTCCAAGGCTTCTTTCAGGCTCTTGCGGATGCAGGTGAAAATCGGAGTGTCGCGCAGGGTGTACCGGCTGCCTTCCGTTTCCCGGAGCGCCATGACGAGGTCCAAAAAGTCTTCAGGCTTGTCGCTTTCGAACGCCACAACCCATTCCTGATCGTCGAGACCGAAGGAATAGGTGGTGTTGAGCTTCACCGACGGAAAGCGATGGCCGACTTCAATGTGCTCGTCCATCATGCCCTGCCGCGCGGCTTTGGTGAGCAGGAACCACTCGCGGGTTTTCACGAAGGGGTAGACGAAGATATACTTAGCCTTACCGGGGACCACAGTGAGCCGCTTGCTCTCCTGGTTCTCGTGAGTATGGTGGTCGACATAGATGGAGCGTTTGGTGATTGCGAGGTACGAATAGGGATTGTACAGATACTTGCCCAATCCGGAGGCCATGATCTTCGTGCTCATTTCCTGGAATAGTTCAAGCTCATAGCTGATGCGCCAGAG
>JBEIQG010000179.1:0-7648 GCA_040376625.1 Nitrospira sp. | reverse complement strand
GGTGTGCAGGGCCGAGGCGATGGCGCTCGATTCCAGCGACAGGTCATCGTCGCGGCTCGGGCGGGGATGTCCCCGCGCCTCGGGGTTGGTGAGCGCGACCAACCGCAGCACATTGCGTGGCGCGTCGAATACATACAGACCGCAGGCGCGCGCCTGCATGATCTGGCGGGCGTCGCGGGTGATGGTCTCGAAGAGTTCGCGCTCCTCCACCTTGGAGACCAGCGACTGGCCGATGCCGATGAGCGACTCGAGCTGGCGGGCCTTGCCCCGCAACTGTTGCATCTGCCAGAGCCGCTGCATGACGGCGGTCGCCTGGGCGGTGAAGCGGATGAGCAGGGCGAGATCCCTTTCCGTGAAGCCCCCGGGCACATCGCTGTCGAGGTTGATCACTCCCAGGACCTGGCCGTTGTCCTCCATCGGTACGGCCAGCTCGGATTGCACCGTCGGCCGCACCCGCACGTAGCGGGGATCTTTGCTCACATCGGCGACGAACTGAGGACGTCCGTGAAACGCGACCCAACCGGTGATGCCCTCTCCCATGCCGATGGTGATCCGCCCGATCAGCTTCGGATGCGGATTCTTGGAGGCCCGCAGGATCAGCTCGTCCCTGTTATCCGACAACAAATACAGCAAGCAGGCGTCGGCCTTGGTCACTTCCACGACCATATCCACGATATGCCGGAGCACGGCCTCCAAGTCGAGCGTGTTGCTGATCGACTCGCTGATGCGATGGAGGACATCCACCTCCCGCGTCTTTTCACGCAATGCCTGCTCGACTTGAGTCAACGTTCGTTTGGTCGCCATTGCACTCCTAACGAGCCCGTCTGCCAGGCCTTGCACGCTTCAATTCGGCTGCTTCTCTAGTGCGGACACCCTGAAGCCAGGCGCGTGTCGTGGCTCTCTTCAATGGAACTATGCGCACGGCCCCGATCTGCTCCGGCACCACGCAAAAAATCGTTCCGGCGGACACTTTCTTATCCTGCTGCATGGCACCCCACAACGCATTGAACTCGACTTTCGGCAACCGGTCCGGCAATCCCGCGGCCTTTACCAATGCGCGCAACCGCGCGACCACCTCTGCTCCACAATAGCCGAGGTGTCTGGCCAGGTCGGCCTCATAGACCATCCCGACTCCAACGGCCTCCCCATGGATAAAGCCTTGATACCCGCCGAGGGATTCCAGCGCATGCCCGATCGTATGCCCGAAGTTCAATATGCGGCGCCGGTCTGCCTCTCGCTCATCCTCCGACACCACTTGTGCCTTGATCTCACAGGACCGCTTCACGATGTGCGCAACGGCCTCGTCGGTCAACTTCTGGATCGATTCCATGTTCTGTTCCAGATACTCAAAGAAGGCCGCGTCCGCAATCACACCATACTTGATGACCTCAGCCAGACCGGCGACCCACTCGCGCGGCGGCAGAGTCGTCAGCATCGCAGGATCGATGAAGACCGCGCGCGGCTGGTTGAAGGCCCCGATCAAATTCTTCCCCTTGGGGTGATCGACCCCCGTCTTCCCCCCGACACTTGAATCGACCTGGGCCACCAGACTCGTCGGAACTTGCACAAACGGGATGCCACGTTGATAAATTGCGGCAGCAAATCCGGTGATGTCGCCGATGACGCCGCCACCTAAGGCCAGCAACGTCGAGGAACGCTCAAATCTGGCATTCACGAGGGCATCCATGACCGTCCCGATGGAACGAAGAGTTTTCGTCCGCTCCCCGGGGGGCAGGACGATGGGAACGACCGTAAACCCAGCCGCCTTGAGCCTGCGAGTCACCTGCGTGAGATAGTGCTTAGCGAGATTACGATCGGTTACGACCCCCACCTTGCCCACGCATTTGAGACGCTTCAGCTCCTCTCCGATCTGTTGAAGAAGATCGCGGCGAATGACGATGGCGTAACTTCGCGCACCGAGTTCGACATGAATGGAGCGGGACGGCCTATCAACAGAAGAACGTGTCATCAGGTATCACGTAACGTGTGGACGCAGGGGTGAGTCTCAATTCCATGATGGCGGGTATAGCCCGTGCGAGCCATACGAAGAATCCAGACACCCGATAGGCCATGAGGCGAAGAGACTGAATCGTAACCTGCGATATGGAGAAGAAGACACCCGGAAGGAGCGCTATCAGATAAGGGGAGAAGACACGTTCCGCAGGATTCGCCCCCATTGAGATAGCGTACCATCTTCAATGGGGGCGATTATTAACTTGCCGTGCTGGGGCCTGTCAAGTTGTGGAGCGCACGATCGTCGGTGTCAGGAAGATCAGCAACTCTTGCTTGGAGACGTTCTCGGTCTTGTTCTTGAATAACCAGCCCAGGACCGGGATACGTGACAAATAGGGAATTCCGGCCACGTTGTTCGACTGAGTATCGACGAAGACACCACCGATGACCATGGTTTCCCCGTCACGCACCAACACCTGGGTCGTCGCTTCACGCCGATCGATGCTCGGACCGGCCGGGTTGCTCCGGGCGCCGACGGCGTTCCGGGTGGCCCGCACTTTCATGAGAATCTGCTTGCCGATCTCCTTCGGGTCGCGAGAGGTAATTTGCGGCGTCACGTTCAGCTCCAGGTTCGCATCCACGAAGGTCGTCTGCGTTCCCTGCAAGGACGTAGTCTGGAATGGGATCGATTCTCCCTGGGCGATCTTGGCGTCCCGCTTGTCCAGCGTCGTGATCTTCGGTGCTGCAATCACCTTCGTCAAGCCCAGCAATTCACCCGCCGACAACCGCACATCCAACATCGCCCCGTCGGTTTTCCCGATCGAGAAACCGGCACCAGGCACCGACGGCAATCCGGGGTTAGCCGGTAAGTTGATCAGGAAGTCCGAGACCTGGGCGCCGAATGCACCGGTAGTTCCGGTCTTGAAGGCAGATGTTCCGCTGGAGCTTCCCAACTGGTTGACGTTCTGAATGCCCCACTGCACACCGAGCGAACGGGTATAGGTCGTGTCGGCCTGAACGATGCGGGCCTCAATCTGCACTTGCGGCACTTCGAGGTCGACGCCGTCCAGCAACTGTCGCAAGACTTCCAGCTTGGATTCCGTGTCGCTGATGATGAGGGCGTTGCTCGCGGCGCTGACCGTCATCGTCCCGCGCGGGCTCAAGTTCTGGCGTAACGACGTTTGGACTTCCGTGGCGTTCAGATTCCGGATATAGAATACCCGTGTGACAATCGGCTCTGCCTTCGCCTTCGAGTCCTTTGCGCGCGCTTCTTCATCCTGCTGCTTGGCAATATTCTGCAGGGTATCCACCCACACGATGTTACCCTGACGAATCATCCCCAACGCGTTCATTTTCAGCAGCATTTCGAGGGCCTGATCCCACGGCACATTTGCCAACTTCATCGTGACTTTGCTTTTGACGCCCTCACCGACCACGATGTTGAAACCACTGACCTCCGCAATCAACCGCAGCACATTGCTGATATCGGCTTGCTGAAAATCGAGGGAAATACGACGACCGACGAATCGTGATGCGCCGTTCACCACCTCATTGTTCTCCGGCTTCCGGTCTTCTTTCTGAACGGACTCCGCCGTCAATTGAATCGGCTGGATACGAAACAAGGCTTTCGGTGATTTATGCGCCACCAACATGGGATGGGACGCCGGCTGCTTCGGCTCCGGCGAGCTCGGCTGTTCGGCCGACACCTCAACCTGAGCCATGGCGCCACCGTCCACGACTTTGGTTTCAGTGACGGACGCACCAGCCTTAGGCTCCAACATCAGCACCAGACGGCCGTCGGTTGAATCGATGGTATGTTCGACGGACTGCGCCAAATCCAGCACCAACCGTACCTTGTCCGGGTGATACCCGAATCGGACTCTCGACAACAAGGCATGACCGACTATCAGCTGTGACCGATGGCCGTCCGACTGAATATGCGGCATGTCGACGACCATGCGACGATCCCCGAGCATCTTCACGGTATGCGCGAAGACGCCGTTCCCGGTCAAAATCAACGCCATCCGGTTCCCATCAGGTTTCGTTTCCACCTTTGTCAGCATCGTCGCAGCCGGGCCGTCGGCAACTGCGCGTTCTGAGACTACGGCACTCTCCACGGACTGGGCCGCACTCTGGTTAGTGGCCTGCGTGAACCCGGTCAGCCCGGTCGTCTCGCCGGGCGTAGCAGCTTGCACATATCCCGCAAGCCCCAACAGTCCGGCCATCACAGTGACACTCAGCAGCGGATGAACACCAACCTGTGCTTGTTTCATTCTGTACCCTCTTTCGGGTGCAGGAGCTTGACATATTCCCGCTCCTGTTTATTCCCGTACACGTCCGTGAACCGCTCTTGAACGATGATGCCTCGTTCGGTGATTGAACTGACCACACCATTGTTGGGCCCGATTCGTGTCCCGCGGCGGATGCTGTACCCTTTGCCGTCCGGCGTCTGAACCATGGCCGTGTAACCGTAATTGCCCCAGAGCACTCCGATCAAACTCAGCTCCGTGAGGCCGACGCGCTGCAGAGGGGGAAGAGTCACATCCTGCTCTGTCTGCTGCCCCAGCTGGATCATCGGCAGGAAGGGGTCCCGACGACCAGACGGATCGTACGATGTTCCCGAAAATTCAGTCGATAATGAGTCCCCCGATGCGGAGACTGCCGCTTCGGAACGCGAGGGAGGAGCTTCAACAGCCGGCCCAGACCGCTGCCCCTCCGGCAACGGCATGACCTTCAGGGAATCGGCCGGCCGCATGGACGCCACTTGGCGCAAGTGAGGCAGTGTCTTCGCCTCGACAGGCGACACCGCGCCTCCACTCGCCAGCAGGACCGCTGCAACGGCCATCGACCCGCGCCACCAGATTCGTCTCTTCACGGTGCGTCCCCTCGCGTTGGGCATAAGCTAGGCTCCAATCCTCACTTTGGCTTCGCCGCAGGAACGGGCGCGGCCGTCTTTTTCTCTCCCGGGGCAGCATAGGCCACCAGATCAAACACCGTCTGCGTGACCACACGTCCTTGATCGACACGAGCCGCGCCGATCCGCACATCCTGAACCGTCACGATACGGGACAGCTTGCTGATACGATCGAAGAAGATGGCGGCTGTATGGTATCCGCCGGCCACTTCCACGTTGATCGGCATCCGAATGAAGAGCTTGGACGGATCCTCGGCTTGCGTCCCCGGCTTCCAGAGACGGACATCCAGCCCCAGTCGCATACCCAAATCTGAGACTTGCTTAAGCAGCATCACCGCTTCTTCTTCCGGCGGGAGGCGCTCCTTCTTCGCGGCCAATTCGATTTCCAGTTGCTTGTTCGCCGCCACCAATTCATCCAGATGTTTGACCTTCAAGGTCAGATTCTGAATCTCGGTATCCAACTGAGCGACTTGCCCCTGAACGGCTTCCAGCTCCATGGTCTTGGGATCGACCACGTAGAAATAGAACCCTACCAAAATCGCCGCCACCAACAGTCCGAGCAGCGCGACTTTCTGACCTGTCGGAATGCTGCGGAGGCCGTCTAAGCTGATTGCATTCAGACTCATGTTAGCCTTTCATCGACAGGTCAAGTTTGAATTGATAGGTATTCATCTTGTTGTCCAGTCCCGCCCGGCTCTCCATCAGCTTGATGGCACCGAATTGATCGGTCCGCCGCAGGTTGTTCACGAATTCCACTACATCATCGTTCGTCAGCGCACGACCTTCGAGCTCGACGTTGTTGCCTTTGAGGTTCAACCGCACGAGCCAGACCTTCAGGGGATTCAGACTCTGACTGACGTGGTCCAACACCTTGACCGGCCCTGTCCGGCTCTTTTCGAGCTGATCGATAATGCGATTCTTCGCTTCAAGCTGCTTCTTTTTCTCTTCAAAATCTTGTACGGCCTTGACTTGCTCTTTCAGCTGAGCAACCTGTTTGTCCTTGACCTGCTTCTCGCTCTGCTTGGCCTGGATGTCCTCATCAAGGGAAGCGGCGTAGTACCAACAGCCCGTCAAGGTGATCAGCAACACCCCGACGCCGATCAAGGCCTCAGCACGTACATCCCACTGCGGTTTGGCTTTTCTGGATCGAGGTCCAGTTGCGAGCAAATTGATTCTAATCATCGGTCCCCCACCGTCCGGAGCGCGAGGCCTACCCCCACCGCCGCAAGCGGCCCCATTTCGGTCAACTGATCGGGATCGACGTCGCACTGCGACGTGTCGATCTCATTAAAGGGATTCGCGATTTCCACCTCGACGTGCATGCGATCACGAAGCTGTTGAGCCAAGCCCTTGACCTTGGCTCCCCCGCCGAACAGCAAGACCCGTGCGATTTCACTCTCCGAGGAGGTCGTCTTGAAGTAATCAATCGTGCGGGCGATCTCCGATGCTACTTCCGCATTCACACTCTCCATGACCGATGCTAGTGTATGATCGTCGTCTCGGTCGCTTTTCTTGAGTTGCTCCGCTTCTTCGAACGAGACCCCCATCTCACGCTGCACAGCCTCGGAATACCGGTTCCCTCCCAAGGGAATATCGCGCGTAAAGAGAGAGACTCCTCTTCCCACAATATTGACATTCATCACGCTGGCCCCGATGTTCACCAGAATCGTGGTGTCATCTTGCGTGGCAGGCGAGGTCACGCCATACATGTTCTCCACCGCAAATGCGTCGACATCCATCACGACCGGACTCAGTCCGGCCGCCTTCACCAGTTCGGTCAATTCGTTGATCTTGTCCTTTTTTGCCGCAACCAGCACAATCGACATCTCGCTCTGTTCGTCCGGATTCTCCGACGGGGGCAAGACATGAAAGTCCAGGTTCACTTCGTTGATGTCGAATGGGATGTACTGTTCGGCGGACAATTTCACCTGTGCATCGAGTTCTTCATCGGGCATCGGCGGTAGGGAGATTTTCTTGACAATGACCGCATGGCCGGAGATGGAGATGGCGACCTGCTTCAATTTGACATTCTGTTCGGCCAACAATTCCTTGATAGCCGACACGACACGTCCTTCGTCCATGACCGTACCGTCCACGATCACTTCGGGCTCCAATTCCTTTACGGCAAACTTCTGCAACGTATACCGGCCCCGATGTTCCTTGATCTGCACCAGTTTGATACTGCTCGAACCGATGTCGAGGCCCAATAGCTGCCGCTGCGGAGAAAACATCGAGAGAAATTCCATATCCGCCAGATTTTTCAGTGAAGCCAGCATGCTCATGTCCTCTCTACGCGACCTCTATTCGTCCACCACCCATCACGTGCCTGATTTGTTCGACATTTTCGGCGGTATATAGACGCCAATTTCGCCAGTCGCGCGGCGGCCCGGTGATCAATCCTTCTCGCTCCCAGCGAAATAACGTCGCGCGCGAGATGTCGAACATCTCGCAGACCTCGTTGGTCTTGTACAATTTCTTCTTGGGGACATCGCTGACTTTCTTCACGAACGGCCTCAAACGCCACTGTTCATCGCATGTTTCGAGCCCACGGAATTAAGTATAGTTGATATAGTCCACCTGTCAAGAAAGCGGACCCTGGGAGTGGTTATCGAAGGAAATCGCGGAAATGGCGCTCTGGGACTAGGATTTCTGCAGGTCGCGGTTGGTCACGGACACGTCGTAACCGAGGGCGGCAAATTGTTCCTGAAGGCGTAATGCCATGGTCACCGACCGATGGCGCCCTCCGGTACAACCGATGCCGATACTGAGGTAGCTCCGTTG
>JBEIQG010000272.1:0-4073 GCA_040376625.1 Nitrospira sp. | reverse complement strand
TGTGGCGGACGCGGTAAAACGAGCCCGCAGTCAAGCCGGTGTTGTCTTGCTCAGCGCCCACGTCGGACCTAACTGGGGTGCTCCGTCAGTCGAGATGCAGGCGTTGGCCCATGAATTACTTGATCTCGGAGCCGATCTCTATTGGGGCCATTCCAATCACGCTCCGCAAGGAATCGAGCGCTATCGCGGAAAGGCTATCCTCTATTCCACCGGGGATTTCATCGACGACTACATGGTGGATGAGGATACCCGCAACGATCTGTCGTTCCTGTTCGTCCTCGATGTGGAGCCAGGCCGTATCTCGCGCATTCGACTTCATCCCGTTCGCATCGAGCATTGCCGCGTGAAGTTCGCCTGGCGTCAGGATGCATATTTTCTCCGGAAATCCATGCAGGCCAAGTGCGCCGCGCTGGGCACGCCCATCGCGTTTTGCGACGGCCTCGGCTCAGTGACCATCGGATAAATAAGCGAATCGTTCCCGAATGCTGGTTCGACGCAATCGCGGCGCAGACTCGCCCGTGATGCTGACTTGGATGGAATTTCGTGGCTCTCCTCTCGCAATTGAGCGAGAGAGGTACTGATTTTTAATGACAAGGGTAAACCCTGGTATGCACGTTTCGTTTGATCCGGTAGTGTAGTCGTGTGACCTGTCCTCTGATTCGAATCTTTACCCCTCTGCGCAGGGACAGGATGTCCGACGGCGGACAGTTTGATCCTGAGTTTTGAAGTAGGGGCTTTAAGGATTTTGTGTGATTTAAGAAAAATCAGCCGCTTGGACGGCTGAACAGAAAGGTCTATGGCTTGCAGTCAACAGTGCCTGCCGATCCCGACGCGTCGCAAGCCGTCACGTGATCGGCCTACGAAAAACACGAAAGGAAACAAGTAATGCCTAAACATCTTGATTCAACCACCATGATTTCGACAGCCGTTCTGGGAACCTCGTTGCTCTTCAGCGGATGTCAGTGGGCTCACGAGCGGTCGGATCTTCGCAATAAAGATGTCGTCGAAAGTGAACGCGCCGTCGAAGGAGCCAACAACCTATCGGGAGGCTTCTACGATGATCGCTACACCGGCGACGATTGGTTCTATGATTTTTATGACCTCACTCCTCCTCGGAGTGCCGCGGCGTCAGACGGACATCGTGCCGATCCGGCAGCCTTAAACAATGTTGATGCAGCCGAGTCCGCGCACAGGACAACCGGCATCGAGGGCAATGGGCGCATGCTGTACCAGCGCTATTACAATGAGCCCTGGTTCTATGAGCGCCAGGAACCGGAGTTTGGGATGCCGGCCACCCCCACGCGCGATCCTCGTATCGTCTCCGGACATGCAGCGCATGGCGAGTCAATAGTCGGGCAGATTCAGCGCCTCAAGCAAATACGCAATCGCACCTCAGGCGGACAGAATCTCATCGTCGAATTAAAGACGACGTCCGGAGTCAGGTCGATTGCGGACTTAGGGCCGGTCCGTCCCCTGGCCGACCTGGCCCTCACCGAGGGGGATACTATTCGTGTTGTCGGACATCGTGAAAACGTAGGGCGCTATTCCGTTTGGATGGCCGACCGGGTCAATGCAGGCGTGAATACGGTGCGGCTACATCGGAGCAAAGATGTCGCAGAGGATGAGCCGCGTCAACTCAGCGGGCGCATTGAGCAATTCCGCGATGTGCGCGTTCGTGATACGGGCATTCTGCACCGGACAGGTTCCGTCCGGACGCCTGACGGACGCATCGCTCTTGTCGACTTTGGACCGGCCGATGCTAATAACATCCCGCCGAGCGCAGCAGCCGGTGAGCCGTTAACCGTTACCGGGAGAGTGGTGCGGGTCGGACAGTATCCGGTTCTCATGGCAGACCATCTCTCCTACGATGGAGGCCAATCGGTCTTAGTCGCTCGGACCGACGAACCAGCGCGCATGAATGCCGGGCGATTCAATCCTGCTCGCAAGGGAGAGCCATCGTCAGGCCTGCCTACGAATGACGCGACCTGCATCGGCGGGGGGTGTGAAACGCCGGACGGCATCCGCATGCGCGAGCCGGCGAGCAATGCCATGGACGGGACAGTGCGTGGTACGCAGCAATAGAATGCGGCGGCCGTCCCGACAGGGCTTCTCTGTGACGGCAGCACTGCTGAATTAGGATCCGCTTCGGCTGGTCGGATCATACAAAGGAAGGTGCTGTCAGTAGGGACTCTTGCCGGGGGTGGACTGACTTTGCCGGAGAGTGGCCAGGTAGGCCAGGAGGTCGGTGATGTCCTGGTCACTCAACGTCGTGTCGGGGAGCATTCCACCGCCGGGATGGCCTTCGCGTATGGCTCGAAATCTGGCCTTGTTGTCTTTCAAGGTCAGTGTGGCGCGATTGCGAAGGTCGGGAGCCGTGGCGGCGAGCTTTGCGAGAACGGCCGCCGTGTCCGGCTTGAGTGAAGGCTTCTTGTCGATCATTCCGTCGAGGCCATGGCAGTAGTGACAGATGCCCTTGCCGTTGAACAGGACCTGCCCCTGCGCGGAATTTCCCTTCAGGGCGGTAGACTTTTCTGCCGCTTCGGCATGATTGACCGGGCCCGTTGAAAGCAGCAGAGCCACCAGAACCGGAACCGCAAACAATCGTGAGCGCATGGCCTATATCCTCGTGACGATTGGATGATGCCCAGTATGCCCCGACCTCGTTACGAACACAATGCCGAAGAAACTGTGTGCTCAGCGGGCAGCGCTGCCTCGCCCCGGTCATTATCAAGGGCGGATGTTCTAGTAACGCCGGGGATGCCGGGCGGCACGGTTTTCGTGTGGCCTGGTCCTCTCTGACCCCGCGTCAGCTGGAGGTGCTGCAATTGCCGAGGGGCGGGGAACAAAAGAAGTCGCTACGCTGCTCAATATCGCCGTTGAGACCGTGGAATCTCAGAAGTTCCGTATCATGGAGCAACTAGATCTCCTCGTCGTGTGCATTCCATAAGGTAACTGTTATCTCCCGGCCGGCCCTGTCTGCCTTCTGCCTTGATATAATCGTGCGATTAGATCACCTGTGAAGGAGGTCCATATGAAATCGGCGCGAGGTTCGTCAGGAACAACCAAAAACAAAAAGAGCGAGGTCGCCCTCGGTCCGGTTGCCCGGAAGGCCGCGGCGGGCCGGCGGGAACTACATACAGACGTGATTACGGCCGCAATGCAGGAGTCGCAGCGACGAGGATCTGCCGTGGCTGCGCCGAAGGTGTCCGCCGCGTTGATGCGCGTGGTGGAAGCAGCGAAGCGCCAACAGAAGAAGCAGGGTATTGCCAAGGAATGGGACCAGGCGCAACGCGGGAGAGGGATGGAGGAACCGGCTCAATCTTCGAGTATGTTGGGCCGGGTGATCGAAGCAGCGGACCGGGACCGAAAAAGGCGGGTCATCACGCGAGCGATCGACATGTCCCCCCGCGACTGAGGGCGTGTGGTTATCCAGGCCAAGGGGGAATCGCCTTGGCCTGGGTCGTCATTTGGGGAGGTCGGGAATTGCCCGATCAGCTTCACTGGATGCTAAGAGGGTAGGCCCTGCGTCTCCTCGCACCTCCCAAGCGCAGCCCTGGGGGTTTGCTCGCGGCCAACTTTCATGCCGGTGTTAGCGTGAGGCAGTCGCACAAGTAATCAGAAACTGAACCGGCACCGATATGAGCAGAAATAGGCCCAGACGCGGAATGATCCGGCTGAATGTCACGACGACAGCGTTGAAACAGGTGGTCGATCTGACGGACCGCATCCGTGTCACGCTTCGTGAATCGCAAGTGACCAATGGCCTGTGTATGCTCTTCGTGACCCATACGACCGCCGCGGTCACGACCGGAGAAATCGGTGAGGGCACGGAGCAGGATTTTCTGCAGATCATTGAAGAGATGATTCCTCGTATTCAGTTCCGCCATGCGCACGATCCCTCCCATGCCTGGTCGCATATGGCCTCGTCTCTCCTGGGTCCATCACTGATGATTCCAGTGTCGGACGGCCAGCTGATTCTGGGGACTTGGCAATCGGTGATGTTGGTTGAACTGGACGGCCCGCGCGAACGGGAGGTCTGCGTCACTGTGGTGGGGGGCTGAACGCCCGCGCGC
>JBEIQG010000085.1:0-13696 GCA_040376625.1 Nitrospira sp. | reverse complement strand
TGTGCGGCGGACGACCGGAGGTATTCGAACGGGCGAAGCCACTCTTGCAGGACCTGAGCGCACAGCTGCGGTATATCGGACTTGCGGGCGAAGCCGCCAAGGTCAAGGCCCTGGTGAATATGGTCATGAACGCCAACACCGCCGCCCTCGCCGAAGGGCTAGGGTTGGGGGCGGCACTCGGCCTTGACCTCACGATGCTTCGCGAGGTCTTTTCACAAACCGGCGCCAACTCCCGCGTGCTTGAAACCGACGGTGAGGACATGCAACAGCGGGCCCACGACTGCTACTTCTCAGCCGCCCACGCGACAAAAGACTCGGGAATCGCATGCGCATTGGCCCAACAGGCGGGCTTAGACCTGCCTCTGGCGAAAGCCACCTACGACCAATATCGACGCCTCACCGACCGGGGTAAGGGAGAATTAGACAAATCCGCGGTCGCCGAGCTGACCTTCAAAGACCGGATGAACCATTGACGATTCGACGCCTCACACACTCCGCCTATGAAAGCAGCGCCCGCCGCTCATCAGCTCCCGATTGGAAAAAGGCCCGGACCGGAACTGCCGAAGGACCCGTACGCGGACGTGCGGGGCTACGCTTTTGGCCGGAGGCGTTTCAGTCACCTGCCCCTTGGCGCATCACCTGAACCGGTAGCGCCGGCTCCGGAACGATGGCGCTCGGTCTCTCCTACTCACCGGCCTGCTCCGGCTAATGCTTTTCGAACGACCGCTCCGGCCGCACGGACGCATCAAGAAATCGCCACCGCTTTTGAGTATCGACATCGAACGCGCCAAGAAAGGTGGCCTGACCGACCAGCGACTGAAACTCAACCAGGCGAAGACTGCAGTTGGCCGGATCGAACACCCGTGCATCGTATTGTCCCAAGACCGTGATGACGCCCGACGGGTGTTGGTAGACATTTCGCCGTCCGGCATACCCCGTGTCTGGAAATAATTCCGCCGTGGCCGTACAGCCGCGCGGCCCGTCAATGCGTAGGGTCAATCGATAACGAGAAAGGAAGGGGTGCGTGGCGAGGCGGGTCAGGTTCAGCCGAACTCCGGCCGAGGGTAGATCGAACTCGGCCGGCTCCGGGCGATCACTATTGCAAGCCGACAGGAGAAGGACCAGACCGACAAGAGCCAAGCCCGGCCCTCTCCCTCGTACCGTCATCACTTGGCCGTGGGCATCTTCGAGGCCGCTCCGATTGCGTCAAGCCCCGCCTCGGCGCAGGCATCGTCCAGATGCGTACCGGGCGCGCCCCCGACGCCAATTGCTCCGACCACCTCGCCGGCGATTTCGATGGGTAACCCGCCACCGACCATCAGAATACTCTCATTCATCTCCCGCAATGCTTGCAATGCAGGCTGCTTGGCAATCATGTCGGCCAGTTCGCTCGTCGCACGCCGCAAGGTCGCAGCCGTGTAGGCCTTCTTTCTACTGCTATCGACGGTATGTGGACCGGCCCCGTCTGCCCGCATCATGGCCCGCAAGACCCCTGCGCGATCGACGACCGACGCACTGACCCGATAACCGTCCTTCTTGCAGAAATCGAGCGCCGCTTGGACGGCTTTGCCTGCCAGCGCCACCGGTAACACGGCTTCTTTGGGTAATTCATCAGCCGCCGACACCGCCACAGGCCACCCGCCGGCCAGGAACAGAATTCCCGCGATCATGCCGACACGTCCCATACCTCGATTCCACAATTGTATCGACCCCGCCATCACAAACCTCCTTCGTTTCACATGCCCCTACGCAATCAGCCGTTCATGCTGCCAACACACGACGTGCGAGGGTACGGCCATCACCCCGCGCTGTCAATACTCAGAGTACAGGCATTCGGATATGTGAATAAATACTGGCGTGCTCGGAATGCAGGGCGAACTTCGCGGTGGGGGATAACACTTCATGGCCAATCGATCGAGTGAGGGCACGAACCGCTTGGCCACCATGCGGACCAACACAGGGGAATCACCCCAAACACGCAACGCCGGCGCCGATTCATACTCCGCAGAAAAGAGGAAACCAATGGGGTCGATAGAAGAGCCTTCCGCGGATCGGCAGGGCCAGACCTTGACCATGAATTGCCTCGCCACAGCAGGTGCCATCTTCCGACTCGTTCCATGCCATCTCCGCCTGCGGCTCGAGCACGGACGACAGGAAACCGCCTTTCAAAAGATCCGTCCGGCAAAGGCGCAATGAATCAAGAGCCGAGGCGTACGCTCTACGGTATGTTGAGGCTCTGGCAGGGAGGGAGAACGACGCTGAACGGCCTTATTGAATAGGCTGCTGAAAGGTGGAGATGGGATGGATGAAAGGATCCGGCGCGCCGGGACGGTGCAACTCCTCGATCCAGACCTTTGCTTGCGCGACGTAGAAGGTGTAGTCGCTTTCCGGATAGCTCAGCACCACGGCGTAAAGCAGCTGCTCCGCTTCCTGGTCACGTCCGGCGCTCAGGCTCGTCCGGGCAGCCTGCAAGGTGCACGAAGCCGCCAAGGCTTTGGGATCAACCGTCGTGCGAACCGGTTGTCGCGTGACAAACCGATCAAGGCTCTTGGGAACATCCGGAGCGGGAACCACATGCGTATCAGCGGACTGCTGCAGCTGTTTCGCTGCCGACAAGACCGTCTCGACATCGCCGCTCGATTGGCAATGCCGGTACAATTCCCACATCGACATCACGGAAGCCGAGCGAGGTGCCGGCTGACGCGTCGAGGAATCGAACAGCTGACAGCCGGTCAGGAAAAACCCGGCAGACAGGAGAACGAAAGTTGTGACGGATTTGTGCAGGCGCATCTTCTCTATCCTTACCGGATCGCTTCTTTGGCTGTCAAGATTTCCGAAGCAGAATCTGGACGGAACCTGGCGGGACGGGACAGGAATGCTCACGCGCTCAGGTCCGCTTGGAACCGGCGATTGATGAAGGAACCACGAGGTAGCGGCTCAGCATGGGTTCGATGATCGCGTATGGAACACACCGAGATCTTCAAAGAGCGTGCGCAAGAGTTCGGCGACGGACCAGGCCTGCGCCATGCAGCCGCGCGCTCGATGGGGGTGTTGGCCATCGAAGATCTCCGATACCTGGCCCAGACAGGCTTCGTGTAAATGTTCGTGCAACCCGTCGAGAAACGCGTGCGCATGCTGCCGCACCGCAGGACTATCGCCATAGGTGTTCACCCAGGCCGACACGAACGGCCCCAGGAGAAACGGCCAAACGGTGCCTTGGTGGTACGCAGCATCACGATCCGACACCCCGCCCTCGTATGAACCACAAAACCTGATGTCTTCCGGCGCTAAGGTTCGTAAGCCCATCGGCGTAAGTAATCGCTCTTTCACGAGTTGCAGGATTTGTTTGGCCTGCGCCTCCATCACCAGTTGATGATCCAGCGCCAGGGCATAGATCTGGTTCGGGCGGAGCGAAGCATCGTCTCCCATCGGTCCATCCACCACATCAAAGAGATAGCCTCCTGTCCGGTACCAGAACCTTGCCCGAAACGATTCGGTGGCGTGAGCGCGATCCTGACGACAATGCTCGGCATACTCCGCCTCGCCGAATTGGGTCGCCAATTCGGCCGCAACCGCCAGCGCCCGCACCCATAGCGCTTGAATCTCAACCGGCTTTCCATGCCGGGGAGTGACCACCCAGTCGCCGATTTTGACATCCATCCAGGTCAGCTGGACGCCGTCGGTACCGCCGGTAATCAGGCCGTCGTCATCCATGTGAATGCCGAACCGCGTGCCTCGACGGTACCCCTCCACGATCTGTTTGATTGCGGGCCAGGCGATTCGCCGGACTCCATCGAGGTCCCGACTATAGTAGAGGTAGCGATCCACGGCATGGATAAACCATAACGATGCATCGATCGTGTTGTACTCAGGCTGTTCACCGATGTCTGGGAATCGATTCGGGACCATCCCTTGCGAGACGTGGGACGCAAACGCCTCAATCACCTGCCGGGCCACGTCGTAACGGCCCGTGACCAGGCAAAGCCCCGGCAACGAGATAAATGTGTCTCGCCCCCAATCGGCAAACCAGGGATACCCGGCGATCACCGTCCGCCCGTCTCCCCGCCGGACAAGATACGCGCGGCTCGCCGCATACAGTTCTCGCGCCAGCGGATCGCCGGTTGACGCCGACAACGAACAATCTGAACGCCGGCGCCGCTCCGTCTCTACGATGTGGGTGATATCGACAGACTCAAGATGTTCCGTCGTGACCAGGAGGGCTGCCTCCGATCCCGGAGTGAGCGTGAACTCGCATTCACCCGGCGACCACCAGTCCTCCGTATGATCCAGGCCCCGCTCCCGCTCGACCCGATAGTGAATGTGGCGGTACCAATCCGGTCTGTGGCGGTACTGCCCGTTGTGGAACGCCAGCACAGCAGGCAACGCATCGTAAGGTTGCCATCTCACAAGGCCCTCTTGGATCGTGGCCTGACTGCGCACCTCAGCGTTTTCCCGATGAAGGGCATGGAAGTCGCGACCCGACAACATCGGTTTGACCCGCAGCACCACAGCAGATGATGCGTCACCCAGCAAGCGCCACCGCACGACGACCATGTCGCGGCCATCCGGGCAGAACAGTTCACGCTCCAGGCGGATACCATGGGAGGCGTACCGCCAGGTCGGCCAGGGAAGAGCGGAAAAGCCATCGCAGTACCGATACCCTTCGGGATGAACGGCGTCGCTGTACAGATTGGTCGAGAGCGGAAAGGATTGGTCGCCGACCTCCACCGATTCTTCAAGGTGATTCACCAGGACCACGCGATCGACGGGCGGGCGCCTGGCCACCAGCAGCAACGCATGGTAGCGCCGCGTATTCGCTCCGGCGACGGTACCAGATGCATACCCGCCCCGCCCGTTCGGTTCCAGCCATTCCAGGCTCAGCGCCCGGTCAAGATCCTGACAGCGCGTCGAATCGATGGTCATCCCGAGCTCCCTGGCTTATTCGCCCGACTGCTGAATCAACTTGGCCACCAGCCCGGTCCAGCCGGTTTGATGGCTCGCGCCGATTCCGGCGCCGTTGTCGCCATGAAAATATTCGTAGAACAAAATGAGATCACGCCAATGCGGATCCCGCTGGAACTTTTCGGCACCGCCGTAGACGGGTCGCCGGCCATCGGGCCCGCGCAGAAAGGTATGCGTGAGCCGCCGGGACAACTCCGCAGCCACCTCGGCGAGATTGCGCTTCCGCCCCGATCCCGTCGGATACTCGACGGTGAAGCTGTCGCCCAAATAGTAGTGAAATTTCTGGAGCGATTCGATCAGGAGATAGTTCACAGGGAACCAGATCGGCCCCCGCCAATTGGAATTCCCCCCGAACAGACCGTTAGCGGATTCGGCCGGCTGATAGTCGACGCAATGACTCATGCCCATCATTGAGAACACGTAGGGATGGTCTTTGTGATAGCGGGACAGGGCACGCACGCCATACGGCGACAGAAACTCCTGCTCATCCAACATGTACCGCAGGACCTTTGGCAGCCGGTGGCGATTCACGAGCGACAAGAACCGGCGCACCTCCCCGTCCTGCGATTGGGTTTCAATATGCAGGCTGAAATCCGGCCGATTCTCGATAAACCATTGCATCCGGTGCTTGAAACGAGGCAAGCGATCGATGAGCTCGGAATCCAACGTTTCCACCGCAAACAAAGGGATCAGCCCGACCATCGACCGCACCTTCATCGGAAATTTCTTCCCGTCCGGCAGGTGCAGCACGTCGTAGAAGAAACCGTCGGCCTTGTTCCAGAGCTCGATCTTCGCATCGCCGATATTGTTCATCGCCCGGCAGATGTAGACAAAGTGCTCGAAGAATTTGCTGGCGACATCTTCATAGGCCTGATCCTCCCGGGCCAATTCCAGCGCGATGGACAACATATTCAGACAATACATTCCCATCCAGCTGGTGGCATCGGATTGCTCGATCTGCCCACCGGTGGGCAACGGCTTGCTGCGGTCGAACACGCCGATGTTGTCCAGGCCCAAAAATCCGCCCTGAAAAATATTCTTTCCCTCGGCATCCTTCCGATTCACCCACCAGGTAAAATTCAGCAGAAGTTTGTGAAACACCCGCTCTAGAAATCTGCGGTCGCCGATACCTTTGCGTTTCTTCTCGATCTTATACACCCGCCAGGCCGCCCAGGCATGCACCGGCGGATTCACATCTCCCAAGGCCCACTCGTATGCGGGTATCTGTCCGTTGGGATGCATGTACCATTCACGCAACATCAGAACGAGCTGATCCTTTGCAAAACGCGGATCGACGAGCGCGATCGGCACGCAGTGAAACGCCAAATCCCAGGCGGCATACCAGGGGTACTCCCATTTGTCCGGCATGGAAATGACGTCCGCATTGTAGAGATGCGTCCAGTCGGCATTTCTGCCGCGCAGCCGCTCCTGCGGAGGCTCCGGTCCCGCCGGGTCGCCCTTCAGCCAACGATCGACGTCATAGTGATAAAACTGCTTACTCCACAACAGTCCGGCAAAGGCCTGCCGCTGTACGAGTCGCGCATCCTCGGACAGGTCTGCCGGCGCCAATGCGGCATAAAACTCATCCGCTTCCTTGCGGCGCGCGTCGAAGACCGCATCATACCCTTGCGGCGCAAGAGCATCCGCAGCAACCTCGGTTGTGAACCGCAATCGAATCGTCACCGGCCGTCCAGGCAAGGCATTCACCACATAGTGCGCGGACGCCTTTGATCCGACCTGATCGGGATTGACCGCGCCTCTGTCGCCCTGCACCACATAGTCATTGATCCCGTCTTTGACATACCGTGCGCCATCCGCATCGCCGTAGAGACGTCGTGTGTTGGTTTCATTTTCGGTGAACAGCAGCTCCGGTCCGCCTTCGCAGAGCAACCGCCGCGGTCCGTAATACTCATGGTCGAACTCCACAACGCTGACCGACGGCGTCGATAGGCCTTTCCGCATCCGCGGGCGGCGCACATCCAGCCCCCACGACCAGGTGTTGCGGAACCAGATCGTCGGCAACACCGTGAGTTGCGCCGGAACGGGACCGCGATTGATGATTTGGATCCGCATGAGCAGATCTTCCGGTGAGGCCTTGGCATACTCGATGCCGACATCGAAGTAACGATCGTCGTCGAACACCCCCGTATCGAGCAACTCGAATTCCGGATCAGTCCGGCCTCGACGGCGGTTTTCTTCGATGAGTTGCGTATACGGAAAGGCGGCCTGCGGATACTTGTAGAGAAACTTCATGTAGGAATGCGTGGGCGTGGAGTCGAGGTAGAAATAATACTCCTTGGAGTCCTCACCGTGATTGCCTTCGTTTCCCGTGAGACCGAACATCCGCTCTTTGAGAATCGGGTCCCGCCCATTCCAAAGTGCCAGCGCGAGGCAGACGAACTGATGCCGGTCACACACGCCGGCCAATCCGTCTTCATTCCAACGGTAGGCTTTCGAGCGAGCATGGTCGTGGGGAACCGATTCCCAGGCCGTCCCGTAGGAACTATAGTCCTCGCGGACCGTTCCCCAGGCCCGTTCGCTGACATAGGGCCCCCAGCGTTTCCAGTGTTTCCGGCGTAGATCGTCTTCGTCCAAGCGCTGCTGCTCAGCAGCCTCGGGAGGAACGGCCCCCTCTCGCGGCGATGTCGACATAACACGAGGTCTCCTGCCTGAATGCACAGAGGTCGCAGCAGGCGCCAGCATGCGCCGGGTCCGAAAAAGATTCAACTGAGATTCGAGGTGTCAGGATAGGAAACACGTCAAGCGTTCACCGCGCCCGGCAGGTGGCGGGCCGGTAGACCGGTCTTGTGGGGTCAGGCCCCCCAATGAGGGCAAGATGATCAGAGACGGATTGGAATGGGGAAAGAGAGTCGGCGGGAAGGCGCAGGCCCTAGCTCCAGACAACGCCTTCTTGATTCATGAGATAGTCGATAACTTCGATGCTGTCACGCAACTGAAGCTGCGCCTGCTCGGACATCGGCAGGATCGCCCCCAGAAGCTTACCGGATTCCAGCTCCGCCAAGTTGGGAATCCCGTCGGTGCTCCGCTTTTCCAGGTCAAATCGAAAGCTAGCCACTTGTTACCTCCAATCCCTTGTCGGTCGTAGTGCAGCAATTCTTGAGCCACACCGGAGACATCTGGATGCCATGCACACACTCAAGCATAGCACAGGGAATCTTTCGACCGAGGGGGAGGGCTAAGCTCTCAATTTGTTACTGATTTGCTGCAGTTGTCAGCGCACATCCGCAAGGGGAGGCAAGGCACCGAGGTAGGGAAACTCGCCGATTTTGACCAGCGCCGTGTCCGCCCGTAGTCTGAAATCGTCCTGGGCGGTGTCAACAAATCGTGGATCCACCGTCAAATCCGAATCGGGCTTCAACTCGGGAGCCGGCTGGTTGGGAGTTCCATGGCGGAGATAGTTCGATCCGGAGTTCTGCATGGCATTGTAGGATAAGAGCACCCGGCTGGAGGGAGCCACGACGAACCCATAGGCATTCAGACTGACAATATTGCCCGACGCTTCATTCTGGGAGGTCCCGAGAAACGCCGCGCCGCCCCCGTTTTTCACAAAGGTATTGCCGACCAACGCGGCCTTCGATTGATCATTCACGATCACCGCCTCGAACAGGCTTCTAGTGATCACGTTTCGCTCCAGGCGTACCGTAGATTTACCCGCGACGCTCACCCCATGGTCGTTATCATGGATGAAATTGCTCCGCATGACCGCCTGGGAATTGGCAAATTGGACACCGGTGGTTTCACTGCCGCCGATAATACAGTCCTCGATGCGCACATCCTCCACCTGCTGCGTAAACAACATGCCCTTGACCCGCACATGGTGCAGGTTGATACCGCGGCCGTTGAACATCCCCATGGCATGGCCGCCATGTTCGTTGATCGTGAGGCCGGAGATCTCGATGTTCGTCGCCCCATAAGGCCACTTCCCGACGTGAAACACCCCGACGCGTTCGCGCCCCAGGATCGTCACCAGATCCATCCCCGCCCCGACCAATCGGACGTTTTCCTTACTGTGAATGGTTACATCCTCGGGATAGGCGCCGGGCCGGATGAGGATGGTGTCACCTTTCTTTGCTGCATCCACCGCCTCTTGAATCGAGTGGTACTGACCTGAGCCATCCAAAGCAACCACCAGCGGTTGCCGTTCGGCGGACGCAGGTTCTTCAGCTCGAGCAATAGAAAGGCTCCAGACCTGAACTGACAAAGAGAGAACGAAAACAACGATCAGACACTTTTTCATAGTCTTCATACAAATGGTCATACCGCCGGGCATGGAGAGAAGTCAAACGTGCGTCATTGCGGGCACCCGCCCCCCATGGTATCTTCCCGCGTCATGATCCTTGTGGGCCTCACCGGCGGCGTCGCGACCGGTAAAAGCACGGTGGCGAAGCTGTTCGGGCGATGCGGGGCTGTCGTCATCGATGCCGATGCGCTGGCCCACCAGGTGGTAGAACCGAGCGAGCCGGCTTGGCGCGCCATCGTCAAGACCTTCGGCAAGGCTGTCCTCAACCCGGATCGCACCCTCAATCGCCAGGCACTGGGCGCCATCGTCTTCCGGAACCGGTCCAAGCTGCGCCGGTTGGAACAGATCATCCATCCTCGCGTCGCGCGTGAACAGGCCAGACTAACCAGGCAGGCCGCACGCAACGATCCTAAGGCAGTTGTCATTTACGACGTTCCGCTTCTCTACGAAGCCGGTATCGACAAGCGCGTGGACCGGGTCATCGTCGTCACCGCCGACCGGGAAACTCAAATCGCCCGCCTGAAAAAGCGAAACGGATTCACCCGCGCCGAAGCCCTTCGACGCATTCGCAGCCAAATGCCGCTCAAGAAAAAGGTGGCGGCCGCGAGCTATTGGGTCGACGGCACCACCCCACGTCCCCGCCTGCTGACGCTGGTCAGACGGCTCTACCGGGAGCTCCGCACCCTGGCCTAGATCGCCGCTTTTCCCTAGCAGCTTCGGTGTGTTAGCATCCGCGCATGCACAGTTTGGTCATTATCGGGTCCGGTCCGGCCGGCCTCACCGCCGCTATCTATGCAGCCAGAGCTAATCTTTCGCCGCTGCTCATCGAAGGCTGGCAGTCCGGCGGACAATTGACGACGACGACCGAAGTCGAAAACTATCCCGGATTTTCCAAGGGCATCATGGGCCCCGAGCTGATGAAAGAAATGCGCGCCCAGGCGGAACGCTTTGGCACGACCTTCCTCACCGGCGATGTCTCAACCGTGGATCTCACGCAGCGGCCGTTTCGTCTGACCATCGACGGGGAACAGACGGTGGAAGCGGCGACCCTGATTCTGGCCACCGGCGCGTCGGCCATTCCGCTCGGCGTACCCAATGAAACCAGACTGATCGGACACGGCGTCTCGACCTGCGCGACCTGCGACGGCTACTTTTTTCGCGGGAAGGACCTAGTGGTCGTGGGGGGCGGCGACAGCGCACTGGAAGAAGCTAATTTTCTAACGAAGTTCGCCCGGACCGTCACCGTGGTCCACCGGCGGGACAAGCTGCGGGCGTCGAAAATCATGCAGGATCGCGCCATGAAGAACGAAAAAATTTCGTTCGCATGGAATTCCGTCGTCGAAGACATTCTGGGAACTGACCTGGTAAAGGGGGTTCAGCTCAAGAACCTCGTGACAGGCGTCACAACGGAACTGGCTTGTGACGGCGTCTTCGTCGCCATCGGCCACCGCCCCAACACCGATCTCTTCAAGGGCCAGCTGGCCATGGATGACAAGGGGTACCTGCTGACCTCGCATGGCATGGCCACCAGCGTCAGCGGCGTGTTTGCCGCCGGCGACGTCCAGGACACGAAGTACCGCCAGGCCATCACCGCGGCCGGCTCCGGCTGCATGGCCGCGATGGATGCCGAACGATTTCTGGAATCAGTTCCTCATCACCTCTAACGCCTATACAGGACGCTCAACATGGTCGTCCAACGAGGCCGCAGACGAAACAAAACCGGAGGCGTACCCTTGCGGTACGTTGAGGATTTTGGTGAGTCGAGAACGAAGTTGGCGGCCATTTTCAGCATCCTGTAATCACCCATGCGCTGCGCCATCGTCCACTACCACGAACTCGCCCTCAAAGGCCGCAACCGTGACTTCTTCGAGCAGCGGCTCGTCCGCAACCTCAGACTGGCGCTGAAAGATCTGAAAATCCGGCGGATCGAGTCGCTGCAGGGACGCATCCGGGTGACGATTCCCGATGAGATCACGCCGGACCTGGTAATTGAGAGACTCCGCCGTACCTGTGGAGTCTCAAACTTTTTACTCACCGAATCCGTGCCGTTGGATCTCACGGCACCGGACCTGACGACCATCAAGAAGGTCGCACAACGGCAACTCTCCGAACAAACCTTCGAGTCGTTCCGGGTAACGGCCAAACGAGCTGATAAACGCCTGCCTCTGACCTCCATGGATGTCGAACGCGAAGTCGGTGGCTATCTCCATGAATCCACGGGCAAAGCCGTGAAGCTGAAGCAGCCCGACCTGACCCTCTATATCGAACTGCTCACCAAAGAGGCCCATGTCGCGGCGAGAAAGATCCAAGGCCCTGGCGGCATGCCCGTGGGCACCAGCGGGAAAGTGGCCTGCTTGATTTCCGGCGGCATCGACTCTCCCGTGGCGGCCTATCGGATGATGAAACGCGGCTGCAAAGCCGTCTTCGTGCATTTCTCCGGACGCCCGTTGGTGAGTCGTGATTCCGAAGAGAAGGTCCAGGAGCTGGTCCAGCTGCTGACGGCCTATCAATACCATTCACAGCTCTACATTGTGCCCTTCGGTGAGATTCAGCGTGAGATCGTCGCGAACGCCCCGGCCGCCTTTCGGGTCGTCTTGTATCGGAGGATCATGGTGCGCATCGCCGAAGAACTTGCGCGGCGTCATGGCTGCTGGGCGCTGGTCACCGGCGACAGCCTTGGCCAGGTCGCTTCGCAGACACCTGAGAATTTGTCGGTGGTGGAGGCGGCCGCAGAACTCCCGCTCCTGCGCCCGTTGATCGGAATGGACAAGATCGAAATTACCGAGCAGGCGCAACAGATCGGGAGCTTCACGACTTCGATTGAGCCCGATCAAGACTGCTGCAAGCTCTTCGTGCCCCTACACCCGAGCACCAGAACCAAGCCGGACGATATCCTGCGCATTGAACGGGGCCTGGAGATCGGCGCATTCGTCAAACAGGGCGTCGAAAAGGCCGAGTTGTCGACGTTCACCTTTCCTTCGTAACCCGATCCAAAGCCCGCTCCCGAACCAGTCGAAAGTGGGTGTTGAGCTCCCGCTCCATGGCCACGGCGACCAGCCAGTCGGGAACGAGGGTCTTCACCTCGACCAGCAGGTCGAACTCCGCACGCGTTTGCGTGCCATCACCGGCCGGTTGCAGCCGCCACTCCCGATGGTACCGGGTGAAATCTCCCCCCTTGAGGTGCGTGATGAGCCCACCGCCCGGCAACGCCTGCGATTCACACAACAGCCGTTGTTCGCCGGGCAGCAGCGCATGAGAAATATAGATGTCGGTAAGGATCCGCCCGTCCCGCTCTTCCACCTGTGCCACCCTCATCCGAGTCTCAAATAATTCAGGCCATTTGTGAAACTCGGACAAGATCGACTGGAGCACTGCTGGACTGCCGGGAAACAAAAGGGTGGCCGTAGCCCGCACACCGCCTTCGGGATCGGGCTGCACAACCAGGGCCCGTAGCAGATGGGTTGAACCGACCTCTCCAGCCGCCGCGCTCCCTACAGGCAGCACCGCCGGAGCGAGTAGGCAACCGCATAGCAGCACCAATAATCTCACGATGAACCGTACCCTGTGCATCACAGTTGAACGGTGCAGGGCGTGAACAGAACGAAATTGCACTCCGCAGACGGACGTAGGAGCAGAACAATAACAGCACCAACGCTCATGAGGGCCTCCACACCTTAGACCGCCTCAACTCGGGCGACCGGTATCGCCCGTCGGCCTTGCCACTTGAGGAGTATACTCATTGAATCCGCGCAGTGCGAGCGGAACGGGAAGTCGCATACAAATATGCCTGCCGACCGAAAGATCGATGTTAAAAATGACGGGATAAGAACGGCTACGCAGGGGCAGGGCGAAATACCAGCACGACTCCTGACTGGTCTCCCCGCTCATCACGGATCATGGCCACACTGTCGCTGATCCGCCGCTCGTAACCATGGCGACTCACCAGAAGCAACGGGCGGCCGCCAAGATCGGCGGAGATTCCTTTGCGCAACATCCGTGCGGCCGGATTCAGTACCGGCCTCCGACTCACCGGATCCAATACCACCATCACTTCCTGAACCGCTTTCCCCAGGGCATCGGGCTGCAACCAGCCGGTTAATGCTTCAGCTGCCCGGTTAAGCATCGTCACCCTCCCTTGCCGATCGACCGTCACGACAGCATCTTCCATCGACTGGACGACCGCATCCAGCCACCGTCCGCGCTGCTCGACAACACGCGACACACGCTGCCGGAAAAGCGCAAGTTCCAGCGCGGCGCGCAAATCGCTACTGACAAACGGCTTAATCAAATAGGCCAAAGGCAGGGTTTCCCTCGCTCGTTCCAGCGTCTCCTCATCCGAAAAGGCCGTCAGGTAAATCACGGGCACACCGTACCTGGTTTGGATGATATGGGCCGCGTCGATGCCATCCATCGACCCCTTCAGCTTAATATCCATGAGAACTAAGTCCGGCCGATGCTCCCCGGCCAGCCGTA
>JBEIQG010000130.1:0-10798 GCA_040376625.1 Nitrospira sp. | reverse complement strand
GACGCTGATGTCGCCGCACCATCACCCTGATGCTGCTGAGCTGCCTCTCGAAATACCCGGTGATCCGGGGTCCGGAATGCCAAGCCGGTCCGGCCGCCCCGATAGAGGACGATGGTGCTTGTCCCATCATCGCCATCGATCGTCACCACCACCTTTTGCTTGACACCTTTTGACTTCAGAGGTTTCATCGTCGCCTCTCCTTTTGTACATGCTTGTTATAGCTCCGAGGACTTCGGCACAGGACTGGACATACCCCTAGTTTTTACAGGGGCTTACCCCTGGCGATCCCCTTGTCTAGTACGTATTTTGACCCACATCGGCGCGACGAACAGGTCGAGCAAACCCGGTTCGTCCCGGTGCGAACGGAACCAACCTCGCCGGGTTATCTCGTCAACCAGGTCGGTCGGCTGGCAGGCGGATGGATTACACGCCCTGGACGGATTCCCGGCAGAGGATCGCGATGGAGCGAGCTTCAATGGGATAGGGCTCGCCGCCCTGGAAGGACCTGTTCGATCGACGAGGTCTAGGATCGCTGGTATCCAGCATCAGGACCCAGGCTGTGCTTTCATCACATGGCGGCAGGAGAAAGGGGATCGGTTCGTGGTGGGCGTTGAAGAGCAACACAAACGTATCGTCGACGATGGCGTTGCCTCGTGTGTCTTTTTCTTCGATGGCATCGCCGGCGAGGACGATGCCGATGGCCCTCAAGTGTCCCTGATTCCAATCGGCCTCATCCATTTCTTTCCCGTCCGAGTGCAACCAGACGATGTCTTTGATGTCGGACCCGTGGATCTGACGTCCCTGAAAGAAACGCCGACGGCGGAACACCGGATGGTCCTGACGCAAGGCAATGAGTTTGCGGACGAACTGAAGCAACGTCCGGTTCTCCCGGCTGAGCTCCCAATCATGCCAACTGATTTCATTGTCCTGACAGTAGGCATTGTTGTTTCCGAGCTGGGTCCGGCCGATCTCGTCACCACCGCACAACATCGGTACCCCCTGCGAGAGCAGCAGAGTGGTCAGCATGTTGCGTTTCTGGCGCCGACGGAGTTCCAGCACGTCCTGATCGTCGGTCGGTCCTTCCACCCCACAGTTCCAACTCAAGTTGTCGTTATGGCCATCCTGATTGTTCTCCCCATTGGCCTCATTATGTTTCTCGTTGTAGGACACAAGATCGTGCAGGCTGAATCCGTCATGCGCCGTGATGAAGTTGATACTTGCAAACGGGCGTCGCCCGCTCATCTCATAGAGATCGCTGCTGCCGGAAAGCCGATACGCCAGTTCGGCAACCTGCCCTCCATCTCCCTTCCAGTACCGGCGGATCGCGTCGCGGTATTTTCCGTTCCATTCGGCCCAGCCGACGGGGAAATTGCCGACCTGATATCCACCCGCCCCCAGATCCCAGGGTTCGGCTATCAGCTTCACCTGCGACAACACGGGGTCCTGGTGAATGATATCGAAGAAGGCGCTGAGTCGATCGACCTCATGCAGTTCGCGGGCTAGCGTGGAGGCCAGATCGAACCGGAACCCGTCCACATGCATGTCCAGCACCCAATAGCGCAGGCTGTCCATAATCAACTGCAGCGTTCTCGGATGCCGCACGTTCAGGCTGTTTCCGCAGCCGGTGTAATCCATGTAGTAGCGCGGATCGTCACCCATCAGCCTGTAATAGGCGGCATTGTCGATTCCGCGAAACGACAACGTCGGCCCGAGGTGGTTGCCCTCAGCGGTGTGGTTATAAACCACGTCAAGGATCACCTCGATGCCGGCACTGTGTAACGTCTTGACCATCGTCTTAAATTCACGCACATGGCGGCCTCGAACCGGAGACAGGGCATACCGCATGTCCGGGGCGAAGAAACCGATGGTGTTGTACCCCCAGTAGTTCGTGAGCCCCTGGTCGGTTAAGTGTTTGTCCTGGACCGAATGGTGTACCGGGAGAAGCTCCACGGCCGTGACACCCAGCCCCTGCAAATATTCGATGACGGCCGGGGTCGAGAGTCCGGCATAGGTGCCGCGCAAATGCTCCGGCACATCCGGATGACGAGCGGTAAAGCCCCTGACATGAACTTCGTAGATGACCGTCTTCGACCAGGGCGTGCGGAGCAGATGGTCGCCCCCCCAGCTGAATGCTTGATCGATCACCACACATTTCGGACTCTCGCCGGCATTGTCGCGATCGTCCCTTGCCAGATCACCTTCAGGATCACCAATACGGTATCCGAACATAGAATCGGACAATCGGATGGTGTCGGCGATGGATTTGGCATAGGGATCAATCAACAATTTGGCAGGATTAAACCGATGCCCGGCGCTGGGCTCGTAAGGCCCGTCCACGCGATAGCCATAATGGAGGCCGGGGCGCCCCTCCGGCAGGTAGGCATGCCAGGTTTGATTGGTCCGTTCCTCCAGACGAATCCGGTGGGATTCCTTCGAAGCATCCGGCCCATCGAACAGGCACAACTCCACCGACGTGGCATTCTCCGAAAAGAGAGCAAAATTCACTCCCTCCCCATCCCACGTGGCTCCCAGCGGATAAGGTCGGCCCGGCCATACCTTCATAACGTCTCCATTCGAATCACAGGGTGAACCGAGGCAGCCGTCGCGGGGACCGGATCATTTTAAAAGACTGACCAGATCCTCGGCATGTTCTTCTTCCTTCGTCAGAATTTCTTCGAGCAACCTGCGCGTGGTCGGGTCATCGCCACCCACGAAAGCGATCATGTCTCGATAACTCTCAATCGCGATACGTTCCGCAACGAGATCCTCCTTGATCATGTCCTCTAGATTTTCACCCTCGACATATTCGGAATGGCTGCGGTCGGCCAAGCCGTTCGGCGACAGGTTCGGCTCACCCCCCAGTTGGACGATTCGCTCGGCCAATTGGTCCGCATGCGCCTGCTCTTCGCCTGCGTGTGCCAGAAATTCGGCCTTCACGCTTTCCGCGTTCATACCCTCCGCCATGAAATAATGTCGTCTATATCGCAGCACACAGACGATTTCGGTGGCCAGAGCCTCGTTTAATAGCTTGATGACGGTTTCCCGATCGGCTTTATAGTCGAACGTCACGGCTCCCTCTTCGATATGTTGACGCGAGCGTTCTCTGATCGTCTGCACATCCTTGATGATCGAGGCCTGTGGCTTAGCTGGTTTCATTACGGCTCCTTTCAGGGGGGCGAGAGAATGTTCGCGCCCTATTGCACAGTTATGGGGCCACGAGATCTACCCGCAGGTGGGGCAAGGCGGATTCCAGCCCGAGTTCGGCGGCCGGCTCGACGCGGAGCCCCCGGTCCGTGACCCGTTGAAGAAGGCCCTTCGACTGAGATCCGACGACCAATGCGCAGGCGGCCAGCGAGAGCAGCACACCAACTTGCTTTCCGGTTGATGGATGAAATGCCATGACGGTTCTCCTCTCCCACGGTTCTCAATTTGTCTGAACGTAGAGTAGAGGCAGCCGGCCTCGGAGACGTACTAGGAGGAACCCTGGAGGGAGGATCCAACTGCCCTGGCAATCGGGAGATTTTGGATTTACAGGGAAGAGGCGTGGACGGAAAGCACACCGACAAGTTGTTCGTGGCGGTTCAAGACCGGTAACCAGTCTACGTGCGACCCGCGCATGACCGATATCGCATCCGCCAGCAGGTCATCCTCCCGACAGAACGGCACAGAGGTGCGCATGAAGCCGGAAATGGCCGCATTTTGAGACGCCTCCCGTAGTCGATGGTTCAAACCGATGTCCCGATCTGTGATCATGCCGACCAAACGTCTGCCGTCATATACTACGATCACCGGCACATCGAGCGAACTCATCATGGAAATCGCCTCCTGCAGACTGGTCTTAGGGGAGGCCACGGTAACCGCCGTGGTCATCGCGCTTTTCACTGTCCGAGCCTCCCCCGGAAGCAACCCCAACTGCTCATGCAACGTGGATTCGAGGTACAGGCTGGATGCATTTCGTCTCGCCCGAGCTTCTTCCATCGTTCTGGGACTTTCTGATTTCATTCCGGCCTCCCTGTTCACTCCGACGCACTACATGGCCTGTGGACGAACCTCATGCACCGTCAGTCGAAGCCTGCCATACTCAACGGGTTTATCCGGATTTCTCGTGTATTTTGTTTTGTCTTCACCGATTGAGACCATGCTCAACGGAAGCGTGAGCTGTTGTTTGTAATGGGGGAAGGCGGTTTCCAACAGAAGTGTAACGGTCTCCCCCTCACACTCAATCACCTCGGCATTCAGGTCACGCTCATCCTCAAAATCGACGGTAATTCTCTCTTCGGGATCAATCCATTGACGGATTGCCATGACTTTCTCAGCGGAGTCCATGCATTGTCTCCTAGTGGTGCATGTTGGGGCGCTATGTTCGATGAGTGCGCAGCGACCAGTCGATCTTCGCACGCAAACCGCGTCGTGCCCACTAGCGATGTCTCTAGTCCGCCAACACCGTCCTGAGTGGCAGGGGCTCTAGCCCCTGTTCAAGGAGTTGTGGAATCGGAGGTCTGGTCGGCAAAGGCGGAATGGGAGGAGGAAAGGGTTGTGGAGGAAAGGGACCGGGATCCGGCTCAGGGAAAGGAGACGGATCGGGCGGTTGCGGATCTGGATCAGGTGTGATGACCGATAATTTCATACGCTCGCCTCCTTATCGCGGGACGACGACGGCTGAACGGGCGGCCTTTAATCGCTCCTCAACCGCACTCCAAGAGATATTGCTGAAAAACGCCTCAATATATTGCTTCCGCTCCTGCGGTTGATAATCCAGCAGGTACGCATGTTCCCACACGTCCATTACCAGGATAGGCAGGAAGCCGGCCACATTTCCGTGTTCATGCAAAGAGACCCAGTGGTTGGAGACGAGGCCGGAGGAGGGGTCGAGATTGCAGATCGCCCAACCCACGCCGCGCATCAACCCCACACTGGTGAAGTCCGTCTTCCAGCGATCATAACTCCCGAAGGTACGCTCGACTGCCTGGCCGAACGGCGATCCGTCGGCCGGGCGGTCCATTCCTCCTCGTTTGAGGTTGCCGAAATAATATTCGTGCAGAACCATTCCGTTGTATTCAAACCCGAGGCGCCTCGTCAGTTCGGAGTAGGCCGGCATTTCCTCCTGATCAACCGTCCCGTCGCGGATCATGTCCTGTAAGCGTGCGCGCAAGGAATTGGCTGCCTTGACATAACCTTCATACAGCCCGAAATGAACCGAGAGACTACGATCCGAAATGCCCGACAGTCCGAACAGATCATAAGATTTTGCTGTGTAGGGTTCGAGCACCTTCATTCTATGCCTCCTGGTCCGATGACGGAACGTTCCCTGTGTAATGAGTGTGACTGAAGCGTATCACCGACCCGCATACGCTCCCACTAGGCGATGCCCTGGCGCGAGCCGATGCCGGGGGAATTCCTAGGCGCGTGACCGGATGGATCGTGATACATCGTGATGAATGTGGTGTAGGTCCCTCGCAGATTTACACGCGCTCTGCAGGTGTAAAGAAGAGTAGAGCCTGCTATGCTGAGGCCGTTCAGGTCATCACAACATTCCTGAGCCGTCTAGAGGAACGAACAGGCACGGAGGCAGGAACACGGTGTCAAAAGCACGTATCGTCATCGCAGACGACCACAGTATCGTGTTGGAGGCCTATCGCCAACTTCTCGAACCGGAATTCGAAATCGTCGGCACGGCAGAAAACGGCCAGGCGCTCTTGAACATCGCACCGGGACTGGCCCCCGATATCATCATGCTCGATATCTCCATGCCGACCAGGAACGGCCTGGATGTTGCAAAGCAGCTGCGCGCCGCAGTTCCGCGGGCAAAACTGATTTTTGTCACCATGATGAGCGAACCGTTTTATATCTCCCAGGCGTTCGAGCTGGGGGCTTCCGGCTATGTCCTGAAGCAGTCGGCCTCCACAGAGCTCTTATCGGCCCTGAATGCCGCGCTGAAGAATCAACGGTATATCTCCCCTCAACTCTCTCTGGAGGTGCAGGATGCCATTGAAACGCCGTGGGTGAAGCCGGAGGGATTCTCATCCAAGCTGACGCCGCGTCAGCAGGAAGTGCTGCAACTTCTGACGAAGGGCTTTTCTACGAAGGAGATCGCGGCCACCATGCAGGTGTCGACCAAGGCAGTGGAATTTCACAAAGGGAATATCACCCGGAAACTTGGTATCCGCACGACCGCGGAGTTGACGAGGTTCGCCTTGTCACAAGGCCTGACGAAGCTGGAAGACCAACATCCCTGAGACGTCAGGCTTGAGAGCCGGGGACGGTCGGCTGTTGCGGCATGGCGATCAAACCAATGGTGATGGCATGTTTGGTGAGTTCGGCGGTGCTGTGGACGCCGAGCTGTTTCATGATGCGGGTCTTGTGAAACTCGACGGTCTTGATCGAGACGTTGAGAGTCGATGCAATTTCTTTGGTGGATTGGCCTTCCGCGATCAATTGCAGTACTTCCCTCTGGCGCGCACTCAACTTGTCGTTCGACGTTGAGGATCGAGACGGGGCCGGCTCAGCAGGATTCAGCGCCTGCTCGACCAGATTTTCCGCCACACTCGGGGAGACGTATAGACGCCCCTTCAGCACTTCTTTGATCGCAAACACCAACTCCTCCGCCACAGACTGCTTCAGCACATAGCCCGACACTCCGGCACGAAACGCCTCCGTGACGAAATACTGCTCGCCATGCATGGTGAGCACGAGCAGCTTCACCTCCGGCGTGGACTTTTTGATCTGGCGGCAGGCATCAAGCCCATTCAGGAGGGGAAGCGCGATGTCTACCAGCGCAATGTCCGGCTTCTCCTTCTCGACGGCTCGCACGAGGGCCCGGCCGTCCGCGACCCGGCCGCACAACAGGAAGTCATGCTCCAGGAGTTTTTCAACACCTTCGGCAACGAGCGTATGATCATCGGCTATGAGAACTCTTGGTTTCATCGCTGTGCTCCGGGCTGAGAGGAGGTAATCGGGAATGGATGCGAAATCCTACCACTGTCTAGGATTGATAGCGAGGGGTTCCTCCGGTTAAAGCTCTTTCGACCAGAAAAAAATGATTCCATGGCCCCCCTTGGTCGGCGGCGCGCCGCCCGGATCACGGTAGATACCGAAGTTATACGTGTAATTCAGCTCGATCTGCGATTTCCAGGGCGCACCCGTCACCAGGCCGCCCCCCAGAGTCGGCATGGAATCGGTAATATTTTTCACCGCGCCATTTCCGGTGAAGATCGGACGTTCGACGAGTCCCCACGTGGCTTCAAGATAGGGATAAAGAAAGAACAAGGCTTCATAACGATACTGAAGATTGGCGACGGCATAACGTGTCGGAAACAGTTCGTTGAAGGCCACGCCATGGATCATGGGAAGCGAAATGGCTTCCCATTCGTATCCTGTCGGTCTTCCCGGGAGCCGAAAGGCGGAGAACCGGTCCAAATCCTTGCCGATGCCTCCATGCACGCTGGTCAGCAACCGATGCTTCTCGCTTGTCACGAATGGAAGCCCCGTGGCTGCCAGGGCATAGACACTGGCTTGAAGGTACGTCCGTTCGTTCTTGAAATCAGGCGTATCGAAGGGTGCTCCACCCCACTGATCCCACTTTGCCCGGTGACCATGTAACAAGTCCCCTCCCATGGTGAACCCCTCGTGGGGCAATTCCATCAGGTTTCGTTTGAGCGCATCGGCGCGTATTCGAAAACGGATGCGTCCCTCATACGTGTCTTTGGGCACGCCATACTGCGCGGAGGTATGGCCGGTTCCTTTAAACCAGCGATAGCCCGCTTCATAGGTAAGGGACACGTTGACGGCGCTGTCCTGACGAAACGGACGGACAGGCAGTCGATACCCTACTCCCGCTCCGGCAAAGGCGTAACTCCATTCCAGTTCCGTTCCCCGCTGGCGCTGGCCTTGCACATATTCCGAGCGACCCATGGGAAGAATGAAATTGTCCCAGGTGAAAATCAACGACCAGTTCGGATACTCCCGCAAGCCGATTGTGTAATCCACATCGTTGACCACTCCGGAGAAGGTCCCGCGAAGCCGTCGATTGTCGTCATCCCAGTTGCGCCAGATATACAGTGCGCCGAACGGCAGCATCTCCATTTGACTCGGCCCGTTCGGAATCGCTTGAATCCCGAAACTTGCGGCCGTGACACTTCTCCGATCGCGGGGTGGCACATAAATTTCTTCGCCGAATAGGGTCGTCCTGAATTCTTCTCCGGCGATCGGCGTCGGCTCTTCTCCCCGCGCAACAGTCCCTCCGATGTTCCATAAAAAAACAAGGCCTAAGCCGCATGCGAGCATTCGGGCCATGATACGGAATCCAGGTCGCTGCACGACGGCCATATCCGTCTCTCGGCTCCTTCCCAGCGCAATACTTAGCAAATGATTGGTGGTGTCTCCTTATAAGACAGTGGGGGGCCTGACTCGTCCTAGTAAAACCCCTGGAGATACGGTCCAGAAAGGCAAGTATTTACCGGCAACGCGTAACCGATCCTCTTCGAAAGACGCAAAAAAATCATTGATCGCCTGAATGGAACGGCCTGCCGTACCCTCCGAAGAGAGCGCGGGCGGAGACTAGGTAGAGTTCCAGTATCGCGATCTATTCAATCGCTATAAGCTGGTCCTGTGATAAATAAGCGTTGTCTTCCACGGCAGAATGACTCAACCTCCTTACCGTTCGGCCGAAGGCTTGCTCGTAGTCTGATTCTCGCCGGAATGTGCCTCACCGCCACGAACGAGCTTCATGCCGCACAAATTGAAGTCCTCTATCCCGAGGGCGTGAGCGAAGGATTCGTGACGCTCACAAGCAGGGATGGCAAGAAGCTTGCCGATGGGGAGCTGAGCCAGGTGACGACAGGAGCGGACCGGTTGGCCAGTCGTCTCACGTTTCGCTTCACCGATGGGTCCCTCTATGACGAGACGGTGACCTTCTCACAAAAGAAACATTTGGCCATGCTGAGTTATCAATTGACCCAGCGGGGGCCGGCATTCCCCGAACCGGTGACCGTTTCGCTCAACGGAGAAACGGGGCAATATCAAGTGCGTCGGCACGAGCAGCCGAAAAACGAACAGACCATCTCAGGCCGGCTAGATCTGCCGTCGGATGTCTATAACGGCATGACCATTACGGCGTTAAAAAATCTGCGCGGTAAAACCGGCGCCTCCATCCACATGGTGGTCTTTAATCCGGAGCCGAAGCTGTATGAACTGGATTTAAATCTGGTGGAGGATGAAGAAACGCGAAATACCAACCGGACCGAAGCGAAGGCAAGGGCCGCGCATTACATCTTAACGCCGAAGTTGGGATGGTTTATGAGCGCTCTGGCCGCCCTTATCAGAAAAACGATACCCGAGTATCATTTTTGGCTGATCAAGAAAGATGCGCCGGCGTTTGTCCGCTTTGAAGGTAGTTTGTACCCCGACGGTCCGATCTGGCGAATCGAGCAGGTTTCACCCCGCGTGAAGTAACCGCGACCCGCACTTTACGGCAGGCTGAGGAGGGCGGCGTCCACCGGAACGAGGGAAGCAGGACTTCTTCCGATCGCAACCACCTCAATCGCCCTGCCGAATTGGTTGGTCGTCCCGTTTCCCCTGATCACGACGTTATCCCCAATCTGGAAGGAGCGGCGAAGCGCTTCGCTGGCGTCGAGCGGCAATCGGATCTGCGTATTATCCGACAAGATCATGCCTTGAACGGTGCTCTTGATCGGATGATAGAGCAGCAGACGGATGGTCCCCGTCGCATTCATTTCCGTCACGGACAAACGACGCGCCTGTTCCTGCATCGGAAGATCCAGACGTAGCGGAACGATAAACGTCGTTCCTCGTGTCAGGTTTTTGATCACATCGGGCTGAACCAGTCGTTCATTTGATTTACGCCGGCCGAATACCTGCACGTGATCGTCTGGTTTGAGTGCCCGAACCAAGTGATCCGCCGCGCGCGATGTCACATACATATGAGTGCCGTCCACGAGCAATAATCCTTCGACTTCGCCACGCGGATCGATGAGGTACCGCTCAATCACCCCGTCCGCCGCAAAGGAACTGGCGGCCTCATCATCAGCCGTCTGTTCCGAGTCGGACACCTTTCCGGCCGCCACGCCCGGGAAGGCCTCTATCAGTGGCGTCATGGAGAACGAACAGACCGCGGTGAAGGCCAAAAGAATTTTTTGGTGCATGGGAGCAACCTCGCACTCAAGAAACACTCATAACTGGTGATTCAGCTACGCTGCCGGTGCTCAACCGGGCTTTCCGCCCGTGAGAACCCGTAGGCCGAATCGACCAACGACACATGAGAAAATGCTTGCGGGAAGTTTCCGACCAGTCGTTTGTTCTTAACATCATACTCTTCGGAAAGCAGTCCGACATCATTGGCCAATCCAACCAGTCGGTCATAGAGATTGCGGGCGTCCCGCTGGCGCCCCGCCAGAATGAGATTGTCGACCAGCCAAAATGAACAGGGCAGGAACAGGCCCTCCTCGCCGGGAAGCCCCTCGACCTCCCCTGACGGGTGATACCGCCTGACCAATCCATCCACCGTCAGCTCGCGTTCGATCGCATCGAGCGTGCCCTGCACGCGCGGATCGGAGAACGGGAGGAAGCCGACCAACGGGATCATCAACAGACTTCCATCCAATGCTGTCGAGCCATAATATTGCACGAAGGACCCGCGACCCGAATCATATCCTTCGCGGCACACCTGGTCATGAATCGTGGCACGGAGCGCACGCCATCGTTCCAGCGGCCCCTCGACGTGACAACGCTCAATTGCCCTGACCGCTCGATCCACCGCCACCCAGGCCATGACCTTGGAGTG
>JBEIQG010000016.1:0-31539 GCA_040376625.1 Nitrospira sp. | reverse complement strand
GGAAAGAGGTGCAGCAACGGGGCAGAGATTTCTTTGAGAGTCATCATCGAGCCAAAGACGGCCGACTCATTCCGATCGAGGTCAACGTGATGTTTATTCGTTACAACCGGGTGGAATATCATTGCGCCTTCGTGCGGGATATTTCCGACCGGAAACAGGCCGAACGCGCGTTGACCAGGACACAAGAGAAGCTGAGGCAGGCGCTCCAAGCGTCCAGTACGGGGCTCTGGGAGTGGAACACCGAGACCAATGAAGCGTTTTTCTCGGACGAATGGGCGCAGCAGCTCGGATACGAGAGTCATGAAATTGGCGGAGAATTTACCGAATGGCAGTCGCGGCTGCACCCTGACGACCACGACCGGGCATCGGCGTATGTGCAGAATTATCTGAAGAATCCGGAGGGCGCCTATGAGTTGGAGTTTCGGATGTGCCGGAAAGACGGCTCCTATAGTTGGCTTTGCGCACGGGCGTCGTTTGTCGCGGAACCGGACGGGAGGAGAGTGCGGCTCCTGGGATCGCATACCGATATCACCGACCGCAAGGCGGCCGAGACGGCCCTCAGGGCCAGCGAGGAGCGGTTTCACATTACCATCGAAGCGATCAACGACGGCATGTGGGACTGGAACATTCGAACCGGTGAGGTGTACTACAGCCCGCAGTGGAGCCGGCTCCTGGGCTATCCCCCGGAGGAGGTGACCCCTTCACCGGCATTCTTCTTTTCCATCATACATCCTGAGGATCTCTCCCGTGTGGCGGCTGTGCTACAGGCGCATATGGATGGTCTTACACCGGTCAAGGAGCTCGAAGTTCGCCTGCGACAGAAATCCGGCGAGTACCGCTGGTATCTCGATCGCGGAAAAGTCGTGGCACGAAACCCTGATGGGAGTCCCTCTCGCATGGTCGGAACGATCACCGACATCGCCGCCCGCAAACAGACGGAGCGGGAGCGTGCTGAGGCCTTGGGCAACCTCCAGACCATCATGGAGACCGTTCCCGACGTCCTGTTCGCGCTGGATCTTGAGGGGCGTTTAATCAAATGGAACCGTCGATTGGAAACGGTGAGCGGCTATACACGCGAGGAATTACAGGGGAAGCCGGCGCTTGAAATGGTGCCCGCCGCAGAGGCTTCCCAGACGACGGTCGCGATCCGGGAAGCCATTCAAAACGGATATGCGGAATTGGAAGGCCATCTGCTGACGAAGGACGGCCGGACGATTCTCTATCATTGGGTCGGTGGGCCATTCACAGATTTACAAGGGCGGACGATCGGCATCACCGGTGTCGGTCGCGACATCACCGAACGAAAGCAGACCGAAGCGCTCCTCCGTTCCAGCGAGGAACGGTTCCGGCTGGTGGCTCAGGCCACCAACGACATCTTGTGGGATTGGGATCTGCTCACGGGCGATCATTGGTGGAGCCCGAATGCGTGCGACAAGTTCGGATATGATCCACGAACAGAGCCGAGCGTCGACGCCTGGACCAGTCGATTGCATCCCGAGGATAAAGAACGGACATGGACGCTCGTGGAAGAGGCCGTCCGGTCCGACGTGCAGAGCTTTTCAGCAGAGTATCGGTTTCAATTGGCCGACGGCACTTATGGCTGTTTCTTCGACCGGGCTCACATTGTACGAAACGAGTCCGGAGCCGCCATACGCATGATCGGGGCGATGATCGACGTCACAGGCTCCAGGCGTGCGTATGCGTCGCTGGAGGAGGCGTATCGGCGGTTTCAGGCGATGTCGCAGGAACTGCAAATGGTCGAGTCCAACGAACGCCGCCGATTGTCGCGCGAACTGCACGATGAAGTCGGACAGTTGTTGACGTCGCTCAAGTTCGATCTGGCTTCCGTCAAGCGCAGCGTCGCCGGTCGGGGCAAGCCCTTGTCCCTGCGTAGTCAGGAGCGTTTGGCTCGTGCGTTGGACACGACGGATCTCCTGTTTATCCGTCTGCGTCAGATCGTCCGGGCCTTGCGTCCGCCCGTGCTGGAAGAGTTGGGGCTCAAAGCCGGCTTAGAGGCCTTGATCGCAGACGTTCAGGCGCGTACCGGGTTGCATTGCTCCGTGGTCTTCGAAGGAGGAGACCGTCCCGCGGTTCGCCTTCCCACGCTGGAGACCGCCTTCTATCGCATCGTCCAGGAACTGTTGACGAACGTGATTCGCCATGCGCATGCGACGGCCGTCTCGATTGTCGTGACGCGCAGCCGGCGGGAATGGCGGATGACCGTGAAGGACGACGGTATCGGTTTCGATGTAGGCGGGCTTTCCTTGACCGGAGGTTTCGGTCTGCGAGGGATACAGGAGCGGGTGGAGATCCTTGCCGGACAAGTTGAGATCGTCTCCAGCCCCGAATCGGGAACCACCGTGCAGGTGTATATTCCGGCAGGCCGGGAGCCTGAGGGGACGCCTCGAGCGGAGAAGCAAGCGACTTCGCCGCGACGGCGGAAGAACGTGGCGAATGAATAAGTGGCGATGTCTGATCACAGATGACCATCCCGTGGTGCGCAGAGGCATCCGGGAGCTGTTGGAAGATGAACACTTGTGCTCCGACATCCATGAAGCCAAGACCGGGGAAGAAGCGCTTGACGCTGTTCGGCGCGGGCCCTGGGATCTGATGATCCTCGACATTGCGCTTCCCGACAAACACGGTTTGGATGTGCTGAAGGAAGCCAAGTTGTTGCAACCCCGATTGCCGGTGCTGATGTTGAGCCTGTATCCGGAAAAGGAATTTGCGATGCGGGCGATCAAGGCCGGCGCATCCGGCTATTTAACCAAACAAAGCGCGCCCTCCGAATTACTCGCGGCAGTTACAAGGGTCTTGCAGGGAGGCCGGTATATCACCGCAGTGCTCGCCGAGCAGATGGCCAATGCACTCGAAACCGGAGCGGGCGACGTGTTGCATGCCCGGTTGTCGGACCGCGAACTGCAAGTCCTCCGATTGCTGGGGCAGGGCAGATCCGTGTCCGTAATCGCCGAGGATCTCTGCCTCAGCGTGAAAACCATTAGCACCTATCGGGCCAGAATCCTGGAAAAGCTCTCCTGTAAGAGTACCGGGGAGTTGATCCGGTATGCCATTGAAGCCAGGCTGATCGACTAGCCTCTCGCCGTTCATTGTCGACGGGTCGCCAGCCCCGCGCAGGCCTGTCAGTCGAATGCTGACGAGCGAATCCATTTCCTGCCGATATTCCTACAGTCGATCTCCGACGACACTGTCGCGTCTCATCCGACTCGACGGTGTGGTTCCGGAGGGCAAATGTTGGAACGGCAGTCCTTGTACCGTATTGTATTAATTGAAGACAGCGAATGGGTGCGTCTGGGCCTGAGGGAGCAACTGAATCGAACGGCGGAGTTCCATGTGGTCGGTGAAGCGGCTTCGGCAGATGAGGGGGTCGAATCGGTGGCGCGGCTGTCACCCGATCTTGTTTTGCTGGATCTCAGTCTGCCGGATGTATCCGGAGTTGAGGCATGCCGCCGGATGCTGGCGGTCAGGCCGGACACGCGGGTGCTCATGCTGAGCGTGCACGACGCTCTGGCTCAGATTCACGAAGCCCTCGCCGCGGGGGCGCAAGGCTATGCGCTGAAAGATACGCCGGTCGCCATGTGGCGCGATGCGATGCGGAGGGTGGCGGGTAACGAGGAAGTTCCGCCTGAGGAACTGATCGGAACGGTCCTCCAGGAAGTGCGGGATATGGCCAATGGTCTCCTGTCTGACAGCATGGCGGACCTGTCCCCTCACGAGCGGCGGCTGTTGCCGTTGATCGCCGAGGGGAGGACCAACAGGGAGATCGCCTCGGCCCTCGCGCTTTCCGAGAAAACCGTCAAAAACTACATCTCCAATATGTTTTGCAAGTTGAGTATTAACAGACGGTCACAGCTGGTGACCCTGTACGCACGGTCTCTGCCCAACCGATCGGATTCATCAGAAGATTGCGCCTGACGACGCGGAGAGGTGCCGATGCCGCTGATTCTCGTTGCAGACGACGACAGAAAAATATGCGGCTGGTTGCGCGCCCTGATTGAGGGGGAGGGATATCAGGTGATCGAGGCGGCGGACAGCCGGCAGGCGCTGATGACGGCTCCGCGCGAGTCTCGCGATCTCGTCATCTTCGACGTCTATCCGGACGGATTGGACACCATTCCGCACTTTCGCCAGCGGCAACCGCCCGTAACGGTGCTGGTTATTTTCGGGCAGCCGATCCAGGGCTATGATCTGCTGAAAATCGCAGCCATCTTCGGCGCACATTTAACGCTGGAGAACCCCTTCAGCGTCGATCGGTTGCTGTTAGGCGTCCGGGCAGTGGTCGGAACCGCTCAACGCCGTGCCGCCTGACTCGTTCACCCACCCTCCACCTCCGTAACAAAGCGCCGACGAGGAGAATCCGGTGAACGGGCGCAAGGCGCTTTTAACGAAGAACCGCCGCTGATTCCGCGCTACGTCAGGGCGCGGCGCATCTGAAAGCGCGTCGGGTTAGAGCGATCTCGCGTGAATCCCAGCTGTTCGTAAAATCGAAGCCAGCCAAGATTGCGGATCGACGTGCCCGCCCAGGACGGATTGTCCGGTCCCAAATCAACGATCAGAACGTGCCCGGAGTAAGCCGCCGTTAATTCCGTAATGGCATGTCTGTACAAGCGGTGTCCCAGGCCCAGGCCTCGATAGGCCGGTCGTACCCAGCCATGCAGCGCGAGCCGGTGTCCGGTCACCGAAAGACGGGTCGCCGCCACCACAGCCAGGATTTCCCCAGGGCCGGTTGAAGCGTCCGGCGAGGGCTGTGCTTTCAATCGCATGGACCAAGCCGCCTGTCGCGTCTGATCGCCGGTCGGTTCCTCCAAAGGCAGCGGTTTGCGGAGGGCCTGCATGAAGGTCTCGGCGTAATCCGGCACGGAATCCCACTCGATCGACAGGTCTCGGAACAGCGACGAGAGATCGCTGGTCGGCCCCATCGCTTCCAACACGACCACTTCACCGATACTGAGATTCAAGTGTTGCTCGGCGAAGCGGACGAATTGTTGGCTGTACATGCCGCACAGCGTCGGCCAAAAGAGTCGAAAGGTCTCAGCTGAAGTCCAGCGCCGGAAGAGGTTCATCCAGCCGCGGTTGAGGGCGTGATTGTGGAACTCTTCAAGATTCACGGCCAGGTAGACCTGCTCCATGAGTTGGATCTGCAGATTGCAGGTGTGCAGCGCGGCTCGTGGATTGACCGCGACGGCGCCTGGCTCGATCCCGAACACCGAGCGGAGTTCGGGGTAAATTTCCAGGTCGTAACGAAGCAGATCCGGATCGTCGCGCAGGAGGCGCTCGAGATCCTTCAGGTCGTCGGTTTCGCCGAGGAAGGATTCACGCATGCCCGGCGGGGTCGTCAGCCAGTAAGAGCGGAGTGCATGGCAGAGCGAGGAAAAGTCCTGCTCGCTTCGCTGAATGGCGGGGCGCAGCACCTGTTGGGCGATATGTTCGCCGAGACGGCGGTAGGATTCGAATTGGGCTTCGTCGAAGAACTGGTCGGAGGTCGGTTCGTGGGGAAACGAAGGATGACGCGCGGCATAGTCCTGGACGTCCGAGGGCTCGTTTCCGGTCAGCGAGGGTTTGAGATAGATCAAGGTGCCGGCGGTGGCGTTGGCATCCACCTTGTCGTAGCGAATCAGGCCGATGGCGTGGTGGCGGATGCTGGTCTTGGCGTCGGCGGCCCGTTTGATCTGGTCGAGATTTAATTCGATGTCGATCCCGAGATCGATGCGGATCTTCCGGATGGCGTTGCCGAGATCCTCAAAGTTAAGCTGCGGGTCACATCCGGCGTCCACCACGAGGATGCAGTGACAGCGGCGCAAGACCATTTCGTACAGGCCGAGATTTTCGAAATGCCCGCCGTCGGAAAGGTAGACGTACGGATGACAGGAGTCCGTGAGGCCGAAGGCTTCGGCCAGCAAGGGGCCGACCGAGACGTTGGGTGACGCGTTGCGATAGGTATCGGATCCCGCACGCCCTGGGTTCCCGAGCCACCAACCCAGGCGGATATTGAAGAGCGCCAGGAGGAATGTCACGGCTGATGATGAGTGATAGCCCATATTGGGACTGGCGGCGGCGCCGGAGATCGCCAGAGCGGTCCCCAGCGACAGGGGCTGGCCGAGATATTTGTTGGCTCCGTATTCTTCGGAGCGGCGATACCCCAGATTCCAACTGCCGCTGTGGAGTGCGCTGATCGTAAACGACTGGGCTTTGCGTTGTTGCCAAGCCAGGTTGTCGCCTTTGACTAGATTGAGGGCGATATTGACGAGATGCAGTGGACGCGGGCTCTGGTCGTGTAATCTATTGAGAAAGAGTGTGGTGAACCAGGTGGCGGCGTCACGACCCGCCGGGGTCTCCGGCTGTTGCAAGGCGGCGATTCTGGCCAGGCAGGCCGGTCCGACACGCAACCGTGCGGCGGCCTTGGCCGGCATCTTGTTCGTAAGGGCGTGGGAAAGCTCCTGCGTCAGTTGCGCGATGATGGCCTGACGTTGGGCCGGTGTCGGCTCCGGGAGCGCATGGAATTCAGCAAGCCGCGCCCGAGTGTCCTGCGAGAATACTTCTCTCGCGATCCAGCGCGCCAAACGCACGTCGTCGAATCGCACATCGCTCATGGCCGGGTTATCCAAATTGTCGAAACCGGTGAACGGGTTGAACGTCCGTTCACGTTCGGTCTGAATGCGCGAGGCGCCGAGATAGGCGCGGATGAGTCGGTTGCGATACATCGCATGCAGCGAAAACCGGTTGATGTTGATCAGCCGGGACATGAGTAAGCCCAGCAACATCACGGCGAGGGTGAACAGGAACAGCATCCACAGGGGGGTGTTGTGGAGCACTTGATCGTGGCCCCAGGGATCGGGCCAGATTCCTAATCCGGTCTGCATGGGCCCCATGAGATGGTTGAGGTGCATCTCATACTGATGGGCGAAGACGTCCAGTTGCCAACTCGTGCCCAATGACAGGGCGATGAGGACGCAGAGCATAAAAAACGGCGCGGCCGCTCGTACCGCGAGGTCGGTGATCACGGTGGTGTGAGACCGTTCCTCCTGCTGTTGCGCAGTGGTGTGTGAGCCGAATCCAAGGACGAGGGTCAGCAATCCTGAGAGTCCCCCGAGGGAAGCGGCGATTTTCGGCGTCCAGGCGATGAGACCGGGACCGAAGGCAACGATGGCGGAGAGTCCTGACCAGATCACCATGACGATCAATACCCAGGAACCGGTGCGTCCCCACCATTCACGATCCTGTTCTTCGGTGAACCGGCTGGCGAGGCCGATGAAGACGGACGCAGTGAGCAAAAATATTGCGAGGACGCCCGGAACGGCGAAGGTGGCGAAACACTCGGCAAATTTGGCGACGACAAGCTGATCGGGGGTCTTTATCAGGACAGTTCGGAGGAAGAAGCCGCCCAGCGCACCGGTGGCGGCGACGGCAACGGTTTCCCAGAACAGCCAGGGGGAGAACGCTTTGAATCGTTTCAGCGCCAGGACGGAGAAAAGCCAACTCCCTGTATGAAGGAAGAGGCCCCCAAGTATGGCCTGTGAAAGGCTGAATTGTTCCAGCGTGCCGCCTCCGTTACGAAACCAGGCCCAGGCGGTGGTGAGGAAAAACACCGATGTGATCAAGGGGCCGAGGCAGGCGACTAGAAACCAGTGTTGGCGTTCTAAGATCTGCCACCGGGTATTGCGTCGATACTCGCGGAGTGTAGGACGGCAGAGGTGCAGATAGATCAGCGCCATGACGGCTAGTCCGAGTCCCAGCATGAACAGGGTTTGGAGAAGCCAGCCGGGCACGGCCAGCCCCGGGGTGTTCAGCTGCGCCAGGGCGATGGTCCAGCGTGGTACGAGCAGGGGGACCATCAACAACGGCAGCAGCACCATCCAGTTCAGGTGCAGGTTGCGCAAGTAGATGCCGAAGAGCGTCCAGGAATCGGCAGAGAGAAAGCCCAGGTGCGGACTCAGGTAGTTGCTATAGTTCCGCAGCCATTGGACCGGCGGCGGCGTTTCGGTGGCACCGGCTTTCGGCGCACCCCGCAGATCCTCGATGACACCGTTCAATCCGCAAGGATGGCGATGGATCCAGGCGGTGAGCCAGCTGCCGATGTAACCTCCGCCGGAGACGGTCGACAGATAGTCGAATTTGTTCAGGAGTTGCAGCCGCGCGAGCGACTGCAGGACGCCGAGTCCGAACGTGGCGCTACGTATGCCTCCGCCGGAGAAGCAGAGCCCCGCGCGTTTGGGGTGGCAGGAGTGAATATGTCGGATGAGGGCGGCCGTGCGCACCGAATCGGGAGCTCCCACCGGATGATCCTTCGGCAGGGGGCCGTGTAGCAGCTCGGTTTCTTCCTCCAGAATCGTCGCGAGTGTCAGCGGGTCGTCCTGCGGAGCGGGAGTGGTCATCGTGACTCCATGCGGAACCTGTTGAGGGTGACGCTGTCGGACGGAAACGGCCGTGTCGGCGCCTGTCATATCACGATTGAGAAAGGCAAACCATATGCCCCGTGAAGGAGAGGACAGGTCGCGGCTCGGTAGCGGTCACGATGCGTCCCGTGCAGTGTAGGCGCAGAATTCGAAGCGAATGCGCAGACTCGACGGGTGGAGGAGATTATCGGTTCGGATACAGGTCGTATCTCAACCGATACGGCAATGGTGCACAGTACCGATCAGTGTTTTCGGTCCCGTTGCATCAGCTTGTCGGTGTAGGCGAGCAAAATGGCAGAGCCCAGGAAGGTCATGTGAATGAAGATCTTCCACTTGACGTGGTCCGGATTTTCATTCGCGATATCGACGAAGGATTTCAGCAGATGGATGCTCGAGATACCGACCAGCGAAGCGGCCAGTTTGATTTTGATGGTACCGGGATCCACATGGGTCAACCACTCGGGACGGTCGGGATGCGTTTCGAGGTCGAGTTTGCTGACGAAGGTGGCGTAGCCGCCGATAATCACCATGGTCAGCAGGTTGGCTACCATCGTCACATCGATCAGTCCGAGCACGCCCAGCATGAACTTGGTTTCTTCCAGCTGCTGGAAGTGCTTCGCCATCTCCCAGAGTTCGAGAATGAACTTGGTGGCGTAGAGCAGCTCGGCGACGATGAGCCCGCCATAGAGCGGCGCTTGAATCCAGCGGCTGCCGAAGACGAGAAACTCGAAAGCCTGCTCTATGCGGTTGTGCGCTGTCGGTGGCGATGGTGCGGAACCGGACGGGGACGGATGACTCACGCGTGCGCTCACTCTCCTGGGTGAGGCCGTATCCTAGTCGGCGCGTGCGGTTCTGTCAATTGGTAGATGGCATCGGTCACCCGGCAGGACCGCGAGACGAGCTTCTCATGCAGCGCGGTCCGTATCCGAAGGGTCGGCGGCAGCTTCCTGGGCGGTTTTCGGCGCGATCGACGGGAGCCAGCGGTTCAAGATTGCCTGAAGCTTCGCGGTAACGGGATGTAGTCAGGCCGATGCCGTAGCCGTCGCCCACCAAACCATTTGCGGCTGCGAACCGTTTCAGGATTCGTTGACGGCGAGAATCGTCCACTGCGCGTCGAGCAGCGCGAGATTGGCCGGCAGCACATTGAGGATGCTGGGGTCGAGGGCCCCTGTCCTGTCCTCGTCCGGCCTGGTGGTGATGGGCAGCAGGAAGGTGACTCCCTTTCTAGCCGGTCGTCCCGGTCGCGGTTGTGTTCTTCCCGAGCCAGGTGTCGAGCACGGTCTGGAGGTCCTTCGGGCGGACCGGTTTGGCGATATAGTCGTCCATTCCGGCGGCGAGGCAATGCTCGCGGTCTCCCTGCATGGCATTGGCGGTCATGGCGACGATAGGGGTATGGCACGACCGGCCTTCCATTTTACGGATCAGCGACGTGGCTTCGAAGCCGTCCACTTCCGGCATTTGGCAGTCCATAAGAATCAGCGGATAACGGGAACGCTGATGGGCGGCCACGGCTTCCTGGCCGTTTGCCACCACATCAACCCGGTAGCCGAGTTTCTCAAGCATCTTGCAGGCTACCTTCTGGTTCACGGGATTGTCTTCCGCCAGGAGCAGGCGAGGCTTCGGTCTAGCCTGAGAGTTGCTCAAGGTGTGTCGCGTGATGAGTGGCGGCGGTTCGGCGCTCGCCGGCGCTGCGGGTGTGGTCTGGGAGTCCAGTAGGAGGCACAGGCATTCGAGCAACTGTATCTGGCGAAGCGGTTTCGTGAGATAGGCGTCGATGCCGATGGATCGCGCAGTCTGGCCGTCACCTCGCCGACCGACCGTGGTGAGAACGACCAGGCGTATCCCGGCGGTAGCGGGGTCTTGTTTGAGCAAGGTGGCCGTTTCGAACCCGTCCATGTCGGACAGGTGCAATTCGATGAGGGCCAGGTCAAAGGGTTTCTGAGCAGCGGCCGCGGTCCTGGCCAACCCCACGGCCTCCGGGCCGCTCCGGGCCACTGCGCAATTCATGCCATGCGACGTGAGTTCCTGGCGCAGGGCTTGTCGGACGGTGTCGCAATGATCCACCAGGAGAATACGCCGGCCACGAATTCGGTTCCAGGAAAAGGGCGAAGGGGGAGAGGCAAGTGTCGTCTCCGGCAATCGCGCGGTGAACCAGAACGTGCTGCCGTAACCTGGTTGGCTTTCAACCCCGATCCGGCCATGCATCTGAGTGACGAGTCGTTGGCAAATGGCAAGGCCCAGGCCGGTCCCACCGAATCGCCTGGTGGTCGAACTGTCGGCTTGCATGAACGCGTTGAACAATCGTCCCTGCACTGTCTCTGAAATGCCGATCCCGGTATCTTTGACGGTAAACCGCAGAAGGTCCACGCCCTCTTCAGTCTCACGCGTCACATGGAGGAACACTTCGCCCGCGGAGGTGAACTTGATGGCATTGCCGACCAGATTGACCAGGATCTGCCGAAGCCGGCCGGGATCGCCTACGACGGCGGTCGGCACGGCGGGATCGACGAGCTCGATCAGCTCCAGGCCCTTGCTCTGTGCCTGTTCCGCGAGCAATTCCACCGTATCCTCCACGGTCATCCGGAGGTCGAACGGGAGTTCTTCAAAATGAAGTTTGCCGGCCTCGATTTTTGAGAAATCAAGAATATCGTTGAGAAGTGTCAGCAAGCCGTCGCTCGAACGGCGAACCGTGTCGACGAACTCGTGTTGCTCCTCTGTGAGGGCGGTATCGAGCAGGAGCCCCGTCATGCCGATGATTGCGTTCATCGGGGTACGGAGTTCGTGGCTCATGGTGGCAAGGAAGTCGGTCTTGACCTGGGCGGTTCGAAGGGCTTCATCCCGTGCCTGCGCGAGGGCCTGTTCAGCAGCTTTTCGACTGGTGATGTCCTTTCCAATCGCCAAGAATCCGGTTACGACGTCGTGGTTGTCGCGGAGTGCGGTGACGGTCAATAAGACGGTCAGGCGACTACCGTCTTTCCGTCGATAGGTCCATTCCCGTTCATCGAATCCGCCTCGTTTGGCATTCTCCACCAAGGCGGCGATACCATGAATGGGGTGCCCGCACACCTCGCTGAGCTCCCTGGCATGACGGTCGATTTCCTCCGGCTCGTGCAGCACCGTGAGCGACCGTTGTCCGATCATCTCGATCGCGGAATAACCCAGCAACTCTTCCGCGCCGGTGTTGAAGGTTGTAATCGTTCCTTTGGTATCGGTGGCAATAATCGACACATTGGTCGCGCTGGCAAGGATGGTTTGAAGTTGCAGGTTGGTTGCGAGCAGGGTGCGTTCCAATTCTTTTCGTGCCCGGATATCGGTGGCAATGACCTGGATGGCCGGTTTGCCCTCGAATATGATCGGGGCTGCCGCCACTTCCACATCAATAATTGCGCCGTGTAGGCCGACAAACCGCTCTTCGATGGGCGGGGCGGGTTCATGCGTGTCGCGTATTTTCGCGATTCTCTGCCGTGCCTTGGAGTGGGATTCGGGATGGATAAACTCAAGAACCGTCTTTCCGAACAGCTGCCTCGGGGCGATCGCTCCCAGCAATTTCGCGCAGGCCTGATTGGCAAAAATGATCCTGTCCTCACAATTCACGAAGATGGCGTGAGGCGATAACTCGACGAGCGCACGGTGCCGCAACTCACTGCCACGAAGCTGTTCCTCCATCCGTTTGCTCGCGGTGATGTCCACGGCGATGCCTGCGATGCGATAGGTCTCTCCCTGGTCGTTTTTAATGGAAAAGCAACGATCCCGGATCCAACGGACCTGTCCGCCTGGCGTGACAATTCGATACTCCTCATCGTAGGGCAGATGCGCCTGACAAGCGGCAGCGGTGGTCACGCGCAAACGATCTTCCGGATGGACATGATCGAACCAGAAGGCCGGATTCGCATAGAGAAGGTTTCTCGGGTATCCCCAGATAGTCTCGAACGCAGGACTGACATAGAGCATTTCGCGGTGATCGGCCGTTGTGAGCCAAAATACCGCGTCGATATTGTCCGCCAATTGCCGGAAGCGTTCTTCACTCACCCGGAGGGTCTCTTCCATTCGTTTTCGCTCGGAAATATCCCGCAGCATGCCCGTGTATTTTCTCTCCGCTCCGATCAGCATTTCACTGACCGACACATGCACGTCGATGGTCGTGCCGTCTTTGCGCACAGCAGGCACTTCGCGGCCGCTGCCGATGATCGTCCGCTCCCCGGTCACCAGATAGTTCGCGAGGTGTTGCAGAGTGTTCTCGTGATAGGGAGAAGGCATGACCTGGGAAATGTTCTGCCCGATCAACTCGTGCGCCTGGTACCCCAACAGATTTAATAGGGCGGTGTTGGCGCTTTCGATTAGACCCCGTTCGTCGACCACGACAATGCCTTCAATCGCGCTTTCGAAGATGGCGCGCATTCTAATTTCGCTGTCCCGCCAGGCTAATTCGGCGCGTTTGTAGTCGGTGATATCCAGCACGGTTCCGGCCATACTCAAGGGACGCCCGTTGCTATCGCGATGGACCACTCCGCGGCAGTTGATGGATCGCACTTCGCCGTCGGGGCGACAAATCCGGCAATCGATGTTGTACGGTGAGTCGTATGTCAGTGCTGCGTCGACCGCTTGCTTCACGCGGTCGGCGTCATCCGGGTGCAACGCAGCCAGGAAGGTTTCGTAGGTAGGACTGGTTCGACTCGGCTCGAGGCCGAAGATCCGGCATTGTTCATCGGACCATTGTTCTTTGCCGGTCGCAATATTCCAGTCCCAGGATCCAAGGTGGGCGAGAGTTTGCGCCTCATCCAGCGCCTGTTGCTTGCTCTGGAGGGCAGCCTGCGAGCTTGCCTGCGCGGCCTCCAGCTCCTTCCGGCCTGAGATATCGAGATGGATTCCGGCGGCTCGCAACGGGGCGCCACTGGCGGCCCGCTCGACCACGCGTCCGCTGTCGAAGACCCAGCACCAGGTGCCGGACTTGCTTCGCAGGCGATGCTCGGTGGAATAGGCTGGTGTTTCTCCACGAAGGTGCGCGGAGACGGTCGCCATCACCTGCTGGAGGTCATCCGGGTGCACCAGTTGCTCCCAGGTTCGGACATGGGGTTCGAGCTCGTCGAGACGGTAACCGAGCATACTCGCCCAACGTTCGTTAAAGGTCACCCGCCCCGTAGGAATTTCCCAGTCCCAGGTGCCCACCTGGGAGCCTTGCACAATCAGATCCATCCGCTCGGCCTGCTCGTCCACGGTCTGTTCATGCACGGCGAGAAGGCGTTCCAGTTCGACGATGCGCGATTGCAGATGCGTATCAGGACTATCCCCGCCTATCCGGCCGGTCTCCTGGATAGGTGCGGCGGATGGGCCAGGCGTCGAGGTCGCGGACACATGGGGGGAGAGTGCGATTTGCGCGCACAGCGCCAGTGGCTTGAAGAGTTTAGCGGTGCTTTCAGGTATGAAGTCCTTGCTGAAGAGAATGATGGCAAACAGCTCCCCGTCCGGCAGCGTCGCGCCGAATCCCAGGACCGAACGGATGCCGTACTTGCGGACGAATTCTTCCTGCGCCGGCACGGATGGGCTTCCTTCGGCTTCGGGAATGTGAAAGACGTTGAACGATTCTTCGTGCTGGTCGAGCAACAGGCTTTGGTCCGTATGCGCGAGCTGGGGGAGCGGCACCCCTAATTGCCGGAAAAGTTGACTGAACATCGGCAACCGTTCGACGGCTTCCGTGGTGTCGAGCGGGAGGACACGGAAGCGGGTCGAACGCGCCGGATCATTCCACCCAGGGACTTCTCCTGCGCTGGCCTGCAGGGTGAGGCAGGTCAGAGAGGGGGGCGGAGTCGCCTCTTCGAGCCGGGTGTCCGCCAGGGCTCGGAGGTCCGGTGTCAGCCGGCCGTAACGTGTCGTTTTGAAGAGCCGGACCAGACTACAGGCCGGCTCTCCTGAATGGCCAATGGTCAGGGAGGTGTAGAGGTGGCGAACGAGGCGGTCGGCGACTTGCTCAAATCCGGTCGCACCGGCGCCAAGCCGGCGCAACGCCGCCCCGCAGGCAGTCATGTCTCGAAGCTGGAACGAGCGCAGTTGGTGCATGCTACAGGCGATCCCGCAAGGCAGAGCGTAGGTGTCGTTACTCTGTCGGCCTGCAGGGAGCGGAACTTGAGTTCCACTCCATCGTGCGCCAGGCGATCCGGTGTCAGGGAATGGTTTTCAGGTAAAAGGCGGCGGCCTGGGACCTCCTGCTCAGGTGGAGTTTGGAATATACGTTGGCTAAGTAATTTTTAACCGTTTTATCGCTCAGGCCTAGCTCGGCGGCGATTTCCTTGTTCGTTTTTCCTTGCGCAATGAGGGGGAGGAGGCGCCGCTCCTGCGGCGACAGCAGATGCCGGCCTCGTTCGGGTTCCCGGTCGGCAACCTTGCGGAGATAGGCGAAGGTGTGACGGGTGACCCCTGGGTCCAGATAGGATTGACCCTTGGTCAGGCTCCGCATGGCGTGCAACAGAGTTTCGGCCCCGGCCTCTTGCAGGACATACCCGTGAGCGCCTGTGGCGACGGCGGAGAGCAAGGTGGAGTCGTCGAGCGCATCGGCCAGAAAGAGCACGCGTGTCTCCGGAAGGTGCGCGAGAATTTCCTTAGCCGTTTGGATTCCCGCACCGTCCCGCACGCGCAAATCGAGTACGACGATGTTGGGCTTGAGGTGCAGAACCAGGGGGAGGGCTTCCTCCCTGGATGGGGCTTCGCCAACCACCATAAAGTCTGGCACTGAGTTCAGCAGTGTTCGCATGCCGACCCGCACAAGCTCTTGTGGATTTATGATGAACACCTGGGCGGCTTCTACCGGTGATTGATTCATAGATGTATTCCAAGGTGATGGATGCTGGACGTTCCTGTCATTCATTAATCCGAAAAGAGAAGCCGATGCAGTTCCATTGGGTTCGTTTGGACTCCCGGACAACGTGGAACAAGCGGCCACTGAACCGACTACACGAGCGGATACTGGGTCGCGATGTGTTGACATGATTTCCTCTCTTTCCGTTTTCCCAAACTCGACAATGCATTCGATTCCAGAGCGTGCCCCCCTTCCTGCATTGCGAGGCTGCGCCTTTCCTGGATCGGCATGGCATGGGCTAAGACTCACGAAACCTCCGCCAGATGACCGAAGTTGACTTGTTCCACGCTGGGAAGCGGACCCCGAGCGCGGACACCGACATCGACTCGTGAAAGGGCCAAGACAACATTTTTCCCACCGAAGCCGAAACTGTTGATCAGGGCTTTGCCGATTCTGGAGGGCCGGCCCTGTAGCGCGACATAATCCAAATCGCACGTTGGATCAGGATTGTTCAAGTGCAACGTAGGAGGGATGAATTGATGCTCCATGGCCAGCGCGGTGCCAATGACCTGGAATGCGCCGCTGGCGGCAAAGGCGTGTCCAAGTGCCGATTTAAATGAACTCACAGGTACACGGTAGGCATGGGCTCCTAACGATTCTTTGATGGCGGCCGTCTCGATGCTATCGAGATCCATAGTCCCCAGGCCACAGGCATTGACATATTCGACCTCTTCCGGGAACCAGCTGGCGGTCAGGAGCGCCCGGTCAATGGCGCGCTTCTGTTCCTTGCCGGACGCCAGGGGACGCGCCATGGAATAGGCATCGCACGTGAATCCCCAGCCTTCGAGTTCCGCATACATATGAGCCCCGCGTAGTCGCGCATGGTCGTAGTCTTCCAGAATCAGGCAGCCGGCGCCTTCTCCGAGCACCATGCCGCATCGTGTGCGGTCGAAAGGGCGAGGCAGATTGCGAATGGTGCCGCCCTGGTCCGGTGCGAGGACTCGACCCGCCTCCATTGCCGAAAAAATGGTGGGGTGCAGCGGCGCCTCGGTGCCTCCTGCCAGGATGATGTCGGCATTGCCGGCGCGAATCATCTCGAAGGCGCGGCCGATCGCATTGGCCGTGGAAGAGCATCCGATGGAATAGGTTTCGCACTCGCCGTTGATGCCGAGGGCGATGGCAATCTCTCCTGAGACGGCATTCGGAAACGTAGACGCCATGGTGAAGGGGCTCAGGTGCTGATGCCGCAGGGTGCTGTCATGGGCGTCAAACGCTTCTCGAAGTCCGGCGATGGAGGTGCCCAGGCAGATGGCCATCTCGGAGCGGTTTTCGTGTTCGATATCCAGTCTGGCATCGCGCACGGCCATCAATGCCGCGGCGACCGCGAAATGGCTGACGCGGCCCATACGACGGGCTTGTTTGCGCGGAATAAAGTCCTCGGCATCGAAGTCCTTCACTTCGCCGGCCAGACAGGACGAAAAGGGAGCGGTATCAAAAGAGGACAGCGGTGCAATGCCGCTCTGCCCCGTGCTGAGCAAATGCCAAAACGTCTGTAAATTGTTTCCGAGCGGGGACACGATGCCAAGTCCGGTAATGACCACTCTACGCATTTGTCTCATGGGGAGAACCTCCTTGTTACGAATGTGGATCGCGGTCGCGCTATTATTCACCTTCATGCCAATCCATCAGGTGGTGATGATGGCTGTGCGAAAGGGCGGACGGTGGGTAGTACTTGTCGTAGAAATCCAAGTCCAGATGATGGGCTTGGCAGGCCACGATGGATTTAAAAGCGTCCACGTGGGCGGGAAATCTGCCATAGGTCTGAACGATGTATTCGCAAAACTCGATGGTCGCCGCGATGCCCTGCTCTGAGTGACGCGGAATCTGTGGTTTGATCGACGGATTGTTCCAGGGTTGAGAGTCCCGCGAGGTATAGAGCCCGGAGGGACCAAACTTGGAATCTATGAGATGAAGGACTGCCTTCTCCATGCTTCCGGTGAGCGGAGGAGTGGGCGCTTCCCAGATGCCGGCGAGGCCGACGGGATTCGGCCGGCGAGGGCCTGTGGACGGCATATGAAATTGAAAACCCAGTCCGGGAACGAGATGCGGTTCGATGCCTAGTAGGTGGCGCCCGCTGCCGACGCTGTGAATGCCACCACCCAGCCCCATCGCTTGTTCCATCAGAAAAATATGTTCTGCCACGATCCCCTGTTCCTGAACGGCGGTATCGCTGATGGCGTTGTCCAGGTCGCGCAAGGTCATGGTGCGGCGTTTCGCCGGGTCATCATGGAGATGCCCGCCCCGACTTTTTCTGAATCGGTCGAGCCCGCAGGCGCCGTTCCCATTGTCTGTGTCCACTATGAAGTACCCGTACTCATCGCTGAGCAGGACTAGAAGCAGGTTGAGATAAACTGTCGCGATTTCGGTCACGGGAATGAAGTAGGTGCTGCCTGGTCGATTGGCATACCACTGATTGAAGCTCAGCATAAACGGAAGCTCACGCGGGATCTCCAATCGTTGAGTCGATAGTTCCGTCACCTTCGTCATGACCGGATCTTCAGGGGACGAAGACTCGTCGACAAAATACGTCCCCGCATCATTCGTGAAGAACAAGCGAGTCGTTTGCGCTGCACAGGCGCTCGGTACGGTTCTTCCTTGAAGATTCATGATCGCCATCCCCTGGCCGTCTTCGCCCTTAGGACGCGCGGCAAACTGCATGTCTGCCGTGTGAGGGCCTGTTCTTCCGACTCCTGCGAAGATGAGGTGGCGTTCTTCCTCCGCAGTGAGGGGTAGGGGCGGACGGGAGCTTGTATACTTCAACGGACCTGCGGGTAGTTCCATCCCGCAACCGAATCGTCGTGTTTTTCGTTGTTCCAACACATCAAGCAATGTGCGGACGGATGCGGATCGAGATATCGGGCACGCCGTATTCGCCATGTCGTCCTCCTTATGTCGGTCTGTTGTGCGCCTTGCCTAACGATCAAAACTCACGACAGATGATGGGCCACCATACGGGAAACCTTTGTACAAGGAACCTACCCGGGCGGGTAGGTGTCATCAGGTGAAGCCTGTCCTATGGTGCGTTTGCGTATGGTGCAATTCTGATTTCCTCCTTCCTGTCGCGGCAGGGAGGCACTACAAGGAGGCATGCACATGGCCCAATCAATTCCTACTGGATGCCCGTATCACATGTCGTCAACCGTCACAGCCGACGCCTCGCGGACCCTTACGCCCTCTGGCCGCACTCTCGCGGATCTTCCTGGGCCTAAGGGAATACCGTTGCTCGGAAATATACTGCGATTGGATTTGAATCATCTGCACAGCGTGCTCGAACAATGGGCGTGCGAGCATGGCCCCATGTATCAATTCAAAATCGCGCACAAGCCGGTCCTGGCTGTGACGGACACAGACCTGATCAACGAAGTGCTGCGCAAACGACCGGATGCCTATCGGCGACTCAACGCCATCGAGCCTGTCCTCAAAGAGATGGGAATCGATGGAGTGTTTTCAGCCGAGGGCGATCATTGGTATCGGCAACGCAGGATCGCCATGCAGGCTCTCAACAATGCTCATTTGCGCCAGTTCTTTGAGACCCTCGTGAAGGTGACGGGGCGGCTGAAGGCCCGGTGGGATCAGGCTGTGGCAAAGGGGGGCTTGGTCGAGGCTCAGAAAGATCTGACCCGGTACACGATTGATGTGACCGCAAATTTGGCGTTTGGATATGATGTGGATACGTTGCAGACGGAAGGCGATGCACTCCAAGGTCATCTGGAACGGATTTTCCCCATGATCAACCGTCGAATCAATGCGCCCTTCCCCTATTGGCATTTCGTGAAGCTGCCGGCCGATAGGGCCCTTGAGGAATCCTTGTCCTTCGTTCATCAGGCGATCCGCGGTTACATTGCCAACAGCCGTGCACGGTTGGCCGACAATCCGGAATTGGTGGCTCACCCCACCAACTTCCTGGAAGCCATGTTGGCTGCGCAGGAAGCGGAGGGTTCGGAGTTCACCGACGATGAAATATCCGGCAATGTTCTTACAATGCTGTTGGGCGGGGAAGATTCGACGGCCTCAACCATGGCGTGGATCTTCCATTTTCTGATGGAACATCCAGACACCCAGGCGCGTGTCCAGGCAGAAGTGGATGAAGTGCTGGGCAAAGGCGAGATGCTGGCAAGTTATCGCGATCATGAACGCTTGCCGTATGTGGAAGCCGTTGCGTTCGAAACCATGCGCTTGAAATCCGTATTCCCAATTCTTTTCTTGGGGGCAAATCAAGACGTGGAACTGGGCGGCGTGCGCATTCCGGCCGGCACGGCGATCTTTCTGCTCACCCGGCAATGCGGCATGCAGGAAGCGGCCTTTGCCGCACCTCAACAATTCTTGCCGGAGCGTTGGCTGGCGTCCCGCGCAGGAACTCAGGAGGGTCACAATACAAAAGCATTCGTCCCATTCGGGGCCGGTCCGCGCTTTTGCCCGGGACGAAACTTGGCGCTCCTGGAGATCAAAGCGGTCATGGCGATGCTCTGCCGTAATTTTTCCATTTCAAAACCGGCCGATGCCAAACCAGTCGAAGAGCAGTTCGGCTTTTTGATGGCCCCCACGAACCTGTCTGTCGAGATGCATAAACGAGACGATGCATCCTCCCCGGTGGGCGAGGAGTGGCCGCATGCCGGCTCGGAACTCCCCCTGGTGGGCGCGCGCTCTTGAGGCTCGGCGTGGCGGCGCGATAGGGCGGAAGCAGGTCTTGGAGACTGTGGAACCCTATCGCGTCAAGTGCGAAGATTTGGACGATTCGGCACGAGGCGGAGGCATGTTCGCGGGGGGAGAGGGTTTGGATTGAGAGTGAGCGGCGGGGGGAACCAGCAGGCCGCCGGCACTGTTTTGCCATTGCGCGACCGCCGCCCAGCGATTCTCGACACCGCCGAGTTTCTGATACACATTCTTCAGGTGAAATTTGATCGTGTTGAGGCTGACGTGAAGAATGATCGAGATTTCCCAGTTGGTTTTGCCTTCAGCGACCCACCGCATAATCTCTTCTTCTCGGGCGGTTAGTGTCGGCGAGTTAGCTGGTGCCTGCTCTTCATTCTGGCCGGCAGTCGCGCGCAGGTACGCCAGATGAAAATGAGGCGCGAGAATCTGCATCATGGTCCGTAACCTGCCCAATAGCCGCTGATCGAAGTTACTGAACGCATAATAGGTGCACAGCCCGAGCACGCCGCGAACCCCCACGGTCAGACAGGTTTTGATGCCTGCATCGAGTTTGAGGTTGATTACCTCGCGAGGCACCGGCATATCAAGGCAGTCTTCGCTGGACACCGTGCCGATATGGGTTTTTTGAAGCAGTTGGATCGCGGGGTCCGTGATATAGCCTTGTGTCGCGTACAGATGGGTATGTTCTTCGCCGTAATTCGAATGGCCGATTTCCAATGCTCGTTTCTGGATATGAAACGATCCGTTTGCGGAGAATCGATGAGGAATCAGTGAGCCCACGGCCGCCGCCAGATCAGGCAATTGGGAGCGGTCCTGGATTCGTCGTACCCGATCCATGACTTCGCCCAAATGTTGAAATTCCTTGCGCGATAGATATTGTAGGCTCTCAGGTCCGCGAAAGATCATAGTTCGACCTTTCTCCCGACAATTGTTGAGTCTGGAGGGGCGTCGGAGTGAGCTATGGTGCTGCTTCTGATTGAAGGAAGCCGTTACTCTGCCTCATGGGCTCTCTCTAATGCTACGAATTTGTGTAATGGAAGCGATACAGGACATACAGGCTAAAACCCGGCCTGGCTATACTAAGTCGGTCTCGACGCGGGACACCTGGAATTGTACCCGCAGGCGGATGAGCATATCCAGGGTATCTTTCACTTAGTATAGAGTGCCTAGGAGACGAAGCGCAATCCTGAAGAGAAGGCCGCGGGATCATCCAGGCAGTGGCATGCAGGTTCCGTGAAATTCGGTTAACGGTGAACCTTCAAGGTGGGCCCGAGCGTCAGCCACTTCGTGGGGCCGAGGGCAGCCATATGCGGCAGGTGGGCCACGTACCAGAACACCACATCCTGTTCCTGGATGCCCTGGTTATCCTCGTCATACCCGAGCTGGCCCCTCGCCCCGAAGACCCATGGAAGATCTTCATTTGGATGAGCGCGGCGGATGGCCACATCCAGGTCGGCGAACGAATCGCGTTCTCCATCGTCTTTCAGGGGAGCGTACCCGTCCCCAGGAAGCACCCACACCCCATGCCCTGTCAGTTGGTCGCGGACGAACCAGGATCGGTGAGTGGCAGAGTTTTTGACGTCATTGCGTTCGTTCGTATATTTTTTCCATCCGGGCCCCCAGCCGTTGTCCGGGCCGCCATCATCGCGGACAAATACCTGGTCCATTCCGTTGCCGTCGATGTCGAAATCGAAGCGCCAATAGGGATGGTGGACGTGGTCAGTATTGCAGGACAGCCCCCGGCTTTGCACGACCGGCCGGAGTTCGCCGTCTTCGGACAGATGCCAGGATTGGTAAATATGATATTCCCCGATTCGGGCATAGATGCCCAGTTCCAACCACTTGATGCCTTTCACCGTCGAGCTTTCGACACAGACCTTGTTGTCGCCGCAGTTCACGATGGGGACCAGATCCTGCCAGCGCAATCGATCTTGAAACGGGCCGCAGCGCCCGCTGTCGGCACGGGAGCCGAACCAGGTAAAGGGGTTCCACCAGACGCGTTCTTTCACGTACTTCACACGTAGGACCGGCATGCTGGCTTTAGCAAGTACCTGTTCGCCGCCGTAGGCGACGTTGCGAAGTGCCAGACCCGTGTTGTCCCGGACTTCGTAGTCGAAACTCCAAGCCCCCCACTCGACGTGCTCCGATGCGGTCTCCGCTGAGCCCGGCATGGGCGGACCGAGGGTGCAGAGCAGTAACATGGCACTCACCGCGAGGCGTTTCATCCCGTATCCTTTCACCGCCTAACGGGGCGGTTCATCTCCTGCATCCAGCACACGGTCTTCAGTGAGATCGACCTGCGCCCAGTATTTGGGGTCGCCGCCCGGTCCCGGTGAGAAGGTGATCCAAATCACCCGATGTCCATACCCGGGGTCGTTCCTGAAGAACCCGCGATCCGGCTGCATCAACAGCCCATGGCCTTGCATCCCTTGCACCTTGCCGGCGAGGCGGCGATCGGCACGAGCCAATTCGATGCCCCGTTGGAGGTCCCGGGGACCTTCGGGCGGCAGATAGGCTTCCGCGCGCGAGGCCTCCAGAACCGTTGAATCTTTCAGACGTACGTCGACGGCGACATTGTGGCTGTAGCTGAAGTAGGTGAGTCTGGTGAATCGCGAGGTTGTCCGGCAGCAGCCGAACGACACCTTCCCTTTCGGTGGTACGCGGTCCCCGTCAATGAATCCCCATCGTTCACCGAGGAGGGCCGAGACTCGAGGATCCGATTCCGCAACCTTTCGCAGTCCCGCAATGTCCGCGGCTGAGAGCACCGCCTCTTGATTGGGTGAGCGAGAGATCCCGGCATCAAGAGCGCTCCCGGCCATCTTGGGCTTGATATGTTCGGGGGATTCATCGGACGAGAATTCCAGGACATGTCTGGTCGGGAGCTGGGCGGGGAGCGGCTTCTTCGGCACGACGGTTTCAGGATCTTCCGGGCCGAAGGGGCCGCGGGAAGCGGCATCGAGACTGCAGCCTGCGGCGAGAAGAACCAGCGTGACCGCGGCGGAGGCACACATGACCGGTCGAGTTCTCATGCCCTTCACACCAACGCCAGTTTGCCTGCCACGCCAAGGGCCAAGCGGGAAATCTGCACGCCTGCTTTGATGACGGCCGCGCGTTTCTTTCGCGATGCGGCATCCAACAGGGCCTTCTTCATCAAGTCTTTATAGCCGCTGATTTCGTCGGCGCCGAAGGGGACGATTTGAGCCACCGTCTGGTTATTGAACGTGTTGGCGAGTTGCAGGTACAGATTGGAGATCTCCGCGGCATAAATGCCTCGTCGCAGCGGGTCATTCTTGAACATCTCAAACTTTTTTCGCAGGGCGGCGACGGCCTCCAGCAGGGCCGCTTGGCGGACCTTCGTATCATCCTGGCCGCCGACCATGAACTCCACGGCGCCCAATTGATCGACCAGCACCTGCGCTTCCTCCCGGGCGTGGTCCACGCGGTCGGCCAGTTGCTCGATTTCTGTGGTGGCGCTTTCGGCGGTTTCCATCAGCTGCTTGATCAGGTTGTCATTGTCTTGGAGGAAAGTGACCACCCCCTCGATGCTGCGGTTCATAGAGCCTCCGTTACTGTCCGTCGTCTTTCTTCAATCGATCGAGGAGTTCCACCAGGTCGGCGGTAAACAGTTGGGCACGATCCAGCCCGCCGATGCGCAGGATTCGTGCGCCGACTACTTCTTCCAGCGCATCGTTGACGGTACGCGAGTGATCCAGGATTTCCATGATCTGGCCGGACCGGTTGGGGGCCTGGTCTAGGACGGCGGCTACGAATTCGGGATCGACGGAGGCGAGGGCCGTTTGCTTGGCAAATCGATGTACTTGGGCATGCAGCGTCGCCGTCCGTTTCCACGAGTCGTTGAGGGCGTTGGCCGTATCGCGTAGGCCGCAGAAGTCTTCTTCAAATTGATTCCAGTCCGCCTTCTCAAGCCCTTGCGCATCGGCCATATAGATGAGGCTGGTGAGGTAGGCCGCGGCGTAGGCGGCGCTTCCCTTCTTCGTGGTGAGATTCCGGAATGAGGCTAGGGCGAAGCGGTGTTTGGTTTCCTGTATCTGAAGCGATTTGAAGCTCTCGTGCAGCGAACTGCGCGCCTGTTCGAGGAACTTGATGCGGGCCTCGGTTTCCTTCTGGAAGAGATCGATGTTGGTCTGCGCCGCGTCGATCTTGGTGCCTTCCATTTGAATGAGGTCACGCACCGAACGGCTGTGGATCGAATGGCAACCGGTGGCCATGAGGAACAGTATGACGACGGACAGTAGCCTCACACCTGGTGCGACCATGGAGGGCTCCTTCTTCCGGCCGACTATGCGGCGGGTCATCGGCGCACCGTGCGGAGCGCGTCGGCAAGCGACTGGGTGTCGTTCCGGCTGAGGGTGACGTCGATATCCAGGTACTGTTTGATGATGCCGTTGATCCGGCGCAACGCTTCGACATTGTTTCGATACTGATCGAAGGCCGTGAGATCGACGTTTTGCGGCACCTTGGAATCTGCGGCGACGCGTTGTTCGATACGTGCGATCAACTCGGGAATTTGCTGAATGAGATGGGTCATATCCCCCGATCCGGCCAGAAACACCGGCTGCCCGTTTGCGCCTTTGCGTTCAGGGAGAGACTTGAGCCGCATGGCATTGATCACTGCCAGCACATCGGGCCCCAGTACCTCGGCATCGGCATCGGCCGTGGTGGGGTCGGGAATGTCGATCATCCGTGGATCGGTGGTCGCCCATTGCAAGGCCAGATCCAGTTTGAGGCGGGTCTGGACGAAGCGATACCACTGTACGTGGCGGCGGTTGATATTGCCGACCAGTTCGCGATACTGCTGCATGAGCTGCTCATTTTCGATATAGGCCTGATCCTTGGCCACCAGCGCCTGTTTGACCTCCGGCGGAGTGGTACAGGCGGCGATCGATGCGAAGACCAGTATGGACGCGATGCGCAACATCCTCATCGGGATGCCTCCCCATTATCGTCGTAAGTCGGATGCCTGTAGAGACACGCAAACTACGTACCTGGCATGCAGCATCGTCGCCTCTATTGCAGGAGGCGAAAAACCCTGATATCAGAGAAGAATCCATCTGTTTTGCTATGAGGCGACGGCAGTACAACGGTCTGAGCGTACCCATTCAGATACGGGTGTATCGAACTCAATACAGTCTGGACGACGCCCATACGGGCCTGCGTTACGACGGGGTGAGGGCTCTACGTAGGGCGGCGACGGTGGAGACATCGAGTCCGGCAGACCGGAGTTCGTCGTCGCTGGCGCCCGCGACCCGTTGGAGGCTTCCGAATTGCTTCAGGAGCCGCTTCCGGCGAATAGTGCCGATGCCGGCGATCTGGTCCAGTTCGGATGACAGCAGGGCCTTGCCGCGCAAGTTTCGGTGATAGGTCAGGGCGAAGCGATGGGCTTCGTCGCGAATGCGCTGGACCAGGTGGGTAGCCGGGGAGGTCGGCCGCAGGACGATGGGGTTTTTCCGGCCGGGGAGAAAAATCCGTTCTTCTTTCTCCCCGCGGGCTTTGGCGAGGCCCATGATCGGAATCTGGTCCTGTCCGACCTGCTTCAACCCTTCGAGCGCAGCGCTCAGCTGGCCCAACCCGCCATCAATGAGTATCAGGTCCGGACGGGGGAGATCCTCGGTCGCGCCGTATCGCCGCATGACCGCTTCCTGCATGCTCGCAAAGTCGTTGGCACCCTCCACTGTCTGAATCCTGAATTTGCGATAGTCGGATTTCTTGGCTGCACCGTCTTCCCAGACGACCAGCGAGGCCACCGACTGATTGCCCATGATGTTCGAAATGTCGAAGCCTTCAATCCGGCGTGGGATAGTGTCGAGGCGAAGCAGACGTTTGAGTTCGGCCGTCGCCTGGCGGTCCAGTGCTTCGTTGCGGAGATGGTCCGTGATGGCCGCCGCGGCGTTCTCTTCGGCAAGGAGGACCAGCTGGTGCTTGGTCCCTCGTTCCGGAGCCAGGACACGGACGTTCTCGCCGCGTTTCCCGCTCAGCCACTGCTCGATCAACGGGGCCTCGTCGAGGGCCGTGGGAACGAGAAGTTCTTTTGGTGGTTGCCCTTCATTGTTGTAGAACTGCTCGATGGCCGTACGCACGAGTTCCTCGTCGCTCGAGTCGGCGGCTTGGGGCCAGAAGAAATCCTTTCGTCCGATCAACAGACCACCGCGCACGAACAGGAGCTGGAGATCAGCCGCCGTGCCCTGACGGGCCAGTCCGATCACATCCTGGTCGGTCGTGCTGACCTGAGTGATGCGCTGTTTTTCCAGCGTGCGTTCGACACTGAAGAGCCGGTCTCTCAGCCGCGCCGCCTCCTCGAACTCTTCCCGTTCCGCCGACCGCTCCATGTCTTCACGCAGGCTGTCCAGCAACTCCCGGTCCCGTCCCTCGAGAAACTGGCGGACCTGTTTGACGATCTGGTGGTATTCGTCCCGCGACTGATTGCCGGTGCAGGGTGCCATGCACCGCTTGATCTCGAACTCGATGCAGGCCCGGTCGGCCCGTCCGTCGATGTCGATTTCACAGGTGGCCAGTGGAAATGCCTTGCGAATGACTTTCAGTGTCTCACGAAGCGCTCCAGCCGGAGTGTAGGGCCCATAGTAGAGGGCTCCGTCCTTTTGCACGCGCCTGACGATGGAGAGCCGGGGAAAGTTCTCTTTGATCGGTAGGCGGAGGTAGGGGTACTGCTTGTCGTCGCGTAGGACGATATTAAAGCGCGGCCGGTGGCGCTTGATCAGGTTGCTCTCGAGGATCAGTGCTTCCAGCTCGGAGCGGGTGACAATCGTTTCGAGGTCAGCGATCTCGTTGACGAGCAGGGCCGTTTTGGGTGACTGGTCGCTGCCCTTCTGAAAATAGGAGCGGACCCGGTCCGCCAGCACGGCAGCTTTCCCGACGTAGAGAATCTCCCGCTTCGCATTCCGAAAGAGGTAGCAGCCCGGCTGGTCGGGCAGGTGATCGAGCTTGGATTGGAGTGCGTCCGTCGTCATACGTCAATCGTAAGAATAACAAGAACCGTAGTCCTTTATCCTCCCGTGAGGCGAATGACGCAAGACGGCGAGCGTCTCTCCTGCTTCAGCGCAGGGTTCGGATAAACGACGGGCTCAGGGCACCTCGAGCGACCTCTGCGACCGGGCCTTTCATCGTGAGGCTGAAGTCCCGGGCGACTTCGATGTTGAGGGTGCCGCCGGGCATCTTGACCGTGACCGGTCCCTTCACCAGTCCCAGACGGACGGCGGCGCTGGCGGCCGCGCAAGACGACGATCCGGAAGCCTGCGTTTCACCGGCGCCGCGTTCCCAGATCAGAATGAAGATTTCTTTCGGGCCGGTGGGCACCGCGAGCTGGACGTTGGTCCGTTTCGGGAAAAGAGAATGGTTTTCGAGGACAGGCCCCAGCGTGAGGAGCTCTTCCCTGGTCCAGGCCTCGCCAGGTTGTTTGAACATCACGCAGTGAGGATTGCCGACGCTGACGCCGGTGAATTGCAACGCACGTCCGGCGGCTTCGATAGGCTGCTGGATTAGTTCATCGACGGAGAGCGTGCAGGGAAGGGCGCTCGGTTGAAACGTCGCCCGTCCCATTTCGACCGTGGCGGCAGCAGCATCGCCGTGGCGGTCGATATGGAGGGCAATGGAGACCAAGCCCCCCTTGGTCTCGACGGTGAAGGCTCGTTTTTTGGTTTTGCCGGTGGCATGCAGGTAGCGGGCAAAGATGCGCAGGCCATTGCCGGACTTTTCCGCCTCGCTGCCGTCCGGATTGTAGATGCGCAGGCCAAAGTCAGCTTTTTTCGATGGGACCAGCGCCAGGATTCCGTCGCTTCCCAGTCCCCAGTGGCGATCGCAGATGCCGCGGATTCTGCCGGGGGTGAGTGTAAACGTCAGTTCCGTGGGATCCATCACCACATAGTCGTTGCCGAGTCCGTGTCCGCGGAAAAACCCGTTCTTCATCTGCGTCTCCTTCTCATCGTTCGTCGCTCGTGAAACGTGAAACGTGAAGCGAGGAGACAATACTTGGACGGATTCGAATTCGTCAATGGGGCCGGCCTGTCGGTGAAGAAAGGAGGATGCGGCACTTGTCCCTGTCGGGGAGCGACGCTTCACGAACGACGAACAATGCGCGTTACACCAGCGCCGTGCCGGGCGGGCGTTCGATCAGTTCCACTTCGTAGCCGTCCGGCGCGTCGATAAAAATGAAGCGGCTACCGGAGGAGGTTCTGGTCGGGCCGTCGGTGATTTTCACCTGCTTTGCTTCCAGCGCCCGGATCGTGTCGTCGAGGTTCTCGACCTGAAAGGCGAGGTGCACCAGATCTTCCTGCACGGTCACCGGCCCGCTGGCGGGAAAGCTGCACAGTTCGATGAGTTCTTCACTATTGGGAACTTTGAGAAAGGCGAGGTGGGACCCCCGTGGCGAAACCTTGCGCTCCAGCACCTCCAGGCCCAATACCTGCTGATAGAAGCGGATCGTTTGATCCATGTCGCTGACCCGCATGCGGGTGTGAAGGAGTTTTGTGACTTTCATAGGAGGAGCTTATAGCAGATGGCGTATAGTTGATGGCAAGAGAAGAAATGAGAAGTGCTGCTCCGTTCTCTTGCCATAGGCTATTAGCCGTTATCCCTTTCGTGCCGGCCCCGTCGTTTTTCGCAGCAGAATTTCCGCATAGCCGGGGATGAGAAAGTTCGGCATGGGACCGATTTCCTTGTAGCCCTGCTTGCGGTAGAAAGCGCGGGCGCCCTCGTTAAAGTCCGACACACAGGCAAACATGTTAACGGCCCGCGCAAACGTCAGGGACTCGACGTGGGTCAATAGCCGGCTGCCCAGGCCTTGCCCCACGGCCGACGGGGAGATCCCGAGTAGTTCCAGATAATCTCCGAACAGGAATTTCCTGCGCACGATGGCGATGCCCAACACGTTCCCTTCGATCTCCAGCACGAAAGTGTCTCGTCCCGTGGGCAGCGGTGCAAAGATGCGGTTCCAATCGTCCGCGGTAAAGCCGAGCCGTTTCCAGGGGTCGGATCCGGTCAGAATCCCGACCACGGGATCACGATCCTCCGCTCGCATGTCGCGAATTATGGTGCGGGTGTGGCCGTCGATTGGTTGCATCGTAAGAGGTCCGACACGGTCATCGGGGTCAGGCCTTTGGCCGGCAACAGGGTGGCGGCCAGGGTTTCGGTCACTTCCCGGGTATGCTTACCCTTGCCGTTGGCATGCATGACGATCACACTGCCAGGCTTCATGCGTCTTTGGATGCGGGTTACGATCGCCTCTGTCGTCAGCGTCGGGTCGGGATCGCCTGATTCGATGTCCCACAGGATGAATTTGAGCCCGAGGGCTTTGACGGCCTCGACGGTGAGATCGTTATATTCACCATACGGAGGTCTGAATAGGGCGGCGGGGCGACCGTATCTGGCCTTGAGCAAGCGCACCGGTCCCATGATTTCCTGTTGCTGCTCTTCGATTTCGTGCATCGGCAAATGGGCATGTACCTCGCCGTGGGTGCCGATTTCAAAAAACGGCACGGCCAGCAGCTTCTTGGCCTCCGCATCGTGCTTGGCCATCCAGCGGCCGGACATGAAAAACGTCGCCGACACCTTGTGCTCGATGAGAAAGTCGATCAGCTCCCGGTCGAATCCGGATGCCGTGCGGACGGGGCAGAGATCGTAGGTCAAAGCCACCGCCGGGCACGAGGTCGGCCCCGCCTTGATGACTTGCGCCTCGGCGATGATGGCCTGAAGGACGAGTGCTATTCCGCAGATCGCCGACAGTCTGATCAAAAACTTGTCTCCACGCATGGGCGCAGTATACCCGAAGGCGCGCAGCGGCGATAGTTGACGCTCTGTCCGGGTGGCTGCTACGTTGAAACCATGCAGGGACCAGACTGGAAAATCGGCCGGATGTTCGGGATTCCCATCCATGTGCACGCCTCGTGGCTCTTTGTCTTTTTCTTTGTGACCTGGTCGCTGGCGACGGGCTATTTGCCCGACGTGCTGCCCGGTCTCACGGAGACGCGATATTGGGCGATGGGCAGTGTGGCGGCCATCCTCCTGTTCACGTCTGTCCTGCTGCATGAGCTCGGTCATTCCCTGGTGGCCATTCGGTACCGGATTCCGATCAGTCAAATTACGCTGTTTATCTTCGGGGGGGTGGCCCAGATGCGAAAGGAACCGCCGCATCCCCGCGCCGAGTTCTTGATTGCGATTGCCGGTCCGATCGTGAGCTTTCTTCTCGCCGGCCTGTGCATCGGCCTGGTCGCGCTGTTGGAGTTCCTTCCGATGGGATCCTCCGGGCACGGGTTGGTGGCGTTGGGGACGCTGCTCGGGATGGTCAATACCCAGCTGGGCCTTTTTAATCTGCTTCCCGGTTTTCCTCTGGATGGCGGTCGCGCCTTGCGGGCCGGCTTGTGGGCCTGGAGTAGGGACTATTACCGGGCGACAAGTCAGGCGGCATTCGTAGGATTGTTGTTCGGCGTGAGCTTCGGCCTGTTCGGGGCTTTCCTCCTCGTCGGGGCTCTTTCGGGTGCCGTCTCCGGCGCGCTGGCAAGCAGTGGGGGCTGGATCGTGTTGCTGGGGGCGTTCTTGTTTTCCGCTGCACGCGGGAGCCGGAAGCAGGCCGCCATCCGCGCGTCACTGGCGTCGGTGCCGGTTCGCGAGCTGATGGTTAACAATGTGGTGGCCTTGTCCCCCGACACCACGTTGGAGGAGGCCGTAAACCAGTATTTTCTCCCCTACGGCTACGGAGGATTCCCCGTGGTCCGGGACGGGCGGCTGGTTGGTGTCGTGGGGGTGCGCGATGTGCAGACGGTGAGCAACGGGCTCTGGGCATTCCGCCGAGTCGCCGATATCATGCAAATTTCCAACGACGACATGGTGGTGTCGCCGGATCTGTCGGCGATGCAGGCATTGGAGCAGATGATCGCGACGGAGGCCGAACGTCTCGTCGTCGTTCAGGACGGGCAGTTGCTGGGCCTGATAACGCGCGCATCCATTGGGCACTTCATTGAGCAGCGACATCCTTCCGGCATGAGATCCTCCTAGCCCGGACTATTCATGAATCCCTGTTCCGTCGGCCGATTTTCTCGCCCTGCGAGGTCTTTATCGTTCGAGCTGCTTGACGGACTGCTAGCCCCCATGATTCATGAGCGCTTCTGCTGCGAGCGCGGGTTCGCAGCTGCGACCTGCCTGTCAGCGGGCGGGCTCGCCGCTCGGTCGCTCGACATCCTGTTCAAGGATGCCTTCCTTCCTCACGGCTCCGCGCACCCGTCTCGCGTTGCGACTCCGCACTTTCGCGATGAACCGTCATGAATATGCGGACTGGTACGCTTGCGTCGGCCTGATTTGCGAGAAGCCCGGCGGACGTCGGTCTCGAACGCCTCGCGACGGCATTTCTGAATCATACGGGCCCACGTGATCGGAACAGCGTCTGCAGGATCGCCGCTCATCCCGGCACAGCGTGCATCGTGCAGGCCATCGATCATACGCTCTGAGTCATCGCGGGGGAGGCTTCACACGTCACACATTCCGCCGTTCGCGATGCAGGTCGGCCGGGGGCTGAGGCAGGGACGGCCGTCTGCATTGGCATTCGTGTGTCACGACTGCGCCGAGGAGCACCAGCGCTGAGGAATAGTAGACCCAGAG
>JBEIQG010000123.1:0-11263 GCA_040376625.1 Nitrospira sp. | reverse complement strand
GAGAAACCGCCGTCAACCGTACCCGGTCCTGTTCGCAGGCCACCGCTGCCGCACCCACATTCCCGACGCCTCCCGAACGTGAGGCCAACGATGCCAACATCGACAGCAGGACGTCGCTTCGCGGCTCGCCGGTTGACGGAGCCACAGCCTGGATTGCCTGACGAAGAATCCTGCGCTGTATAGCCGGATGCTGTTTGAGCAACAGTGTACGATCGAGCACGACCGAGTCTGAATCGCGGCTCCGGATGAGCCGCTCGAGACGGTGTGCGGCTAGCGCATCCAGTAGCCGGTCATCATCTCTTACGAGATCAGCTTGACGTGCCAGGATCCGGGCGGCAGCCGGAGCTAACGACTGCATCACCGGGAGCAATTCGTGCCGGACACGATTGCGAAGGTAGATCAATTTCGCGTTGCTGGAGTCGGTCCGATAGGACAATCCCACGGCCCGGAGATAGTTGAGGATCTCCTGACGCGAACAGCTGAGAAGCGGCCGAATGAACAGGTGTTCCCGGATATGCGGCATGCCTGCCAATCCTCTCAAACCGGCCCCGCGCAACATCCGCAAGAGCACGGTTTCAGCCTGGTCATCCACCGTGTGCCCAAGCGCCACACGATCTGCGCCGAGTTCGTCAACCATCTCACGAAATAGTCGATAGCGGGACTTCCGGGCACTCGCTTGCAGTGAGCTCGATTCCCCTGTTCGACCGCGCTCTACGGTGAGCCGTCTGATATGACACGGAAGTGCGAGGCGACGACAGAGTGCCGCGACAAACGAGGCGTCCCCGTCCGATTCCGCACCCCGCAAGCCGTAATTGCAATGGACGACCGCCAGCGAAAGATTCCAGGCCGGCGCAAGCTGGTGCAGAATGGAGAGGAGCGCAACCGAGTCCGGCCCCCCGGACACAGCCACCAGGATCCTCTGGCCCGGTTCCAGGAGCCCTCGCGCCCGAATAGCCCGGACGACCTGCTTATGAAGCAGGTGATGAAGCTCTGACGTGGAACCTGTCATGGCTCATGAACGGGGCTGGAGGACCGGCAGAGAGGCGGTGGTCCCCGCATCGCGCAACTGTACACGGGCCGCATCCACGTCCAACGCAATCTGCCGGCTCAGAGCTTCCGCTGAGGTAAAAACGCGATCCTCTCGAATGAAGCCGAGCAAGTCTACGCGAATCGCTTCTCCGTACAGTTCTAGCCGCTCATCGAGGATCGAGACCTCCAAGAGTCGCTCGCCGGCGCCGAATGTGGGCCTGGTCCCGATGTAGACCACCGCATTCAAGCCACTCCCCTTCCAGGGGACCTGCGCTGCATACACGCCATCCGGAGGAATGACACGCCCCTCGGGAAGGCGGAGATTCGCCGTCGGCCAACCAAGTTCAGTTCCGCGATGAGCGCCCGAAATCACGGTTCCCTCTATGCTGTAGGGACGCCCCAGCAGGCGAACGGCCTTCTGCAATTCCCCAGCCTGGATCAGCTGACGAATACGTGTGGAGCTTACAACTTCTCCCTCAATCGTCACCGGCGTCATCGGATGAACGCGAAACCCGAGTTGGGCACCCAGCCCGAGCAGATCCGCAATGCGTCCGACCCGGCCCTTTCCAAAAGCAAAATGCTCCCCCACATACAACTCGCGCGTGCCGATACCATCACACAAAACCTGCTTCGCAAACTGAGCCGGGCTCAGAGCGGCAAACGCGGTAGTGAATTCAAGAAAGACGACCTCATCGATACCGGCGGCCTCGAACCGGGCCAACTTCTCTTCCGGTGTCGTCAGAAACATGAGATTGACCTGCGGGGCCAGGATCTTGACGGGATGGGGATCGAATGTCAGGACCAGCGCCGTCCCGGCCTCGCGACGGGCTGTCGCCACCACCTGGTCGAGGAGAGCCCGGTGACCATGATGATGACCGTCAAAATTTCCGATGGTCACTACCGAATAGGGTCTGGACGTGGAGGGGGTGAGACCGCGGGAAATCTTCATGCGGGCCGTGACTGGAGAAGCCTGGCGGCCTCTTTGGCAAAGTAGGTCAAAATGATCTCGGCGCCCGCTCGCTTGATCGAGAGCAGCGACTCCAGCATCGCGCGGCGCTCATCCAGCCAGCCGGCTTGTGCCGCCGCTTTGATCATGCTGTATTCCCCGCTCACCTGGTAGGCGGCAACCGGCAGAAGCGTCCGTTCGCGCGCGACGCTGATGATGTCCAAATACGGCATGGCCGGCTTCACCATGATGATGTCGGCCCCTTCTTCGATATCCGAATCAATTTCTCGCAAAGCTTCCCGCTTGTTGGCCGGGTCCATCTGATAGGACTGACGATCGCCGAATTGCGGACTCGAATTGGCGGCATCACGGAACGGTGCGTAAAAACAGGATGCGAACTTGGCCGCGTAGGCCATGATGGGAATATCGACAAACCCGGCGCGATCCAACTCATCGCGAATCGCGGCTACGCGGCCGTCCATCATGTCGGACGGCGCGACCATATCAGCTCCCGCCTGCGCATGGGTCTTCGCCATGGTCCTCAAACAATCCAGGGTCTCGTCGTTCAGAATTCTGCCGTCCCGCACGATCCCGCAATGGCCGTGACTTGTGTACTCATCGATGCAGACATCGGTGATCAGCACCAGATCCGGCACCTGTGCCTTCACTGCACGAATGGCACGTTGCACAATTCCATCGGGGTCGAACCCGGAACTGCCGCGTTCATCCTTTCGATCGGGAATCCCGAAAAGGATCATGGCCGGAATGCCCAGCGCCTTGACCTCGTGTGCTTCCTTGATCAGGAGATCGATGGACAATCGCGATTGTCCCGGCATCGAAGCAATCGGTTCACGACGACCCTGCCCTTCAGTGACAAATACGGGATAAATGAAATCGTTTGGCGTCAGGCTCGTTTCTCGGACCATCCGTCGGAGCGGCTCGGTTTCCCGGAGACGACGCAGGCGCTGAATGGGAAAGGCCATGTCCGCTCACTTCCTCGGCAAGTTGGTCAGGAATACCACCAGATCACGCACCGAAATCATGCCCACCAGCTGCCCGTCTTTCGTCACGCCGAGGTGGCGCAGATGGGTTTGGGCCATCAAGTCGTTGGCATCCAGCAGCGTCTTATGTTCTTCAATTGTCACGAGAGGTGCGGACATGATCTGCTCGACGGTCGTCTTGGTCGTATCGGCTCCAGTGGCCACCACACGCCGCACCATGTCTGTATCCGTCAGAATACCGATGACATCTTTGCCGTTCGTGACGAATAGACTGCCGATGTTACGATCGCGCATGATCCGCCCTGCGGAGCGCACATCCACGTCACGTTCAACGGTGATGAACTTGTCTTTCGGAACCATAAATGATTTGACTGGAACCATCAGAATCCTCCCCTCTTGGTAAGAACTTCTTTACGATCACTGCCATCCTGTCAATGACTCACCGCCGACGCGGTTCTGCCTTCTGTTGGATTCACCACAAAATCTACGATGGCGTCTGCAAGGGCTGGAATGGTGTTCTGTCCGGCCATTACCTGAACGGAAAGACCGGCCTGGCGGGCGGTCTCCGCAGTAATAGGTCCGATGCAGGCCACGGCTGCGGTCCCGACCGACCTCAACAACTCGTCCTTCGTCGGAAACAACTCGACAAAATTCCTCACCGTCGAGGAACTCGTAAAGGAAATCACGTCGACTCTCCCCGTTCGTAATTGCTCCCTGAGGCTATCCGTCGCGACCGCAGGCCGGATCGTGCGATACACCGGCACCACATCGACCTGCGCTCCCTGTGCACGTAGCTGATCCGGAAGCAACTCCCGGGCGACCAATGCACGAGGAATCAGCACGCGGGCCCCGCGCATCTCCCTGGCGGTCAACACTTCCAGAATTCCTTCGGCTTGAAACTGTTCCGGAATCACATCGGCACGTAAGCCATAGGCTGCCAGAGCCTCAGCCGTGCGCGGTCCAATACAACAAATGGTGAGGCCGGACAGTGCGCGAACATCACGCTGCGTCCTCAGCAGCCTGGTCATGAAGGGGGGGACCCCGTTCACACTGGTGAAGATCAACCAATTGTAGGTCGCCAGGCGCGAGAGGGCCTGATCCAGCGGAGCCCAGTCCTCGGGAGCCGCGATCTCGATGGTCGGGAATTCCAGCGGCTCTCCGCCTTGAGCCGCGATCAAATCAGAAAACTCCGCCGCTTGAGGCTTTGGCCTCGTCACCAGAATCCGTTTTCCAAACAGGGGCCGACGCTCGAACCAATTGAGTTGCTCCCGAAGACGCACCACCTCGCCGACCACGATGACCGTGGGCGGTTCCATATGAGCAGCCGCCGCCTTCTCCACAATATCGTCCAAGGTCCCTACCACGGTCCGTTGCGAGGCTCGCGTCCCCCACCGGATGAGGGCGACGGGTGTGGTGCCTCCTTTACCTTCAGTTCGAAGGCACTGGACGATCTTCGGCAAATTGGTCATGCCCATGAGAAATACCAGCGTACCGTGTACCGTTGCGAGGCGCCGCCATTCGACGCCACTTCGATCCTTTGTCGGATCTTCATGCCCGGTGACGAAGGTCACAGTAGACGCCATTGTGCGATGGGTCACCGGAATACCCGCATACGCCGGCGCCGCGACGGCGGCCGTCACACCAGGGACGACTTCAAATTCCAGCCCGGCAGCGGCAACGGCCTCCGCCTCTTCCCCGCCCCGACCGAAGACGAAGGGATCGCCACCTTTCAAGCGGACCACCCGCTTCCCCGCTTGAGCGAGATCGATCAACAGACGATTGATCTCCGCCTGGTCGCGATACTGGCCGCGACCGCGCCGCCCGACATACAGACGTTCGGCCGCCGGAGATACATGCTGCAACAGCGCTTCATTCGCGAGATAGTCGTACAGCACCACATCGGCCTGTTCCAGACATTCCTTGCCGCGAATCGTCAGCAACTTCGGATCTCCGGGACCGGCCCCGACCAAATACACTGTTCCTGCTCGCGTCGTCATACTCCTCAACCCTACCCGTAAATTTCCTTGAGGATGACATCGCCTCCGTCAGCCAACAAACGCTCCGCAAGCTTCGTCCCCAGCGCCTGGGCTTCGCTGGCCGGACCCTGGATTTGATGACGGATCACCCGTCGGCCGTCGACGCTGGCTACCAGGCCATCAACCGTGATCCTGTCCCCCTCCAGTACGGCATGCGCGGCAATAGGCACTTGGCAACCGCCCTCGAGGCGATGCAACATCGCACGTTCTGCCGTGACGGTAATGCGGGTCGGTCGATGCTCAAATCGGCTTAACAGTTCGCGGACAAAGGAGTCGTCACTGCGGGCCTCAATGCCGAGAGCACCTTGAGCGATAGCGGGCAAACTGAGGTGCACAGGCAGATATTCGGTGATTTCCGCGTCCCAGGCGAGCCGCCGCAATCCTGCCGCAGCCAGGACAATCGCGTCGAATTGTCCCTCGCGGAGCTTCCTGAGACGTGTATCCAGATTGCCGCGCAACATCTCAATGGTGAAATCAGGACGGTAATGCAGCAACTGGGATTGCCGGCGCAGACTGCTGGTGCCGATTCTGGCGCCCGGCTTCAATTGGTCCAATCGACACCCGTCGCGGGTGATCAACGCATCCCGCGGATCTTCGCGCGGCGGCACGCAGAGAATGTCCAACCCTTCCGGCAGAGCCGTCGGCACGTCCTTCATGCTGTGCACGGCCAGGTCGATTTCTTTGCTCAATAAGGCATCTTCGATTTCCTTTACGAAGAGGCCCTTGCCGCCGATCTTGGCCAGCGGAACGTCGAGGATCTTGTCACCCGACGTCTGGATGCGCTGCAGCGAGATGGTCAGGCCAGGTGCCAGTTCCTGGAGACGGGCCTGCACCCACTGACTTTGATGTACGGCCAGCTTGCTGCCGCGCGTACCAAGGATGAGTGTTGAACGATTCATGAGTGGCTGTCACGCACTCGAGCGGCCACGGATGCTCGGTCACATGTAGAAACGATTCTGATCATAAATTTCTCAGCGAGGGTGCTAGCTCACCCGCCGGCCTTGCTCCTTGCTCGTGTGCTGGACTAGTGACGCCTCAGGCAGGTGACCCACCCCGTTCCCGGCAATGTTTTCGTCGGGAAGCTCCGAAACGTCGACTTGTCCGGGCGGATAAACAGCGGGTGTCTCCTCCAAATTAAAAAACCGGCGGGCCGCATCGACATACGCCGCGCCGCTCGAGGATCTGGCCTCAGCCTTCAACGTCACCATCGTGCCATGAACCATCTTATTGACGATGGCGGACGCCAACGCTTCCACCGCGGCTCGATCCTCGGACGATAGATGTGCCAAGCGTGCCAGAATCTTATCGACTTCCCGCCGTTTGAGTTCGTCGGCCCGGCTTCGAAGTGCCACAATCGTCGGCGTCACCTCCAGCGACTGCAGCCACTGCCCGAGCACCGCGACTTCTTCAACGACCATTTGCTCCGCCTTCGCCGCTTCCCGTAGGCGGTCTTCCCGATTCTGTTCCACGCGCATGTGGAGGTCATCGATATCGAACAGGAATGCATCATCGATGGGCCGGACAGCCGGATCAATATTGCGCGGCACGGAAATATCGATCAAGAACATGGGCCGACTCATCCGTTGGCGCATGGCACGCTGCACATCATCCGCCGTAACCAGGTAATGTGACGCACCGGTGGACACCAGCACGATGTCGGCCTCGGCCAATTCCGCCTTGTAGTCCTCAAACGGCACGGCGGTCCCGTTGAACCGTTGGGCCAGCTCCAATCCATGCTGAAAATTCCGGGTGGTGATCCGCACCTGGCGCACGCCGTTGGCAATCAGATGTCGCGCCGCGAGCTTGGCCATTTCTCCGGCCCCGATCAGCAACACCGTCTTCTCGGTCAGATTCGAAAAGATCTTCTTAGCCAACTCCACCGCGGCATAACTCACCGACACAGCCGTCTCGGAGATCTTGGTTTCGGTGCGCACGCGTTTGGCCACCGAAATGGCCTTTTTGACGATTTTGTTCAGCAATAGGCCGGAGGCCTTATGCGTCAACGCGACTTCGAACGCATCCTTGATTTGCCCGAGTATTTGAGACTCACCGACAATCATCGAATCGAGGCTGGAGGCCACACGGAACAAATGACCGATGGCGCGATCCCCGGCATGCCAATAAAGATGAGGCGTCAGATGTTCGGAGGAAAGGGAGAGATGGGTGTCCGCCAGAAATTCCTGCACGCGGCCATACCCGGTTTCCAACTCTTCGACAACAGCGTAGACTTCCACCCGGTTGCACGTCGAGAGCAACAGCCCTTCGCGCACACCGGGATAAGAACAGAGGCGACTGAGTGCTTCCCTGAGCCGGCTTTCAGGCACGGCGAGTTTCTCGCGAATCTCGACCGGGGCAGTCTTATGGCTGAGTCCAACAACGATGACATGCATGTCAGGACACCGACCCGTGACTTTTCAGCACCACACCGATCAGGGTCAGAATCACGCCGGCGAACCCGATGATCGTCAGGTACGCGGCTCGTTTGGCTCGCCATCCAATGGTCAAGCGACCGACCAGGACGGCGAAGTAGAAGCCCCAGGTCACCATGGCCCACGTCTGTTCCGGGTTCCAGTTCACATAGGTACCACGGACGATCTCTGCCGAGAAGGCGCCGCTGATGATCCCGAGCGTCAGGAGAGGAAACCCCATAACGATCGATTGCTGGTTCAGATGATCGAGATAGTCCAGCGCAGGCAATTTTGCGTAGAGGACGTTGAAACGCTTGGACTTGAGAAGACCGTCCTGGATGAGATACATCACCCCGGCGACGAATGCGACGGCGAACCCGACCGTGCCCAACATACTGAGGGTGACGTGAACCCACAGCGTTTTGAAAACCGGCTGGAGACTGGACGCCTCGTCGGAACGGAACGCCGCGGCAGTGACCAACGACACGAGAGCCAGTGGCACGATGAAGGAGCCGAGAACATGCAGTTGACGGCGAAATTCGACGGCAAGAAATACTAGAATCAGCATCCAGGAGAAAAACGACAGGGCTTCGTGAAAGGTCGGTAGCTGGGCCTGGCCAGTGTCGGTCATCCGGGCGACTAAGGCCACCGTGTGGGTAGCAAACCCGACAGCTGTAATTCCAAGCGACACCTTCGACAGTGTTTCAGCACGCCGGAGCAAATAGGCCAGGTAGCAGACCGTGCTCACGAAATACAGGCCCATCGTGAGCATGAAAAACACCGAAGACATCGTGCTCTATCCTCGCAACATTTCAGCGCAAAGCCACTTTTTTTAGGAACTGGAAATTATATCGATGGGACGAGAACGGAGTCAAGGAAAGGGCGCGCAATCTGTCGCTCCGGCAGGAACGTTATTCATCGTCGGCATGCCGATCGGGCATCCTGACGATCTGACGATTCGAGGTCTTGCCACGCTACGGCAGGTTGATCTCATTGCCGCTAAAAATCCGCAGGCCACACACGCCCTCCTGGCCCACCACAGAGTTCACGCGACGATCACGACCTATGATCGAAACAATGCCGCAGACAAAGCTCCACTATTGCTGGATCGCCTCAGGCAGGGGTTCCAAGTGGCGCTGGTGTCGGATTGCGGAATGCCGGTCGTCTACGATCCCGGCCGATTGCTCATCGCAGCCGCATCGAAGGCGAGGATTCCCGTTGAGGTCATCCCCGGAACTTCCGCCGTAGTGGCGGCAGCAGCCCTCTCCGGGATGGACGGCAATGCCTTCGTCTTTGAGGGGCGTTGGACCGGTGGTGCCAAACCCCTCACGGGCCGGCTTCAATCGTTACGATCCGAGCCACGCACGATGATTTTTTTCCCTCCGGCACAGGACCTCCCGAAGTTTCTGACTCTGCTGCAAGAGATACTCGGTAACCGAAAGGTCGTGATGGCTATCGACATGACCCGGAGCAAGCAGCAAATCCTACGAGGACGAGTTCAGCAGCTGCTCTCAAACAAGCCGAGCCCAGAACACGCGTCACACGTCGCTTTAGTGGTAGAAGGCGCCAGATTGAGAAGGAAGAAACAGCTGAAGCAGTCGCGGTGACTATTCGTCGAAGCGCTTACGGATCATGACGCGGTAAGACTGGTCGGCACGTTCCTGCGATACCACATCATGCCCATCGTCGCTCACACTGCGGGGTACATTTCGAATCGGATCACCATCATCAAGATGGACTAACAGCAATTGCCCCGGAGCCATGCTCTCAAGCTTGAGTTTCGTCTTTACAAAATTGTAAGGGCAAATAACTCCGCGAAGATCCAGCTCTTCATCGGGTACATGTACGCTAGACAGCGCCTCAGACATGGCACTCCTCAGTTGATGTGATGGCTGATGGTACCAACCGGACTGATGCGTTGCAACGGGGAGCTTGAAAATCGTGCAAACAAAAAAAGCGGGGTGCCTCTTCTGAAGCACCCCGCTCAAAATCAAACATCACAAACTTTTAGTTGGTCAAGCCCTTTTGCAGGTTTGGCTTGGCACTATCGGTTCCATAGTCAGACTTGTTCTGCACTTTGGTTTCCGGTGCCACGGTCTGATAACCCCATCCTGGCTGAGGTTCACAATTCCAACAGGGTGCCTGTCCGGTAAATTCTCCGACGCTGGTGGTCACCACACCCGTCGTAACCGTTCCAGGAAACACTCCACCAACCAATCCACCGGTCACGGTGCCGGAAGACGTCTCAATTCCACGCTCGGTCGACGGGGCCGGACGCTGCCCGAGACCACCGAAGCCCGCCAACTTTTCGTTGCCACGGAATAGGTACACTTCACGGACGAGCTTGCGCCCGGTTCCGTAGACACCCTGGTCCGCCCTCTCGTTCGGGGACTCAACCACCTGAACCGAGATATCATCACCGGCATTCAGCACTCTAATCTGGTCCATATTGGTTTGTCCGTCGAGATAAAGCGTCAATGAGGACATCGCACCCGTACCTGCACGACCTTCGTCGTGCGAGCTACCACCGGTTTCCAGGTGTAATTTGCGGCCCGGAACATCAATGGCGAGAACGCGGCCAAATACGGTTTCTGCCTGACCAAGCCGGTCAATGAAGGCGGTCCGGTCGAAGGCTGCTGTACGACCGGAGTTGCCTGAAACATCTCCGACTCCGGTGCCGACACCGAAACCTGATCCCGACGAGGACTGTGGCAAACGCTCTTGAGCGCCTGCAACACCAACGGAGCTGATGAAAAGCACCGCAGCTCCAAGTGCCAACACGTTACGCATGTGCTGCCTCCTTAGTGAGTTGGAATTGATAAGAGAGTAATGATGAACGGCGATAAACTGAACAGGCCATAGTAGTTCCAAGCAAATTCGGGCGAACTATAGGCTAACACCCACATCATGTCAAGATGTTTTCAGCCACGACATCCACTATATGGTGTTGTGTCAAAAAGCATCGTCTATTATTTGCATCGCACCAGCACGCGACGTCCATACCTGCTTGAGGCCACTGGTTGTCGAGACCATGGATAGAAGGGGTGGTGAAATGATGGTGCCCAGAGGGAGGGTCGAACTCCCACTCTCTTGCGAGAACCGGATTTTGAGTCCGGCGCGTCTGCCAGTTCCGCCATCCGGGCACGTGTGTCATGACAACGACAATTCCTTGGATCTCCCCTCGGTCTTGAAGGGACGCATTTTTAACATGAACCCGAGTATGCGTCAATCGGCACGGCAGACTCTTTTTTCTGTCGCACGCGGATGCTAGAATGCCACACGAGTGACAAATGACGACTGAGAATCAGGCAGATGGAGGAGACGACTATGGCAGATGTGCAATGTGTCACCTGTGGAGAAGCAGGCGAGGCAATTACCGATATGCTGTTCCTTGGAAAGCTCGAAGGCGAAATCAAGGCGAAGGTCTGCAAGCCCTGCTGGAAAAAGTGGGAAGGGATGCGGGTCATGGTGATCAACGAGTATCAGGTTAATCTCGGCGACGAAAGCGGCCGCGAACTCGTTAAAAAGCAAATGAAGGCGTTCCTCAAACTGGGAGAACAAACTGACACGTCCAAGCTGGATCAAAACTTTCGTCCAGCCGGCTCTTAAAGTGACGACTCCTAAAATCTGACCGAGGCCTCAGGCGAAACCATCATAATCGGCACCTGATTGTCATAGGCTTCAGCCCCGAGATCGACCGTAAGGCCTCACGAGTGGTGAACTGACGGGGTTCTCTTCATCCTTTGCCCGATCGAATTCATTGACACTCTGATTTGGGAAGTGCTAGAGTGCCCTATTCTTGAGGTTTTTGGCCGACATCGGGAAGGATACTCCCGCCGTGAT
>JBEIQG010000117.1:0-11595 GCA_040376625.1 Nitrospira sp. | reverse complement strand
CGGCAGGTTCCGCGAGGAGGAAATCCCCCGTCATGTCGGATGATCTGCAAGGCCATCGCCAGGAAATAGATCGAATCGACGATCAGATTTTGCGCCTCCTCAATGAGCGCTCGAAATCGGTCATCGAAATCGGAAAACTGAAAAAAAAGAAGGATGCCGAGGCGCCGTTGCACACGCCGGCCCGTGAGGCGGCGATTTTTGATCGCCTCAGCCAGCAAAATACCGGCCCCTTTCCTACCGATGCCATTCGCGCGGTGTATCGGGAGATCATGTCGGCCTCCTTATCCCTTGAGGGGCCCCAGAAAGTTGCCTACCTTGGCCCGCGAGCCACATTTACGCACATGGCCTGTATGCAGAAGTTCGGTTCGTCGGCCCAGTACATTCCTGTCAACAGCATCAAAGATGTGTTCAGCGAAGTCGAGCGCGGGCGGGCCAACTTTGGTGTCGTGCCCATTGAAAACACGACCGAAGGCGTGGTCAATCACACGCTCGATATGTTCGTCGACTCCAGTCTGCTCATCTACGGAGAGGTATTGCAGGAAGTGGCACATCACCTGATGTCCAAGAGCGGAGTGGCAGGGGACATTAAGCGAATTTATTCGCACCCGCATGCCATTGCCCAATGCCGCAATTGGCTGGAAACGAATCTGCCTCATGTGCCGGTGTCCGAAGTGGCCAGTACGGCCCGGGCGGCCGAACTGTCAGTCGACGATCCATCGGCCGCAGCAATCGCGTCCGAACTGGCGTCCCAGTTGTACGGCCTGAAAGTCATCACCGCTCGGATCGAGGACAACATCAACAATTTCACTCGGTTCCTGGTGCTCTCGCAAAAAGCGCCGGAACGGACTGGTCGCGATAAAACCTCGCTGATGTTGTCGGTCAAAGATAAAGTCGGGGCGCTGTACGATTTATTGCGGCCCTTTGCCTCTCACGGTCTCAATATGACCAAGATCGAATCGCGCCCCTCCCGCAGGAAGGCGTGGGAATATATTTTCTTTGTCGATATCGAGGGGCACATCGACGAAGAACGGGTCAAGAAAGCGGCCGAAGAAGTGAAAAGCCGCTGTCTCTTTATGAAGATTCTCGGGTCGTATCCCGCCTATTCCTAGAGGTCCGAGTTACGCCATGCCATTGAAGGTGCATCCCGATATCGCCTCCCTTGTCCCGTACGTCCCTGGAAAGCCTATCGAAGAGCTGCAGCGAGAGTTAGGCCTCCCGCGCGCGATCAAGTTGGCATCCAATGAAAATCCGATCGGACCGTCGCCCAAAGCACTGGCCGTCCTGGGTGAAACCGCTCCGACTCTTCATCGGTACCCGGACGGCGGGGCGTTTCGCTTGCGCGGAGCGTTGGCTGATCGGTGGAAAGTCACGCCGGATCACGTCATCCTCGGGAACGGCTCAGACGAAATCATCGGTCTCCTTGCGCGAACCTTCTTGTCTCCCGGCGATGAGGCCGTGATGTCCGAGCACACTTTCGTCATTTACAAGATGGAAGTGAAGGCCGCGCATGGTGTAGCGGTGGAAGTGCCGCAGAAGAATTGGCACCACGATTTGCCGGCTATGGCGGCAGCCATCACCGACAGGACCCGCTTGTTGTTTGTGTGCAATCCGAACAATCCCACCGGCACTATGGCGACCAAGGCTGAGGTAGCGGCGTTGATGGTGCGCGTGCCCGATCATGTGGTGGTGGTGTTTGACGAGGCCTATTACGAGTATGTCCGGCATCCGGAATTCCCGGAGTCGCTCAGTTATGTCAACGCGTCCCGCAATGTCATCGTGCTGCGGACATTCTCCAAGATATACGGATTGGCCGGGCTCAGGATCGGGTATGGGATTACCACGCCGGAAATCACGAACTACCTGAATCGCATCCGTCCACCCTTCAATGCGAACAGCATGGCACAACGCGCCGCGTTGGCAGCGCTGGACGATGATGCACATGTGGGCGCGAGTCGGGACCTCAACCATGCGGAAATGGACAAGGTCCGGGCAGGCTTGGTGACCCTGGGCTTCGAGGCCTTGCCCAGTGAAACGAATTTTCTTTATTTTGATGTCGGGAGAGACGGCCGCGAGGTATTCGACGCGCTGTTGCGAAAGGGCATCATCGTCCGGCACATCGAAGGTCGAATGCTGCGGGTGACCATCGGCCTTCCGGAAGAAAATCAACTGTTCCTAAGCGCGCTTGCGGACGTGACGCGCGCCGCTCGATAAGGAAAGCGAGACGAGATCATGATTATTGTCTTGAAGCCTGACGCGTCGGAGCGGGAGGTGGATCACATTATCGACCGGCTTCGCGAGCTGGGGCTGAAGTCGCATATTTCTGCCGGCCAGGAGCGGACCATTATCGGGGTGATCGGGGATGATCGCATTCTGCACAATCAACCGTTGACCGCGTTGCCCGGTGTCGAAAGCGTCCTGCCGATTTTGGCTCCCTGGAAGTTGGTCAGTCGGGAGTTCAAGAAAGAGAACACGATCATTGACGTCAACGGCGTCAAAATCGGCGATAAGAAAATCACGATCATGGCCGGTCCCTGCGCGGTGGAACGGCTGGAACTGACCGTCGGTATTGCCCACGAGGTTAAATCGGCGGGCGCGACCGTGCTCCGTGGCGGCGCGTACAAACCGCGCACGTCGCCTTATTCCTTTCAGGGGTTGGGACGGGAAGGGCTGGATTATTTGGTCGAGGCCAAGAAGCAGACCGGCCTGCCGGTAGTGAGCGAGATTTTGGACACCCGCGATATCGAGCTGTTTCTTGAGAAGGCCGACATCATCCAGATCGGCGCCCGGAATATGCAGAACTTCGAGTTGCTCAAGGAGGTCGGGGCCTACGATAAGCCGGTGCTGTTGAAGCGCGGTCTCTCGGCCACGATCAAAGAATTCCTCCTCTCCGCTGAATACATCATGTCCCGCGGCAACCGGAATGTCATGTTGTGCGAGCGCGGGATCCGCACGTTTGAAACCCAATATCGCAACACGTTGGATCTGGCCGCCATCCCCACCCTCAAGAGTTTGTCGCATCTACCCGTCATCGTGGATCCCAGTCATGCGACGGGGAAGTGGGATTTGGTGGCGCCCATGTCGAAAGCGGCGATCGCAGCCGGGGCCGACGGCCTGTTAATCGAAGTGCATTCCAATCCCGAGTGTGCACTCTGCGATGGCGAAGAATCCATCCGGCCGTCGAAATTTAAAGAATTGATGGGAGATTTACGGAAGATCGCCGCCGCGGTCGACCGGACGGTGTGAGCGGCGTGTCGGCCGGGTCTACGCCCTTGCTCACCTGAAGTCTAGCAATCACTGAATGATGAAGCCACATTTCAAACAGGTCGCCATTGTCGGGGTGGGACTGATCGGTGGCTCGCTCGGGATGATTCTGCGCCGACAGAAGTTGGCGGATACCGTCGTCGGTATCGGGCGACGCGTCGAAAACCTCAAGACGGCCGTCGAAGTGGGCGCCATCGACCGCTATGTGTCGGACCCGCGCGAAGGCGTCGAAGGGGCGGATTTTGTGCTGCTCGCGACACCGGTGGACACCTACGAACGGCATTTGCGGGAATGGGCCGATTGCCTGCAACCCGGTGCGATTGTGAGTGACGTGGGCAGCGTCAAGGGTGATCTGGTGACACGCTCGGAGGCCTTGTTGCCGCCCTCCGTTCGGTTCGTCGGTGCGCACCCTATTGCCGGCAAGGAGAAGACCGGTGTGGCCGCGGGATCGGAAACGCTGTTCTCAGGGGCGCGCTGCATTCTGACTCCGACGTCCAAGACGGATCCTGAAGCGCTTCAAACGGTTCGTATTCTCTGGGAACTCGCGGGGTCGATTGTGTTGGATATGGACCCCTTTCTGCACGACAGGATTCTCGGTGCCGTCAGCCACCTGCCGCATGTCGCCGCATTTGCATTGATGACGGCGCTGGCCGACGTGCGGGACCATGATTTGCCGGAACTCGACCTGGCCAGCCATTCCGGCGGCGGATTACGCGATACGACGCGCATCGCGGCCAGCTCCCCGGAAATGTGGCGCGACATCTTTTTGTGGAACCGGGACAATGTGGTGTCGTTGATCGAGACGTACGAACGGCACCTCGGCGAACTCAAACGGTTGATCGCGGCCGGTGATGCAGCCGGGATTGAGAAACAGCTGGATCAGGCCAAGTATGAGCGGGAACAACTCACGCCGCGTACATCGGGGAAGAGCTAGGCTACCATGGCATCTTTAACCATTACGCCGGGACGTCCCTTGAAGGGAACCATTGCGGTACCGGGCGACAAGTCCGTCACCCATCGGGCGATTATTCTGACGGCTCTCGCCGAGGGGCTCAGCCAGGTCACTGACTATTGCCGTGGGGAAGATTGCTTGAATACGATGCGCGCACTCCAGTCGCTGGGCGTGAGAATCGAAGAGACGCCGGAACGGTTGACCGTCCACGGCAAAGGCATGTGGGGCCTCACGGAGCCGTTCGGTCCGATCGATTGCGGCAATTCCGGAACCGGCATTCGTCTGATGGCGGGGTTGTTGGCGGGGCAGGATTTTTTCACGGTCTTGACTGGAGACGAATCGATTAGACGTCGTCCGATGGGACGGGTCGTGAAACCTTTACGGGCCATGGGCGCGACGATTGCCGGACGAAAAGGCGGGGAACTGGCGCCGTTAGCCATCACCGGAACCCGGTTGAAGGGCATGACGTATGTGTCGCCGGTCGCGAGCGCGCAGATTAAATCGTCGCTGCTCTTTGCCTCGCTGTACGCCGATGGCCTGACGACCGTTTCAGAGCCGCGGCTTTCGCGGGATCATACCGAGCGTATGTTTGCCTACTTCGGAATTCCGTTTCATCGTGACGGGTGCACGGTCCGGATCGAAGGGCGGCCCTCCACACGCTGGAGTGGGAAAACCGTGGTGGTGCCGGGCGACCTGTCCGCAGCCGCATTTTTCATCGTCGGCGCCTCGATTGTGCCGGACTCCGATGTGACCGTGCTGTCGGTCGGCATGAATCCAACCCGCACCGGTCTCTTAGACATTCTGCGTCAAATGGGTGCACACATCGAGGTGCTCAATCCTCGTGAAGAAGCCGGGGAGCCGGTTGCGGACTTGCGCGTACGCTCAATGCCGTTGCGTGGAGTACAGATCGGGCCGGAACAGATTCCACAGACCATCGATGAGTTCCCGATTCTATGTGTCGCGGCGGCTGTGGCCGACGGGGAAACAGTGATCACCGGAGCTGAAGAGCTGCGAGTCAAAGAAAGTGATCGGATCGCGACGATGGCGGCTGAACTTCGAACGATGGGCGCGCGGATTGAAGAACGGCCGGATGGCATGGTGATACAGGGGCTGGGGCGCAAGGGCGCGAACGGTACGCTCACGGGGGCGACCTGCGCGAGTCACGGCGACCACCGCGTGGCCATGTCCGTGGCGATCGGAGCTCTGACCGCTGCTCAGCCGACTCAAATTCAGGATACGGCTTGCATCGAGACTTCGTTCCCGAGCTTCGATCGTAAGCTCTTGGAACTGTTGACTGTTTCTGCGAAAAGTCTATAGTGCGAGGATTATGTGAGTGAGTCAGGCAGATCCAACCGCGGGAAGCGTGGGTTGATCATCGCCATTGATGGTCCGGCGGGGGTCGGCAAGAGCACGGTCGCCAGGCTCCTGGCCTTGCGGCTTGGATATCTCTATTTGGATACAGGCGCCTTGTATCGCGCGATAGCGTGGAAGGTGCGTGACGCGGGATTGAGTCCGGAAGAACCGCTGGCCATTGCGGCGCTGCTACCCACAACGACGCTGCATATGGCCTGTGGCCCAGAACAATCTCATGTATTGCTGGATGGACGCGACATCACCGGTGAATTGCGCACGCCCGCGGTGACGGCACTGGCGTCCATGGTCTCGGCGATTCCGGCCGTCCGCGAATGGCTGCTGCCGGTGCAACGGCAAATCGGCGCGGAGGGTTGTGTCGTGGCGGAAGGGCGCGACATCGGGACCCGGGTGTTTCCGGAAGCGGATGTAAAATTTTTCCTCGAGGCCGATGCGGAGGTCCGGGCGACGCGACGACATCGTGAACTGGTGGCGGCGGGTCATTCGGTTCAATTCGATCAGACGAAACGCGATATGACCGGGCGGGATGATCGCGATCGTTCCCGACCCGTGGCGCCGCTGATACCCGCTCCCGATGCAGAACGTGTCGATACATCGAGTATGCCGGCGGAGGCAGTCGTGGAGCACATGCTGGCCGTGATTACGGCGAGATTGTGAGCTCGGCACTGTATGGCCTGTTGTGGGTAATCTCTCGCACCATCGGGTGGCTGTGCTTCCGGTATCGAACCGTCGGGACTGTGCCGCGGCAAGGCGGGCTCCTGATCGCATCGAATCATGCCAGTTATCTGGATATCCCGCTGCTTGGCTGCGGGATTCCCCGCCGGGTCTGGTATATGGGGCGGCACGATTTGTTTCCGCTGCCGTTGCTCAACGGTCTCCTGCAGGCCCTGGGATGGATTCCATTACGGGTCGGCCGTCTCGATCGCGACGCGTTCAGCAAGGCCGTCGCGCTGATTCAGGAGGGGAAGGCCGTCGCCATTTTCCCCGAAGGTGGGCGCACTATGACCGGTGCGTTGAAGCCTGGCAAGCCGGGGATCGGGGTGATCGTGTCGCAGACCGGCTGTCAGGTGGTGCCGGCGCATATCGGCGGCACGTTCGAGGTGCTGCCGCCCGGTGCCAAGTGGCCGAGATTTCGTCGCGTGACCGTGGCCTATGGAGAACCGCTGGACTTTTCGGCGGAGGCCGCGCGGTTGGAAGGAAAAGCGTTTTATCAACATGTCACTCGAACGGTGATGGCGAAGATCGCGGAGCTCGGACAGGTTCCGATGCCGGGGGAATGGCCGGCCAACGCCGGGCAGCCCCAGGATTCTGCGGCCACACCAACAGCCAAGTCTTGCAACGCTGAGTAGGACTCGGAGTTTCTCACTATCAGCACCCGGCGCGAGCCGGAGGACGAGGACCTTTTCATGAGTACTGTCACACCGCAAAGTGAACCCAAGCTTGATCGCGACGCCTTGGCGGCGATGTATGAGGAAACCTTCCGCAACTTTGAGGAAGGGACCATCACCGAGGGCATGGTCGTAGCCATCGGCAAGGACAAAGTCGTGGTCGATATCGGCTACAAGTCGGAAGGCATGATTCCCGCCGACCAGTTCTCGCATGAAGAATTGGCCCAATTGAAGGTCGGGGATCGCCTCCAGGTCTATCTCGAAGAGTGTGAAGACGCGGACGGCAATCTCGTGCTCTCCAAAGAAAAAGCCGACAAGATGAAAATCTGGGAGGAATTGGAGACGCCACATAAAGAAGAAAAGAGCATCGAAGGCAAGATCATTTCCCGAATCAAGGGCGGCATGATGGTCGATATCGGGGTCAAGGCGTTCTTGCCCGGCTCTCAGATCGATCTGCATCCGGTCCGCGATCTCGATGGGCTGGTCGGCAAGACGTTTCCTCTCAAGATCATCAAGATCAACCATCGTCGTGGCAATGTGGTTGTCTCCCGACGGGTCTTGCTGGAGGAAACGCGCGACCGTCGCCGTCAGACGACATTGTCGACCTTGAAGGAAGGTCAGTTGATTCAGGGGACGGTGAAGAACATCACCGATTACGGAGCGTTTATCGACCTCGGCGGCATCGACGGATTGCTCCACATCACGGATATGTCCTGGGGGCGCGTGGGGCACCCGTCCGAACTGTTCCAGGTCAGCGACAAGGTAGAAGTCACCGTACTCAAGTATGACCGGGAAACCGGACGTATCTCCTTGGGACTCAAGCAGAAGTCGGCGGATCCCTGGACCGGTGTTGCGGCAAAGTATCCGGTGGGCACGCGCGTCCGCGGTCGCGTGGTGAGCTTGACCGACTATGGCGCCTTCGTTGAGTTGGAGCCCGGCGTGGAAGGATTGGTCCACGTGTCCGAGATGTCCTGGACGCACGAAGTGCGGCATCCCTCGCGCGTCGTCTCTGTCGGCGATCAGGTGGAAGCCGCCGTATTGAACATCGATCCGGGAAGCCGGAAGATTTCGCTCGGCATGAAGCAGACGGCACCGAATCCGTGGGACATGATCGAGGCAAAGTACCCGGCCGGAACGCGAATCGAAGGAAAGGTGAAGAGCCTGACCGATTTCGGGGCGTTCGTGGGATTGGAAGAAGGTATCGACGGACTGATCCATATTTCCGACATGTCCTGGACCAAGCACATCAAGCATCCGTCGGAACTCTTCAAGAAGGGTCAGAAGGTGGATGCGGTCGTGATTCGTATCGACAAGGAAAAGGAGCGGCTCTCGCTTGGGTATAAACAACTGTCCCGCGATCCATGGGAAGAGCAGATTCCCAACAAGTATCGGGTCGGCGATAGCATTACCGGGAAAGTCAGCAAGATCGCCGATTTCGGACTCTTCATCGATCTCGATGGCGATGTCGAGGGGCTGATTCACATCAGCGAAGTCGGACTCGACACGAACGTTCGCATGGAAGAGAAGTTTAAGCCGGGCGATGATGTCACGGCAAAGATCATCAAGGTGGATCGCGATGAGCGTAAAATCGCGCTCAGCTTGCGCGATCACCAGATGGATTCCGATCGGCGCCAGGTCGATGAGTTCCACGCCTCTCAGGGTGGGATCGATCAGACCCTGGGGCGCGCGGCCAAGCAAAGCCGGAAGCGCAACCAGAGCGATTCCGAAGCCTAGATATCGGGGGACCGGATGGGGCCACAAGGTGACACGGCGGTGAGACCACAACGGAGCCTGCTGCGCCGTGTCTTCTGGGCCATCGTGATTGTGGGGGGAGCGTTGATTCTCTTGAACGCGCTCCTCCCCGACCTCGATTTCTCAAGCCAGGATCGTGTAGCCCTCATTCGCATCGAGGGTGTGATCCTTGATGCCCAGGCGACCATCAGTGAGTTGAAGCAATACAGCGAGAACCCGCTGGTTAAAGCGATCGTGTTGCGCATCGACAGCCCCGGCGGCGGGGTCGTGCCGTCGCAGGAAATTCACGATGCGGTCAAACGGGTAAAAAACAAGAGCAATAAGGCGGTGATCGCCTCCATGGGGACGGTGGCTGCCTCCGGAGGCTATTACATCGCTGCGGCTACGGACCGTATCATTGCCAATCCCGGCACGTTGACCGGGAGTATCGGCGTGATCATGGAAATGGCCAACTTCGAAGGGCTGATGAAGAAGGTCGGGGTCGAAGGGGTGGTCATCAAGAGCGGGCGATTCAAAGATGTCGGATCCCCATTGCGAAAAATGAGCGATGAGGAACGCAAGCTCCTGCAGTCGGTGATGGACGATGTCCACCACCAGTTCATTCAAGCCGTGGCCGACGGGCGGTCGCTAGAGGTGTCGGATGTGGAGCCGCTGGCGGATGGCCGGATTTACACCGGACGCCAGGCTAAAGAGGCGAGGCTGGTCGACGAACTGGGCGATCTGGACGATGCCATCCACATTGCGGCGGATATTGCCGGTATGGAAGGTGAACCGAAAGTGGTCGAGCCGCGCAAGCGATTTTCATTTCGGGAGATCATCGAATCACGTTGGTCTTCGGTGTTTCCGAAGCTGGAGTTGAATACCGGCGTCAAACTGAAATACCTGATGGCGTTCTGAGCGGCCGGATCGCATCGAAGGCGACGCAGCAATTCAGCCGTGCGTAAGCCCCACCCACGAGGAGAGGGACGATGACCAAAGCGCAGATTATCGAGCGGGTATCGGAGCAAGTGACGACATTGACGAAGCGGCAGGCGGAGGTCGTGGTGAACACGATTTTCGATTGTATTCGCGACTCGCTGCGGAACGGCAATAAGACGGAGATCCGAGGGTTCGGGAGTTTTCGTCTGCGCGCCCGGCGGATGAAGGAAGGCCGTAATCCGAAAACCGGCGCGACTGTTGCGGTGCCGGCCAAGCGTGTGCCATTCTTTAAGGCAGGCAAGGAACTGAAGGAATTACTCAATAAGTAACAGGAGTGATACCGTGGCAGAGTCCCCAAACATAACAGCCCCAGAGGTTCGGTGGAGTGACGGCGCGCTCAAGCGAATGGAGCGCGCTCCGATGTTTTTGCGTGGAATGGTCCGCCGCCTGGCGGAGAAAAAGGCGCGAGAGCTTGGCTATCCAGAAATCACCGAAGAAATCCTTGATCAGTTCAAAGGCCAAATGATGGGGACCATGGGCGGCGAGGGCGGTATGGCTGAGGCTGCCGACCAAATGTCCAAGGGGCAGCTGCCGTGGACCGCGGCTGCGAAGGAACGCCTGGCGGCCGTGCCGGAGTTCATGCGCGGGATGATCAAACAAATCGCCGACGAGATCGCCCGCAAAGGCGGCCACATGGAAGTCAATGTCGATCTCTTTGAGAAGGTCGAGGCCTTAGGAGAGATTCGCGAGCGGGAGGCGGCTCCCCTGGAATGGTCCGAGGGCGCCTTGGCGCTCCTGCAGCAGAAGATCAAGGAGTCCCCGCCGATTGCCATGGATTTCGTGAGCGACATGATTCGGCATGATACCGAAGAGTTGGCACGAGAGAAGGGGTTCACCAGGATCGATGAGCAGACCGCGGTGCAGTTGTGGGAGGCTCCGCAGGAGCGTGTCGCCTGGAGCGATGAGGCCTGGAAGCGGTTGCAGACCTCGCCGGATTTCGTGCGCAGCGGTATCCGCAAGGCCGCGGAACGTCGCGCCCGCAAGCTGGGATTGAAAGAGGTCGATTCCGAGCACCTCACCACCTTCCGCAATCAGGCGATGATGAAGGCGGTAAAGCGTATCCGTTCGTTCGGGTATAACGAACTCACGTTCGATGCGTTCGACACCGCACTTCAAAAAACCAAGCGATTGCAGGGAAACGATCAGGCGGAGAAACGCCTTCAGGAAATCCGGTCGCACTTCAGCGACCCGGAGGTCAAAAAACCGGAAGGCGGGACACTTGGCGCCGACCTCATGGGCCGCTTCCGGAAGTTTCTCAAAGGCGAGGGCTCGCTCTAGAGCAAAACGTTACGCTGCCAGGGCCTGTCGATGAGATTCCGGTTCTGTTCCCTCGCGTGGACGGACGGGCCTACTCGATCAAAAATCATATCAACATGTTGGGCGAAGGTGCCGATCGGCGCTGCGGTTCGACCCGCTCATACGCGAAGAAATGCATGGGCGTCGGTGGCGAATAGGCTCTGGGAGGAGACCTCACAATCCTAGAGCACCCCACAGAACCTGTTGATCTGTGAGGTGCCGGAAGGGTTGTGGTCGATTGCGGCTAGCCGAGGCTTAGTGGGCTGCGACGGCGCCAGGCCAGAATTTGTGCCGAATCTGGGGGAGCGGTTCGTTGTCGAAGTTCGGGATGTCGTACAGGCAACGGTCGATGGTCGAAACCTCTTCTTCCGTGAGCTCCAGCACGACTTGTTTCTTCCAGAATTGGTCGAGCGCCAGGTAATCATTCGACGTTGGCTTCTCCGCCAGGAGCGCCTGCATTTTCTTAAATCCGTCCGTATCGACACCGCCGACGCGGCCGTTATTGCGATCGATACACCACTTCAATACTTCCGCCACACCGTACATCGACAAGGGGATATTGGCTTTCTTGCTCATGGGCACCTCCTCCACACTTGG
>JBEIQG010000022.1:0-26512 GCA_040376625.1 Nitrospira sp. | reverse complement strand
GGTTGCGCCGGACTAATCAAAAAAACGCGACAATTTTTAAAGAAATTCGCAATAGGGCCGAATTACTTCCGGAGGGCGGAATGCACCTAAGGAGCCCAGGTGGCACCGAATTGGCTAATGTAGGCCCCCCTGGTTACGAGTATTGGTGGCAGGACTGTATTGAGCTAAAATTTTTCAGAGAAAACGTGACACACGTATGACGTGCCCGATATGTCGTTCGCCCGTTCTAATCCGCTACATCTCCCGATGCGGGTGCAGGCGCTCGAGCGCGACCAAGGCCACCACTATCATCCCCGATAATCCAAACGCCCACAGCAGCGGCGTCCCACCGGTGATTTGAGGGATCGTGACTTTTCCAAAGTCAGCCATGGATTTCATCACGGGCTCCAACGTGGAAAACGCGGCGACATAGGTGCCAGCCCCAAACAGCATTCCGATTACACCCACGAGGGCATCCCGCTTTCCTTCGCCGCATGCGGCGACACTCGTGCCAGGACAGAGGCCAAAGACGGCCAGCCCGACGCCAAAGAGCACGCCACCGATGAGCACTCTCCCCAACGCGGCTGTCTGTATATGTAACGAGGCCCCTCCTCCAGCGATCAACAGATGCACTCCAAGGGTCCCTACGGCAATCGCCGTCGCCATAATCTTGAGGACCGTCCAGTCCTTGAGCAGGAATTGGCCGAGGATCGTCTGAAATTTCGCGACCTGCCCCTTTTGCAGCAGGATGCCGAACAGAATACCGGTGACCAGGCCAAGCACCAGTTTATGAGGTTCATCAAACATGGGCGCGCCCCTCCTTTCCGTAGATGAGGAAGGCCGTCCCAATCCCAACAATGAAAATGATCGCGGCAAAGATCCAGCTCGACAGCGCAAGCTGCAAGGTTCCACTGATGGCATGTCCACTGGTGCACCCCTGCGCGATTCGCGCCCCCAGCATCAGGATAAAGCCGCCGGCGAAGGCTCCGAGGTAACGCCGAGCCGTTGAGTCGCCGAAGCGCCATCGCCACAGCGGCGGGAGATGCTCGCCCTGGAGGCGATCCCCCGACATCTTCGAGCTGACGTACGCGCCGAGAAATACCCCGACAACCAGCATCCATTCCCAATCAATTCTGGGGCGCCGGTTCTTCTCGGCCAGGTCCGCGAGGTAGGATTCCGTCACCTCCGGCGCGGCGGACGTTTCTACGAGTGCACTGGTGTACTCGAATGCGGTCGTGATGCCAATCGGGTGGTCGGCCGAGGCGAAAGCGAACCAGCTCAACATCCCGATTCCTATCCCGACCACATAGGGCGACCAGCTTTTCATCGACAAGACGTTTCTCATATCTCACTCCTCGGTCCGTTACAGCACCATGGACGTTGGAAATCCGATCAGCCGGTCATGGTTGAATGGTCTGCAACAGGAGCAGCACGCCGCCTAATAACAGCGCGAACAGAGCCACGAAGGCACCCGTGTTCATGCCGAATGCAGCGGGGAGCGTCAATCGTCCCAAATCCCCCCAGGTCTCAATCGTGCGCTTCAGCGTCTGCGAGAGCTCTGCATACCCGTAAGACCCCGCAACAAGACCAAACATGGCAATCAGGGCAGGCAATTCGCCCTGCCCCAAGGCCGCCGCCCCCGTGCCCGGGCAGTAGCCCGCCAGCGCGAACCCGACGCCGAAGATCAGGCCGCCAAGGACGTTGGCCACGATTTTTGTCGGCTTGAGTTGTAGCTTGGTTCGTCCGGTCCTGTGCAGGTAATAGATCCCGATCATCCCCACGAGAATGGCCGACAGCATGACCTTGATAACCGTGAAATCCTTCAGAAGCAGTTGTCCTTCGAGGACGTGATAGCTCGCGACGCCTCCCTTCTGCAGGAGAAAGCCGAACAGTGAACCAAAAATGACGGCTTGTAGTAGTTTGTTCATATGCTTAGTCGAATAGCCACGTGCATGCCGTCCAGTGGGCTGCCGGGTCTCTTCAATAGATAAATTGCACGGCGATCACCCCGCCGATGAAGAAACAGATTACGGCGATCCAAGATGAGACATTCAACTGCAATGTGCCGCTAATGCCGTGTCCGCTCGTGCACCCCCCGGCGAGACGAGCGCCGAAGGCCATGAGAGCGCCCCCTAAGAAGCTCAAGGCGGCATAGCGGAAGCCGCTGTCCGATCCATAGTGATCCGTCCACAGCCGAGGAAGGCCGCGCAACGAAAATTCTCCGCCGAGAGCCGCCGCCAGCGCCGATCCGAAGATGATCGAGACGACAAAGACGAATTCCCAATTAATCTTTGGGGGATTTTCCTGATAATACGCGAGCGTCCTGGTATGCCCAGGCGCGATCGCCTTCCCGATCAACCCTGCCACCATCGCATAGAAAGACGACGCGCCGATTGGCTGCTCTGAAAAGTAAAAGGTCAGCCAGCTCAAAACGCCGATGAGCGCTCCCGCCAGGTACGGCGACCAGGCACCCCCAGTGCCATACCAAGAAGAGGTGTCTGGAGAGGGACCTTGTGCGAACAGGTGTGCGGCCTGGACCAGGATGAACAAGAGCGTGGCTGATGTGACAACTGCTTTCATGTGCTTGCCCGCACGGCCTTTGCCGCCGCTTCGTTGCTGATGCCTCTCTGGAGGATCTTCCGATCCAGCGTATGCGCTGCATCGGGCCCCGTCACGACCGGCTTGCCGAGCTTGTTCCAGGCGGTCATCCCACCAAGCAGGTTGAACACCTTGGTAAAGCCCATGCGCAGCAGCATGCTGACGGCGAGACTCGCTCGATGCCCGACGCTACAAGTGACCGCGACAGCCTGCTTCCGGTCGAGTTGACGGCCGATGGTCCCCACGTCGGGAATGAACCCGACATAGGCGTGTCGCGAGCCCCGTATGTGCCCCTCCTCAAACTCGGTGATTTCGCGCACGTCGAGGATCGCCGTCCGCTTGTCTTGTAACGCATCGGAGTTGACGCTGAGGGTGCCTGACATGGAGATCTCACGCCCTGCGTCACGCCACCCTTCAAACCCACCGGCGAGGACGCCACGGATATTGTCGACCCCGATGCGTTGGAGATGCAGAGCGGCCTCTTTCACATCAGTTGGCTGTTCGAGCACCAGATAGACCGGAACTTTGTCGTCGGCAATCCACCCGCCAAAGACTGGTAGCCCATCCAGCCAGATGCTATAGGAGCCTGGGATATGGCCGCCGCCGAATGCCTCGGGCAGCCGGGTGTCGATCACGATGCCTTTTGCCGACTCCCGCGCAAATTCCTTCGGCAACAGACTCGGAATGGTCTCGGGATACTTGCTCAAGGCAAGGCCGCCCTTCAGGTTGAGCCGCTCCATCAACCGAAAGTAGGGCGGGCGAGGAATGCGCTCCTTGAGCTTGCTCTGGGCGAACTCTTCCCTGGATTGCGTGAAGGCGGGGTTGTAACGCCGTTCCAAGCCGAGCGTCGACTGATCGTAGTCGGCAATGTTTCCCCCGCAGACTGACCCTGCCCCGTGGGCCGGGTACAGAAGGGTCTGGTCCCCCAGTGGCAGAATCTTGTTGTGGATGCTGTCGTACAAAATCGCCGCGTTCTCGGCAGTCTTGTTGACGTCGGGAAGATCAGTTCGGCCCGCCTCGCCGATAAACAGAGCGTCCCCTGTAAACACAGCCCATGCTAGGTCGGGCTTGTCCTGGAAATAGACCGCGTACGACACGCTCTCGGGCGTGTGTCCGGGAGTGTAGAGGCAACGGAACACAAGCTCGCCGACCTCAAGGTCCGCTCCGTCTGCGAGGCGCAAGTCGCTATGGGCAAAATATTTATGCTTGCCCGACACAATTTTGGCGCCACACCGTTGGCGAATGGTGGCAGAGCCGAGGACAAAATCTTCCTGGCGATGCGTTTCCAGCACATAGCGGATTTCCAGTTTATTCCTCCGCGCGATGTCAAAGTATTCGTCGACGTCCCGCCTCGGATCGATCACAACACCCATACCATTCGAGCCAACTATGTATGCATTGTGTGCAATGCCGGGAGTCTTGATACGTTGGAAGAACATCATCAGTCTCCTGTGAACTAACGGTCGATCCTCCGGTTAACTAGCCGGGTGAGTTACTGCAGCTTCTCTATGTATTTCACTAACTAGGCATGTTGTCGACTAGGACAACCCCTCATTGGTCCGGCAATGCCGAGTCGAAACGTCTGCCTGTTTTCGGCAGATATAACCAAGAGGAGCAGGCTTGGATAAATGCGGTTACTACCAACTGAAACGCTGAGTATCGCTTGGACAGCTTGTAATGAGTGCTACTGCTGAGGACGGAAGAGGTCTTTGAGGGGCCAGCTGCAAAGGCTTGGCTTCGACGGTCGCGATTACGTTGCCTGCCAGGCGGTCAATGTCCGGCCAGAGGCATTCGCCCGCCATGGAACGTCAACCATTCAATCAAAGGAGGATTTCTGTCGCTTTGGAGCTATACGATGGCTCATCTATGGAGAAGGTCGATCTCCCATTACGTATGTGCACCGCGAAAAATTTGGAAGCTGGGGGAATGAAATCAACACCATGTTTCCACCGATTGTGATTGAGGGGGTCTAGCGCATCGAACTGGGGAATGACATAGCTCCTGATCCATGGCGCCTGTGGCAGTATTTAACGGACGACACACGCTCAATAGGCGTATGGGTCAACAGACCGAGCTAAACATCCATATTTTTCTGGTAAGTGCCCGAGAGGCAGGATTACGGCGGTCACCAGTCGCTATTGCACACAGGCAAACGAGCGATGAGCAGTCCTACCTCTGGAATGTAGAAGCTGGGATGAGAGCCGTGTAATTCACTGCTCTAGGACGACCATCCAGGAGCATTTGCGGGAGGAATAGATGATTTGCGCCATGTCACGGCTTGGGCTCGCTATCTTTACGGCCTCTCTCATGCTCGTCTGCCTATACTTGACGGGGACGATGGGACATGCGGGAGCCGAGTCTGGGACCAACGAACACCACATTCGTTTTCTACATTTGGCTGATTTGCATGCTCAGCTAGAGGAGCATTGGGAGTTCTTTCCGGAACATCCGGATCACTTTCGTCGCATGGGCGGCTTTGCACGGATCAAAACCGTATTGGATCAAAAGCGCCGGGAAAGCCGCGGACCCGTGTTCACGATGGATGGAGGCGATACCTTTCAGGGTTCAGCTCTCGCTGCATGGACGCAGGGAGCAGCTGTGATTCCCCCGCTGAACGCGCTGAAGATCGATGTCGGGGTTCCGGGTAACTGGGATGTTGTCTACGGTCCGGAAGTGTTTCGGAAGTTATTCCGAGATGTGAGTTATCAGGTCGTCTGTTACAACTTTCATGAAATAGAGGGCGGCGCGCGTCTGTTCCCTCCGGCGATTGTCCTCGAACGGGAGGGCGTGCGCGTAGCCTTCGTGGGCGTGACAGATCCCACGACGACCATTCGACAACCACCGGCAGAAGTCACCGGCTTGGATTCGACCCGTCTCGATGGTTTGCGTCGGTTCGTGCAAGAGCTTCGACTGAAGGAGCGTCCGGATCTGGTGGTTCTCGTCGACCACACAGGCCTCGCCCCTTCTGTCCAACTCGCGCACGACATCCCGGAGTTTGATATCGTCTTTAGCGGCCATACTCATGAACGCGTCTATGAGCCTATCCACGTCGGGCAGACCATTGTCGTGGAACCCGGTTCGATGGGGTCGTTTCTTGGACAGCTTGACGTGACGCTCAAGGATGGCCGGATCACCTCGTCGCAATTTCAGCTGATTGAGATTGATGCAGCGCAGTTCCCTGAAGACGCACAGGTGAAGCGGTTGATCGAGACCGTAAAGGCACCCTTCGCTTCGCGGTTGAGTGAGGTCGTGGGTGAGACCCAGACGAGCTTACTGCGGTACGACGTACTCGAGGCATCGATGGACAATCTCATCGCCGACGCCGTTCGCGAGGCGACGCACAGCGACATCGCCTTTACCAATGGGTTTCGTTTCTCCCCGCCCATCCCGGCCGGGCCTATCACGGAGGCCGATCTCTGGAACATGCTCCCTCTAGATACTCGGCTTAAAACGGGCCATGTTACCGGCGGGCAACTGAAGCAATATCTGGAAGAGGAGATGGAACTGGTGTTCGCTCAGGATCCCTTCGCCCTCTCGGGAGGATGGGGACCACGCCCCTCTGGACTCGACATGCAATTCATTGCGAAAGCTCCGAAAGGCCAGCGGGTAAAGGTTGTTGAGATTCAGGGAGTTCCCCTCAAGGCCATGCAGTCCTACACCCTGGGCGGGTGTGAACGTGACGGGGAGCCGATGGAGGTCATCTGCCGATTGAAGGGTGTGCAGGAGGCGCGATACGTTCCGGGCACGATCCACAGCGTGCTCAAGGCCTATTTGCGCACCCATTCGCCCATTGCGCGACCTGCGGAGAAACGAGTGCGCGCGCTTGATCTCCCTTCACCTCTGTGGTCTCAGTATTCCACATTGCACAGGATGTGGTCGCTCCCCGGAGACGCCATCGCAGTGGGGACACCGGGTCACTAATTGTCGAATGGGCCGGCGCGCTACACGCTGTGTTTTACAATTATTCAATTCTCACTTGAAGGAAGTGCAACATGCCACATCCAAAAATCCAGTTGATGACCAGGGCGCTCGACATGAACCTTCGTGTGTATAGCTGTATCCTGGCCTGCCTCACGCTCGGATTTATCTCTGCCGGCACGCTCTGGGCCAGCGATATCAATTCCTCGATCCAGCAGGCACAACAACAATTGAACATTGCGATTCAAGAGGCCGAAATCTCCCTGCAGTCACATCAGCCCGGCAGCGGCCACACGAAACAGCACATGCAACAGGTGATCAATGTGCTCGAAGGGCCGAATGGAGAGCACTTCAACGCCAAATCTGGCAATCCCGGTGATGGGGATGGCGTCATCAGAATTCTGGAATCGACAGGAGATCATCTGAAGTCAGGTGAAGGTTCCTCTGACCTTCAGCAGGCTCTCGAGCAGACCCTGATGTGCATCCACGAGGCGATCCACCATGCTACACAGTCCGTGCAAGGCAAGGGCGTGATGGAGACACACAAACAGGCAGGACTCGCAGTAGGCCTCCTACTTGCGGCTGCGGGTCAGCCCAACAGTGAATCTCCGATCACCGGAGGGCTCAGCTATGCGGCAAAAAGATGGGCAGGCAGTGAGCGTGTTGGAAAGACGGGATCAAGGTAAGGCACGCGCCTGTGCTCTATAAAGAGTGCGATTCGCACACATCGTTTCAACTACAATAGGACAATGTACGCCGACATTCGCAGCGACTTCTGTGGGCACAGCTCTTTCAGCGAACCGGTACTGCCGGCCTGGTCTGTCGACGCTGCGGGGTCTCCCGCCCCACACTCCGGGAGTGGATCCGCCGGTTGCATGAGGCGGGACAGGCCGGTCTTCTCAGGCACAGCCGCCGGCTCTGCGGTCACCCAATCGGCCTGTGTTTGAGAAGGAGCGACGGCTTATTCTCAGCTTGCGAGCCGAGCGTAACTCGGAGCAGGGCGAATTCAGAGTGAACTGCGATGCCACCATGATCTCAAGCTCTCGTTAGACTCTATTCACAAATTCCTAACCGTCAACCACATTTCTCCGTTGGTGCGTCCGATGCGGCAGGAGACGCGACACCGGTTTGTTCGGCTCATTCCCGAGGGTCGCGTGCAGTCGACACCTGCAGGATGACTCCGGGATTCTATCAGTATACGGCGTTTGATGATTGTACGCGTTACCAGGTGCTGGAGTACTCAGCACGGCATACACATCGACGCTATTCAGATCGGCTCACCTAGCGATCCGTTACACCTTTTCGTTTTTCTCAAAGAGCGGCCCAATCTTGGCATGCAAGGCGTTTAGATCAACCGGCTGCTCCGTCGGTGCGGCGCCACCCCCAAATAGGTCAGCCGCTCGCTCGCGGAGTGGTTGTTTTCACTCCGTCCACCGACACCTATCAGGAAGTGCCAACTATGATTGGTGATTCACATCTATACGACAGTCGACGGTCGGTCGACTGCCCCCTTCTTCTTGAGCCGTTTCTAGACGGAGACGGTCACAGTAATCTCATGAAGCCCAGTCGCACCGTCTGGAGCAGGATCTTGCTCAAGTGATGCTTGGATCTTTCCCGTTCCATCGGTCGCACGGACCAGCATCGTGTAACGGCCCGGCGCCGGCACCGCCCAATCATAGCTCCAGAAGTTCCACGCATAGGGAGAACTCGGCGGCTCAAGTGTCGCTGCAGTCCAATGCTCACCACTATCTATGCTGATCTCGATCAGCCGGATTCCCCTTGTGCCTGCAAAGGCGAGTCCTTGCACTCTATGGTGAAGACCAGGAATGGTCGTTCCATGACCCGGCAGATCGATTCGAGACATCGTCTTCACGATGGCGTCATCGGTCCAACCCTTCCGCTGATAGTAGCCCTTATAGTCGTAATTCACGACCTCGATCTCAGTGAGCCACTGCACGCTTTTCATCCCGTAGTGTCCGGGCACAACGACGCGGGCCGGAAACCCATGGCCCTGTGGGAGCGGCACGCCGTTCATCCTGTGCGCGATCAGCACATCCCCGGCCATGGCTCGTTGAAGTCGAATACTGTCCGAGAATCCATCGGCAGCTTTAAAGACGACATCATAGGCACTGCCGTTTACGCCAGCTTCATCAAGTAGTGCACCAAGCGAAATACCTTCCCACTTTGCCGTGCTGATGAACTCTCCGGCAACGGTATTGCCAATACACTCCAATGTGACAATGCTCGAATCTGTCGGCTTCTCGAGCAGCTGGTCATAGGTCAGTGTGATCGGTTTCTCCACAAGACCGGTGACCAAAAGCGCCCACTCTTCGATTCGAATAGTTGGTGGACTCCGATACGACGTGACGTAAAACTCCTCGTTGGGTGTAATGGACGGGGTACGGCTCGCCTGCTGAGGGCGAAGAAGACGATCGAGTAGACCCGCGCACGTAGACCCTGGCCATGCTGCCAGGAACGCCCATGCGCTTGCCGCCTTGAGAACGCTGCGCCGTGTGAGAGAGCTCATGGTCAAAACTGATAGGCAATGCCGCCCATGAAACAACTGGTCCGAATGTCGGCCTTGAATTGATTGTCAGAGAACTCGACGGAAGCGCGGACAGGCTTGTACTCGCTCAAGAGCGTAAGAGCAACTGAATCAACCGTTCGGTATCCTGATAGCCACCTTCCCCGACCCGCACGTACCGAACGATGCCTTGCTTGTCGATGAGATATAGCGCCGGCCAGTAGCGATTTCTATACCGGTTCCAGGTTGAGTAGTCGTTATCAATTGTGACTGCGTAGCGGATGTCGTGTTCAGCCACATACTGTCGGACCTTATCAATGTCGCGCTCGTCGGCAAACTCCGGAGAGTGGACGCCGATCACCACCAATCCGTGCTCGGCATATTTCTTGTGCCACTCCTTCACGTGCGGTTCGACGTTCCGGCAGTTGTAGCAGCCGAATGTCCAGAACTCGACCATGACGACCTTGCCCTTCAGGTCCATCAGTTTCAGGGGTAGGCTATTCAGCCACAGTTCATTCATGATCTCCGGCGCCTTCATGCCAACATCCCCTTGGGCGATAGCCCATGGGGCAGAGATGCTGAGCAGGAGAACCCCGATGATCGTCATTACCCGCTGAATCATGGTCAACCTCTCTTTGGGGGTCGAGGTTATCGGTGTCGTGACTTTGGTCGCTGTCGTACAGACGCAGGGACAAGACCGCGATTGCTTCCTTGTTCAAGCTCGGCCTCCGCCACTTCATAGTGGTCCGACTGGAAGCTTTCTTGGTCGTAAGCGACCATCAGCCGCTTCTGAAGCAATGATCTGAATGGACCAGGCACGACATGTCAGCTTCAGGCGTCGTTGGCAACTGCGCATAAAACATCGGGAACGCTGTGCAAATGGCGGATGTACGCATTGCAAGCGAGCCAGGCGAACCCTAGCGTTTTCGCGTCCAAGCGAACCACTTCGTGAGGATATTCTTTTGCCCGTTCGTAAAGTGTGCTTTGCGCCAGAGGTTTACCACCTTCTTGTTGACCTCTGCCTGCGTGGGATAGGGATGAATCGTCCCGGCAATCGTCTTGGCACCGGCCCCGGCTTTCATCAAGACGGAAAACTCATTGATCATGTCACCGGCATGATAAGCCACAATGGTGGCACCGAGGATCTTGTCGGTACCCTTTTGAATATGCACACGCGCAAAGCCTTCATCTTCGCCATCGAGTATCGCTCGGTCCACTTCAGCGAGGTGGTAGGTGTAGGTCTCGACTTCGAGGCCCTTGGCCCTGGCATCCGCCTCATACATTCCAACGTGCGCGACTTCCGGCTCTGTGAAGGTACACCAGGGCATGACCAACGAATCCGCACTCGCATAGGCTAATCCGAAGGGATGAGGGAACAGCGCGTTCTGGATGACGATCTGTGCCATGGCATCAGCTGCGTGGGTGAACTTGTACTTGGAGCAGATATCGCCGGCTGCATAGATTCTGGGATTCGTCGTCTGGAGTCGCTCGTTCACCATAACGCCGTTGCTGTCGTACTTGACACCGACGGTTTCCAATCCAAGCCCCTGGACGTTCGGCGTGCGACCGACACCCAGGAGAATTTCGTCGACGGTGATGTCATAGTATTGGCCGTGCGAGTCGACGGTCAACCGCTTCCCAGTATCTATTTTATTGAGCTTCAATTCCCTGCCGCAGCAGAGAAGCTTCACGCCATCGCGGACCATCCTCTCCTCAACGATCGCCGCTGCGTCTCGATCCTCATTCGGCATAAGGCCGTGCCCTGCCTCGATAAGAAATACCTGACTGCCGAACCGGGCAAACGCTTGTGCCAGCTCGCACCCAATCGGTCCCGCCCCAATGACCCCGATACGTTGCGGCAGTTCAGTCAGCGAGAACACTGTTTCGTTGGTGAGGTAGCCGACCTCAGCTAATCCTGGCGTGGACGGAACCGCGGCTCTGGCCCCTGTACAAATCGCTGCCTTGGCGAAGCTCAACGTGCGGTTGCCGGCCCGTCCTTCGACCTGGATTGTGTCGCCATCGATAAACCGTGCGTTACCGATGTACACGTCAACGCCCAACTTCGTGTACCGGTGGACCGAGTCCGTGTGACTGATTCGCGCCCGCAATTTCCGCATCCGGGTCATCGCGCCGCCAAAGTCGTATTTCACACCCGGAGGGATGTGAAGTCCAAATTCCCCTGCATTGCGCAGGTCGGCCCAGGCGCGCGCCGCCCGGATGATCCCCTTGGACGGCACACAGCCGACGTTCAAGCAGTCACCACCCAGGAGGTGCCGCTCTATCAAGGCCACTTTGGCCCCCACCCCGGCCGCAATCACGGCTGTGACGAGGCCAGCCGTTCCGGCCCCGATGACAACAATATTGTAGCGATCCCTTGGTTCAGGATTGATCCAACTCGATGGGTGCACATTGTCGACAAGCTTCTGGTTATGGTCGTCTTGCGGACAGACCACGCCGTACTCAGACCGGGTCACCGAATCCATCGTCTCGGTCGGATGTGTAATCATAGTAAGTCGCTCCCTCGCACCAGCAATCAGTGGTCAACACGTTTCTTTACGGAGAGCCGCTTGTAGACAATGGGGACGAGGGCAAGAAGCCCTAGGAGGACGAATGCAGCAAGCACGCTGGGCGAGGCGATCTCCTTGAGCGAGTTGATAGTCCCCAGTTGTCGTCCAGCGTATGTGTATACGAAGGAGCCGGGGATAATCCCGATGGCCGTGGCCATGATGTAAATCCCCACGCGTACATGCGTCAGCCCCGACACCAGATTCACAACAAAGAAGGGGAACAGCGGAATCAGGCGCAGGGTCATGAGATAGCTGAGAGCATTCTTGGCAAATCCTTCCTGGAAGGGGCTAAGCCATTTCCCGAATTTCTGTTCGACGGTATCACGCAGGAGGTACCGAGCGACGAGAAACGACAGAGTCGCGCCAGTTGTCGCGCCTAGGTTGACGAAGAGCGTTCCGAAAATGCTGCCGAACAAGAATCCTCCGGCCAGCGTCAGGATGACCGCGCCAGGCAGCGACAGACCCGTGACGGTTGCATACGACACAATAAATAGCCCCACGGCAGTGGCATAGTTGGCCCCCGTGAAGGCGAGCAAGCGATCGCGATTCTCCTTCAATGTGTCGAGGGATAATGCGTGCCCCACGTCGAAATAGAAGAATGCCGCGAGGCCAAGGGCGAGGACGAGCAGGACGATCAGTTTTCCGGAGGCTCTCACTTGGGCAGGCATTGCGGGAGGGACAGCAACCTCCCCCATCATCTCGTGTTGTAGCATCATGACTCCTTTCTGACCCATCACTCTGGAAGATTGTGCTTGTTCCAGCTATGGACTGAGTCGGTCAGGAGAGCCGATCCTTACAGGAGTTCTCGCTTGGCCCGGCAGCCCGAAGTGACGCGGCCGCGTCGGCCGCACATCCGGCTATCCACCATGAGCGATTGTATAGAGCCGGTGGACGCTCTCGGGCGGTGCGGCGTATGACACACCTCTCCTGCTACTTGGCGATGGCAATCGCCGGTGTCGGATACTTCGTCAGATCGGTCACCGTCATCTGGAATAGATTCGACAGAACCGCAAAGGCTTCTTGATTCCAGCTCGGTACCATGCCCTGACTCACAGGATATTTCCGGACCGAATAATACCGGCCGTCGAACGGCACGGAGAATTCATAATCGCTGGGCTTCGAGTCGGACTCCTCGATTTCGAGCGTACGGGCCGGGTTCCGCACGACAGTTTTCGTTCTGACATCCGGGGACACCATCATCTCCCGCTCCTCCTCGATGCTCCGGGCCACGAAGCCGATGATCGCGTTCATGCTGCGGAGCAAGATCGAGCCGTGCAACGGATAGTCGCCACCCGGGTTGCCCGGCCGGAGATCCACGAGGATGGAGTCGAGCGGCGCGCGTTGCGCCTCCTCATGCAGGTGCCGCCGTTCCTCATTCGACAATCGGGCAGGGTCGTAATTTGAAATCACCAGCCGGCCGACGGCCTTGCGCCGGACCGTGTGGACTCTTCCCTCCTCGTCGCCTTCCCAACGGAATCCCTTCTCCAGCGCCGCAACGACTTCATCAGGATTCGGCGGACGGTTCGTGCGGACCGTGTGACTTTCCTCGAACAGAATCGGACCGACGAAGAGTTGTCGCTCTGCGTCCAACCCGGCCAGATGCAGCAGCCTCCGGCGAAACTCTCTGTAGCCCTCTCCTTGGGACGGCGCATTAAACAACACGATGGGGCCGCGTTCGTCATCGAACGCAATGCCGCGAGCCATGAGGCGCAGCACCATATTAATGTCGTAGCCCTGCCGGACCAGAAACTCGAACTTATCCTCATCGAGCGGCCGCAACACACGCTTCGTAAATTCCTCGCCGGTAATCGGCACAATCGTGATGGTCGGATTCTCCGCGACGCTTGCGCTGTACTCCAGATTGATCGCCCGCTCAGCCGCTTCCGGCGCGCGTCCCAATCCTCCGGAAATCCCGGCGCTGGTTCGAAAGTCGAACGTGGCCGCGACGCTGGACACCGCAGTGAAATGCACCGGCCGGTGGTACCGAGCCCGTGCAATGTTCAAGAGGAGCAGATCGGCTTCGACATAACTCACCGTCCGGTCGTACTCGATCACCGCCCGATGCATGGCGATGGGCGAGAGACATCCGGAGAGGATGACGAGCATCACACTGCCTAAGAGGCTGTTCAAACAGGTTGTCCAGCAAGGCCCGAGCGACTGAGCACCCGGGGCGTTTGCTTTTATGTACCTCGCTGGATGAGAAGGGACGAGAACAATGCTGGAAACCTGTTTCAACATCTTATATGCCTGCATACCATTCATACCCTTGATCTTCCCAATAGCCCCCCTTACCCCCGCCGACGTCGGCGAGCGACGCAACGAGCTCGATGTGCTCCACATACTTCGCTTGTTTGTAGCCCAGCTGACGTTCGAAGCGAAGGCGCAACGGGGCTCCATGAGAAATATCGAGTGTCTTGTCGTTCAATTCATAGGCCAGAATCGTCTGCGGGTGAAAGCAATCGGCCACCGCCATACTTTCGTAATACGACAGGCCTTCATCGTCGATGTCGGCGCAATAGAAGACCGCATACTTCGCCGTCGGCAGCGGCTCGACTTTGCGTAGCAGGTCGCCCAAGGGAACACCGGTCCACTTGCCGATGGCACTCCACCCTTCGACGCAATCGTGACGGGTGATCTGCGTGCGCGCGGGCATCTCCTTGATTGCGCCGAGGGAGAACATGGTGGGTGTTGTCACCAGCCCATCAATCAGCACCTGCCAGTCGGCAAAATCGTTCTTCACCATCACGGCATACTCTTCCGTTCCCGGATCCGTATTGCCGTTGGCCGGGAATACGTTCGAAATATCTTCCTCCCCGTACTCTTTGGCCATGGCACTGGCCGGTGTGACCGCGCGCTGAACCCGTTCGGTCAGGCCCTCAGCCTTGTGGAGAATCGAAGGGAACCAACTGCTCTGCGTCAACTTGTCACAACCGGCGAGTGCCACGAGGCTCGCGGCGCCGACCGTGGCCTTCAAGAATCCGCGACGTTTCATGGCTTGTTCGTGTTTCATCTCTCCACTCCTTCATGCCGTAAGACGAAGTATCCGGTCACCATCGATCGGATGTTGTTGAAGAAACCGGTCAGCACCACCTGCGCCACGTGGATGATGATGAAGCCGACGAAGGAGAAGCAGGCGATGAAATGAATCGTCCGCGCCGCCTGTCTCCCGCCGAAGATCGTCAAGAGCCAGGGAAACGCGGTATCGATCGTCGGCGACATCGTCAGACCGGTCAGCACGATCAGCGGCGCGAGTCCGAACAGGACGCTGATATAGGCCAGCTTCTGCAGCACGTTGTAGCGCTTGGCTTCATCGCCCTTGGGGTGGCGCAACCGGAGATGGTCTTTCACCGCCTGCGAGATATTCTTCAGATCCCGGCCGGTCGGCAGCAGGTCTTCCGTGAGGTGGCGGCTGATGAAGGCATGGGTCGCAAAGAGCAGGCCGTTGATGACGAACAGCCAGGCGAAGAAGAGGTGCCACTGACGGCCCATTGCGAGCCATTTCGCGCTCGGCACAGTCGCCCAAGCGGGAAACGCCCTGGCACTGTTGTTGGAATAACCGAGTACGCCGGTGGTATCGAACGGATGGCCCAGTATCGTGGTGATGCCGTTCACTTGGCCTCCATCCGATTTGACGGCGCGAATGGAAAGCAGGGTTCGGTCTCGGTCCGATCGATCGCCCCAGTAGAGTGCCGGATGGGCGTTGAAGATCTGCAACCCGCTCATGATGAGAATGAAGAGGCAGACCACATTCAGCCAATGGCCGATGCGCACCGGGAGCCGGTGGCGATAGATCCGCTCATCCGGCGAGTCTTGGCCGGCGACCCGCTCCCCCGGTGCTGTCGAGGGCTGGTTCACCGGCGGCGCAGACGTCACAGGCATCGTTTCTGAAACAAGGGGATCAACGTGTAATGTCGGTGTCATAGGCTCCTCCGGCGTGAGCACATAACAGAGAAGATGGTGTCGCTCTGTGCATGAGTCGATGCGGATGGGGAGTTCTTACGCTGAAAAGGGGCGACGGAACTATGGCGTGACCTGGGTGGTCAGCCGCAGGGCAGGCCAATTGTGGTCGGCTTTCCTGACGTAGCCGGAAATATCGAAGATCCAGAGCGCCCGCACCGTGCCACTGTAATTGAGATAGAGTTTCTCACCGACCACCGTAAAGGCGACCGGATCGGTGGAGGCTTTGTAGCCTTTCGCCATGCCATAGGCGCAGAAACCGCCATATTGAGGGGAGAATTTATCCGGGTTCGCAAGAAAGATGTCTCGATGAGTCGCGGAGGCAAAGTAAAAGGTCGATCCTTGAAAGACGGCGTGGAACTCGGGAACACCCTGCATGGGTGTCCTACTCGTGAAATAGGCAACCGGGTCGTAGCCTCGTATCGCGATGCCGTCTTGCTCGAAGAACTGCCCGCCCCATGAAGGCGCGACGGACAGCAGGATCAGAAGCATCCCGGCTATCATGCGTTGCGTTGCAACCATGGTTCTCGTCCATAAGGGATTGTGCATCATGGCTCCTCCTCACGGCCAGGGCGATGCGTCGGGTCCTGCCGGTCGTAGGCCACATTCACGTAGACCTTGATGGCGCTACGCTCCTCTGTCAGCAACCGCATCATGTCCCGGTAGTTGTCGAGGCCTTCAACCGGATGGGTGAGGAGTTTCGAGAGCCAGCCGGAAAATTCCAACTCCGCCCGCGCGAAGTCATAGACCCCCGCTTCAAAATATTCCCGGTTCGCATTGACCGTTCCGACGACCAGTTTGTTGCCCAGCACGAAATCCAAGTTGATCTTGTCGGCAGGGATCGGATGCTCGCGGTCCCCACCGGTTACACTCGCCAGCACCAGCACGCCGTTCTTGCCCAAACATTCCATCGCTTCGAACACCACCGGAGAGTAGCCGGTCGCCTCGAACATCAAATCGAATGGGCCAAAGCGCTTTGCCGCCTCTCGGATCGACAGCTCGTTCGTGGAAACATAGCGCACGCCGAGTTCCGCCAAGAGGTCGAGATTACGCGACGGACCGCCCTGTTTGCCGAAGCTGGTCACGTCGAACCCCTTCATCCTCAACGAGAGGGCGGCAAGCAGCCCCACGGTTCCGGCTCCCAACACAGCGGCTTTCCTCGGCCGCCAGATTTTAAAGCGCCGCTGCGCCTCGTATGCCTGGATGATGCCCTTCTCGATGATCGACGCCGGCTCCAACAAAACGGCCACGTGCTTGAGCCCCTTCGGAATCTTCACGAGGTATTCCGGATCATCCGCGAACCGTTCCGTCAAATAGCCGTGCCGAAGGTTGATGCCCCGTTCGAAATACGTATCTTCGCTTGTCATGTCGTACTGGCCGATCTGATCATAAAAACTACCGCCCGGCCGCCGCACCGTCGGCACCACATAATCACCCGGCGCGAACTCACTGACAGCGGGACCGACCTCCAGCACGCGGCCCAGACACTCATGACCGATCACGAGAAAATCGTCACCGGGAGGAGCCATCCCATACTCGGCGGCATTAATTTCTTTGTCCGTGCCGTCGACCCCGACACGTAACACCTGCACCAGCACCCCGCGCCCGTTCGGGATCTCATGGACGGACGGCTTCGGCAGTTCGGCGAGGTGGATCGAGTTGGCTTGTCCCGGTATCACGGCAACGGCTTTCATAACGGTTCCTTCCTTAGACAAATCGAGCTATCCCGAACTTGGCCATGCTTTCGTGCTTATGAACCCGCTCGTCGTAGCCGATCTGACGGATCACATCGGCCATCGTGGCAAAATTGCCGTAGTCTTTCTTGAATGCGCTCACGAACGGTTCCTGCTCCAGTTCCGGATGTTCGCATGCAAACAGCATGTATTCGTGTTCCGCATGGGTTTCGAAATCGACGTTCAAGCGATAGCTCCACTCAGGCTTCATCACATAGAGCAACCAGCTGATCTGGTAGTAGACGAAGGCAATGAGCTGCGGCACTAGTCGATGCAGCACAAAGCTCTCCTTCACGCCTCGGCGATGAATCCATTCCTCCAGAATCAGCAAATGCCACTGCTCGTTGTCCTGCTGGTGACGGCTTTCTTTCACCCGCTCGAATATGCGCCGCGCAAAATCCTCCTGTTCGTACTGCTGCGTGATCGCGATGTAGGCCACATGTTCCCATGCTTGATAGGGCACACGGGCGATAACCTCGAGCACCTTGAACTTGCTCCAGCTTCTTGTTCGTCCGTAGAGCAGGTCCATCGCAAAAAAGAGCGACTTCGCCAGCGCGCCATAGCGCCGTTCCGGCGTCGCCAGCGTCGCGGTTTCCTCCAACCGCAGTTGCGCCGAACTCAACATCATCATGGTGGATGATTCCTGCATGGCCGTGAGTCGTGGAAGCCCCCTCACCCTTACAAGCGGGAATGGTCAGGCGCGTGAAACGCTGCGAACTGTCGAGACAAGCGGAGCCGACAGGAGGCAGTGGAGCAGGTTTGGGAAATCGCCCGAGAGTGTCGCACAGCCATCTGATCTGCAGGACATAGGTCCGGCAATGGGGATAGGACGCGAGGTGCAGACCGACGCGTACCCTCACATGAGGACCGGGCGATCATCGAGATAGTCGAAGGCCAGCGCCTCCACTGACGGCAGGTTAATCCACGGACGATCCATTGTAAGCGATGATCGTTCATGCAAGGGGTTATCCGGTGGTTGATCCGGCACCTCTATATCCTTCTCCGGCCATGTTTCTTACACCGCCGTCTTCTCGCCCTCCAGATACATTTCCACCGCAACCCTCACTCGTTCCCGCGCCCGATGCAACCGGACATAGAGGTTAGTTTCCGTAATATTCAGCAATAGGCACACATCTTTAGCCTCAACCTGGTCCACATCGCGAAGAATCAAGACCTCCTTCAAGTTTCTGGGCAACGCCTCGATCGCCTGGTTCATGGCAGAGACCGCCTGCTGAGAGGCCAACAGTTTCTCCGGGGTCTGATCGTCCCAGGGTTGCGGAGGAAAGGCCCAATGGCCGGCCCATTCACCCGACTGATGGAATCGCAAGGGATCGATTGCTTCGTCATGGTCGTCCTCGTAGGACTGGAAGGCGGAGAACGTCGTGTGCCGCTTCTCGCGCACGCCCCGGTCCTTCGCCTTATGAATCAGAATCCCGAAGATCCAGGTCCGTAGCGACGAGCGCCCCTCGAAGCGGGACAACCCTTCGATCACGGCTCTCCACGTGTCTTGCACCACTTCCTCGGCGACCTCCCGATCCGCCACGTGGCTCAGGGCCGTCCGAATCAGTGCGTTGTGATGTGTGTCGACCAACTCGCCGAACGCACCCTCATCACCGGCGAGGAGCCTGGCAAGGAGAGTCCGCTCTGCCTGCGGGGGCGGCGTGCCTGTCGAAACGACCGTCGATTCTCCGGCCAGCAAGGACTGTCCCGGCGATTCGTGATAGTTGGTGATGACTGAATTCATGACTGGCCTCCAATCTGCAGCAACTCCGTCACAAAACCGGGAGCGCTCATCAGGGTAACTTGTGTGGAAGGGAGGTTCTTGACCACCTCCACTCCTCGCTGATCGATAAAATCCACATGTGAACAGTCCAGATAGACAGCCTTCTTCTGCCGGAGGAACGAGCGGCACTCGCCGTCGAGGAGAGCGGCCCACTGCGCCATGATCTTTCCTTCCAGCTTGAGGAGAACGTCGCTTCCGCTTTCTTGAATTTTGGTGATCTTCAACATCGCTCCAGAATCTCCTTTGCTGTCTGCACTGAACAGACTCATCAGCAACAGCAATGCCACACCGCGCGGCGGTGCCGCCTGACAGGCTAAGTGGTCGTCAATGCAATGAGAAACGGAAGAACGTTGCTGGAAACTGCCGCCTGTCAGCGCAGGATGGATTCCCAAAATATTGGGACCGTCACGATATATTGGGAGAAAGGATCGTCCTTCGTGGATCGTGAGCCGAACCTCGCTGGAGAATCAGCATGGGATGTCACTGATTGGGAACGGTTAGAAAGAAGAGAGGGCGGGAAAGGATGAGGGTCGGTAGGCCCGTTCTCGCGTCACAAACGATGCGTTACGCCTCACGTTGTTTGCGTTCGATACCGAGCTTCTTCATCCTGGCCTCAAGAGTCGTCGGTTTCAATCCAAGAACGGCAGCCGCGCCCTTGGGACCGCTCACGCGCCAGCTGGTCTGCTCCAACACGTCGACAATGTGCTGCCGTTCTGCTTCCTCGAGGGTGCGCGTCTTGGCCGGACCGGCCTTGCCGTCAGACGACGACAACCACTCGATCGGTTCCAATTCCGGTCCTTCGCTGAGAATAACCGCCCGTTCGATGACATGTTCGAGTTCGCGGATGTTGCCCGGCCAGGGGTAACGCTGGAGCGCCGTCATCATCCGTTCAGGAATCCGGTCGATCTTCTTCCCGAAGTTCACGGCGAACTTGCGGACGAAGTACTGCACCAGCAGCGGGATATCGCTCTCGCGCTCGCGCAACGGCGGCAGGTGAATCGGAAACACGTTCAGCCGGTAATAGAGATCGGGACGGTACTGACCGGCCTTCGACTGCTGCGCCAGATCCCGGTTCGTGGCGGCGATCACCCGCACCTTCACTTTGAAGGTCTGCGTACCGCCGACCCGCTCGAACTCGCCTTCCTGCAGCACCCGCAGCAGCTTCGATTGCAGATCCAGTGGCAAATCGCCGATTTCATCGAGAAAAATCGTGCCCTTATCAGCCACTTCAAAGCGGCCCATCTTTTTCGTGAGCGCGCCGGTGAAAGCGCCTTTTTCGTGGCCAAAGAGTTCGCTTTCGATGAGGCCGGCGGGGATGGCGGCGCAGTTCACCTTCACCAGGGGCCGATCCTTACGAGGGCTCAGATTGTGAACCGCGCGCGCAATCAGTTCCTTGCCGGTGCCGGTCTCACCGGTGATGAGCACCGTCGAATCGGTCGGCGCCACCCGCTCGACGTTCTTGAGCACTTTTCTGAGCGACGTCGACGACCCGATCAGTTCTTCGAAATTGTGCGCGCCCTTGATTTCTTCTTGCAGGTAGACGTTCTGGGCTTCGAGCCGGGCCTTTTCCTGCTCCATCAGCACACGCTCGGTAATGTCCACGAACATGGTGCGGGTGTAGGTGCCGCCGGGGTCCGGCTTCGACCACCACTGGATCCAGAGCGGCTTACCGTTGTCCTTACGGCGCAATTCCATCACCACGCCGCTGGTGTCGGCACCACGGCCGACGGAATCGAAGGCTTCCTTCAAGCGGCGCTTCGCGTCCGGCGTGTCCGGAATAAAACTGCGGCCATACGTCCCGTTGACTTCTTCCGGCGTGATACCCAGGCTCCGCATCGCCGCGCGATTGGCCCGCAGAAAGCGGGTGTCCAACCCTTCGTGCACATAGGCAATGGGAGCCTCGTCAAACAGGTCCCGCAATCGCTCCTCGTTCTCCTTCAGCTGGGTATCCAGGCGTTCTCGCTCCAACTCGGCACCTGCCCGGACCCCGAAGATTTTGAACACAGACAGCACCCGAGGGTCGTCGTGCATCGGCTTGGTATCCATGACGGCGAGATGCCCCATGACCGCGCCGGAGCGGTCCGAAACAGGAATGGCGAGGTAACTCTCGACACCCAGCTTCGCCAGATCCTCCCGATGCTCGGGAAACAAGTCCTGTACCTTCTCCGGGAACAGACACACTTCTCCCGCTAACACGCGCTCGCAAGGGGTGTGGGGCAGGTCGTATTCGAAGTTGTCGAGGAAGCCGTCACCATGCCAGAACGCCAGCGTGCGCACACGCGTATGCGAGCCGCTGACAAACTTGGAGACGAAGGCGTATTTGGTCTGGAGCGCTTCCGCGAGACTTTTGACCAATGAGGGGAAAAAGGCCGCGCCGGTGGCCCCCGCCGTCCCTTCATCGATCTTCCGCAATGTGAGATCGCTCTTGCGTAGCGCTCGTTCAAACCGTAACCGCTCGAACTCCGCGGCCGCTCGCATCGCAAAGATGCCCAGGATCGATGTCGTCCGCACGTGATCGAGCATCGGTTTGGAATCCATGACTGCCAGGTGCCCGATGACCCGGTCCGAGCCATCCACAATCGGCACCCCACAGTAGCTCTCGACCCCGATGTCCTGGATGAGTTGAACGTGAGGATACAGCTCGCGTAGTTGGTCCGGATGGTGGACACATTTGCGTGTCAGCACAGTTTCGCAGGGCCCGTGCGCCGGCACGTCGAACTCGGGAAGCGGTTGCCCTTTGCCCCATCCCGCTCTGGATCGGAAGTTGATGCCATCCTCTCTGAGCTCGGACACATAGGCATAATCCACGCCGAGCGCGGTGGCCAGCTGCTGCACGAGCGAGGGAAAGAACTGTTCACCGATTTTCGACTCAACCCCTTCGACGATCTGCCGAAGCACAAGGCCGGTCTGAGCAAGGTCACGCGTCCTGGCGGCAACCTGCTGTTCCAATCGGCCGTAGGCCTGCTGAATCCCCTGCTCGGCTTCCTTCAGCCTCGTGACATCACGCGAAATCGCGAGCAGCTTCTCGGGCTTGCCGTCTTTGTCGAGAATGGCGGTCACCGAGACATCCCACCATTTCGGCGACTTGGTCTGCCGGGTCGCGCAGAATCCCGTGAACCGGCCGACCTCCCCCTGACACGCCTGTTCGATTGCAGCCCTCGCGTGCTCCCGGTCTTCTCCGTCCCAGAACTCAATCCAGGGCGAACCGACCAGCCGGCCGAAGTCGCAGATCTCCAGGGCCGTCATGCCGTGAGCGTTCATGGACAGAAGATGCCCGTTGAGATCAAGCACCTTGATGCAGTCGCGACTGCTTTCGATCAGGCGAGCGGCCAATTCCTCGCTGCGTCGGAGAGCTTCTTCAAGGTCGGGAGATGCCATCGCACTCACCTACAGAGGACCGTGGAGGGCAGGAAAAATCGCGCAAAGTCTAGCACCGGAGGGGAAAGTCCCGCAACCAAGGGGAAAGCGGGCACAACGGGGACGGTCATGGAGGCGACAGCCGCGCGCCGCAGCCTATACAGCGGATCTGCAGGGGGATTTCCATTGGGACCGCCGGAGCCGGCGGCGGTCCAAGGAAGAGCCGCGCGAAGGGACTCGTCCGGTACTTAGCCAGAATCTTGGGCATTGCCAGAAAAAAGACGACCATCACGACACCGGCGGCAATCAACGGCCATTGGGCGCTGACGACGCTGCTGCCAAGATAAACGAACGCAAAGGTCGGCGGCGCCATGCCGAACAGGGTGGCCAGCGCGAAGGTTTTGAGCGACATATTGGTGAGGCCGGCGCCGTAACTCACCACGTCGAATGAAAAGATCGGGATGAACCGGGCGACGAACACGGCGCCCATCAACTGATGGTCCGTACACATCCGGCAAAACGCATACTCCGGCTTCATGAGGTGCGACAGCGCCTCGCGTCCCAACACACGCGCAATGAGAAAACAGAGGATCGCGCCGATCTCCGCGCCGATCACGGCATAGAGTGCGCCGTAGAACGGACCGAAGGCCGCTCCAGCTGCGAGGTCCAACGGCAAACTGGGGATCGGCGGGACAATCACCGCCCCGACCATTCCCCCGATCAGCAGCAGCGGCCCCAGCGGGCCGGCGGCATTGAGCCATTGCGCGAGCGCGGCCGGCGAAAAATAGCGCTCATAGTCGAATGAGGCGAGCCCCCACCAAGCGGCGGCCACCGCCAAGGCGCCACAACCCAGTTTGATCCAGGTCGTCATCGTGCGTGGCATCCCTGTGGAAACCATCGTTGTGGCGCTCATGGTGAAACCACTTGCATCACATGTCCGTCGGGATCTCGCACCAGGAAGCCTTTCCCGAACCCCACACGCTGATCCGGCAGGGTCACCACGCCGGATGACACAAACTGCGCCCCGTCTCGCAATGCTGATGCGGCTGCCTCCACATCGGACACCACAAGCGTCGTCTGCCAATGCCAGAGATCGGTCGGGTGCGAATCGACGGGGAAAGGCCGTCCCGCCGTCGGAAGTTCATATTCCAGAAATTCCAGGCTCGGCGGGTTCAGCTTCGGGGCCAGGCCGGTGACGCGTGTACGGGCGCCGGGCAAACTGTCGAGATACTGTTGGGTCGCGCCCATATTGAGCGTGCCTCCTGCGACCGTCATCCCCAGCAGGTCGCGATAAAACTTGGTGCTGTTCTCCGTGCTCCGGACCGTCATCGCCGTGTGATCGATCCCCAGGAACAGGTCGGTCCCGCTCCTCTGCCAACGTGGATGCCCCTTGCCATCCGGGAACCAGAGCAGTTCGAGATTATGTCCGTCCGGATCTCGAAACTTCATCGCCTTGATGCCGGCGGCAGCGACATTCGACCTCGGGATGGTCTGCGGCCGCGGCGATACCTGACGGACATGGTGCTTCCGCAGCTGCGCCCAGGCGGCCTCCATGTCGCGCACGACGATGGCGCAGTGCTGGAACCAGAGATCATGGCTGTAGGAGGGCATCGGAATCGGTCGCAGGTCCGGGGGCGAGAGAAATTCGGTCAGCACCAGGTGCTGTTCGCCGAGTTGCAGCTTCACCACTCGCGCGCGCACGCCGAACATCCCCCAGAATTGATCATATTCAGGCCCATCAACCTCCACGTCACTCAGCGGCGTGAACGTCAACACGTCCCGGTAGAAGGCGATGGATCGGTCCATGTCCGAGACGGTGAAGCCGACGGAGGCGACGGATTGGACTGCGACCTGGGCCTCCGAGGGCCCGGTGTAACATACAAGGAATGACAGGGCGGTGAGCGCAATCTTCTTGGCAACACTCTTCACGTTTCACCTTTCACGCCGGTTGTTTCACGCGAGTCTTGAGAGCAGATGGTCCCCTACTCGCAGGGCGTTCGCGATGATCGTCAGCGAGGGATTGACCGCTGAGCTCGAGACGAAGAAGCTTGCATCCACAACGTAGAGATTATCCAGATCGTGCGCCTTGCAGTGCACGTCCAGTACGCTGTTATTGGGGTCACGTCCGAAGCGGACTGTCCCGCACTGGTGCGCCGTGCCCGCAATCGGAATCTTCTTCCCCAGGTACAGGTGCGTGGGCAGCAGATGTTCTTCGCAACCCAGATGATTGAGCATGCTCTTGAGCTTGGCCGCCAATCGCTGATGCGCCTCCAGATTGTTTTCCGTATAGGCAAGTGTGATGCTGCCATCCTTGTTGACGATCACGCGGTTATCAGGGTCGGGGAGATCCTCCGAGGTCATCCAGAAGTCGAGCGAATGTTTGGCCATCTGCTCGAGCGCGAACCCGGGCGCAAAGGCCGGCGCCCCGGCCCGCAGCGAATCCAGATCCTGCTTGCCGATCATTGAGATGTGACCCATGGGATAATTCCACTCAGTCGAGGGAAAGTAGAAGTCGTTGAGGCCGATGGTTTTTTGAAAGACCGTCGGGTTCGGCCGCTTGGAGATCGCCAGCATGGCCGAATTGTTGTGACACATGTAGTGGCGGCCCACGAGTCCGGATGAATTGGCGAGCCCGTTGGGGTGTTTCCCGTTTGCGGACCTTAACAGGAGCGCGGCCGAATTGATCGCGCCGGCTGAGACCACCACAATGTTGCCCGTGAAGATCTCCGTCCGGCCGTCGCGCTCCACAACGACGCCCGTGACTTCACGGCCTGTCCCCCTCGACTCCAATCTGACGACCAGTGCGTGGGTGAGCAGCGTCACGTTCGGATACTGCAACGCCGGATCGACGCAGACCACTTGCGAGTCGGCCTTGGCATTCACCAGACAGGGAAAACCGTCGCAGCTCCCGCAACGAATGCAGGGGCTCTTTTCCCTATGATTCTCGTCCAGCATCACGCCGACCGGCAGGTGAAAGGGCTTGTAGCCGCACTTCTGCCAATCCTCATGCAGCACCTGAATGCGAGGTTCGTGAGTGAGCGCAGGATACTTGTACGGCGCGCTGGCCTTCGGTTCCGTCGGGTCTTCCCCGCGGTTGCCGTGCACGTGGTACAGGTACTCGGCCTGGGTGTAATAGGGCTCGAGGTCGTCATACCCGATCGGCCATTCCGGTGAAATCCCGCCGTGATGTTTGACCTCCCCGAAATCCTGCGCTCGCATGCGTAACAGCGCCGCTCCGTAGACCTTCGAATTCCCGCCGACGTTGTAGTGGATGCCGGGGTGAAACGTGCCCCCGTCTTTGTCCTTCCAGGTTTCCTTGGCCTTGTATTTGTTGTCGATGAAGACGGTCTTGGAACTCCAGTTGTCCTTCTCACGCGGCAGGTATCCGCCCCGTTCCAGCAAGAGGATCTGCTTCCTCGACGGCGCCAGCTTATAGGCCAGCGTGCCCCCGCCAGGCCCGGTCCCGATGATGATGATGTCGTAGTGAGTCGCCATGGCAGGTAGTCGGAAGACCGGGCATTGTCTTACACCGGAGAAAAGAATCCAAGCGAGCTATTGGTCCGTAAAAGGTGATAGGGTTTGGCGATCATTCACTGGTTTAAACAAGGAGGCCGTTATGCATGTGATGAAAAGCGTCGGATTTGTGGGTCTGGGTATCGCATTAGTGGGCGCGCTCAGCGGAGCGCCGGTCTTTGCCGCAGACAAGCCGATCGAGGACGGGTCGAAGATCGTGATCACGGCTCCCAAGGATGGAGACAAGGTCAGCGACAGCTTTGAGTTGAAGTATGATCTGACTAAGGGCTCGCAAGCCGCACATGCCCACGTATACCTGGATGATCAGTATCAGAAGGGCTTCGGGGGGACGTTCAAGGGGGTACCCAAAGGCAAACACAAGGTGACCGTGACCGGCGCCACCAAGGACCACGCCCTCCTCACCGCCACGCAGAGCATCAACGTCGAAGTACAGTAACCCTACGGCGACTGCTCTTCACCGCCGCCGGGGTCTCTTGCAAGAGAGGCCCCGGCGGCCTTCGGCTTGAATATGTTTCACATCCCTCCTGTTTCTCCGCACGCGGCATTCAGCTGCTTTCTACCC
>JBEIQG010000270.1:0-4149 GCA_040376625.1 Nitrospira sp. | reverse complement strand
CTCCAAATACGCGTATTCTTCGCCACGCCCTCATGCTCACGACCCTTTCTTTAAACGTCTCACGAGGACCAACTCAAATCCCAGCGCCAAGGCCACCGCGAGTAATGCATACATATATGGCGAATAGTCGGGTGGTGCATCGGCCCGGAAATACCACCAGGACGAAATAGCCTTTTCCGATCCCTTTTCCTTCGGCAGGCCGGTGTCCATTTTCTTCCCGTCCCAGATGGCAAATGCAATGCTGGCGAATTGGCCGGGTTGGAATTGGGTGTCCTCCGCCAGATGCGTGGTGCTCAACGCCCGTGAGAACACAACTTTCCAGACTCCGCCCTGATAGACACCTTTGGCTTTCACATCCTGGTGGTCATGTGGTTTCAGCGTGCCGAATCCCTTCGCGCCCAGGTCCGAGCCCTTCCCGTCTTTGTTTTTCCAATACCAAATATTGACCGGTCCACCTTCGACCTGCGCCATGGGTTGGCCGTGGGCAAAATGGGCCTTGGTATCGCCGACCATGAACTCCAGTGCCGCCGCATCTTCAGGATCTTCAGATGGATCGGTATACTCCAGCAAGATTGCTACTGTCGTACCATCATGCAGTCCACGTACCTTCACGCTCTTTGCGGTGACCTCGGTGATACGCACCGGCCAATGCACCTGAGGAGACATTGGAAATTCCGACACCGCCGCGGTCGCCCAGGCCGCCGCCGTCGGATCATCTGTCGGAAGGGATCCTTTCACGAGCGCGGCGCGAACCGACACGCTCTGCTGGCTATAGGCCGGCTGGACTTCGGCGGCCACGCACAGCCCCACGAGGCCGACGGCCCCAACCCACCAACTCGTTCCTGGTCTCCTCACTCGTGCCATACGCTCCCCTTAATTGCTCTGCAGCCCCTGGTCGGAGAAATTATTCGGACTCGTCCCACGTTCTGGGTTTTTGTCCGGCCCCATCGTATTCGCCCATAATGACTTTCCAAATGTCTTCATCCGACAGTTCGAGCTCCCAGCGAGGCATAGCCGTTTTCCATGGCATACCCTCAACAGGGAGACCCACGCCTCCCTTCTTGATTCGCCAGAAGAGATAGCTTTCCTGCAGCATCGCGATCGTCGTCGGATCCTTAAAGTTGGCCGGCGGCGGCGTAAAGCCTGGCGCAGCAAACCCCTTCCCGTCGAAATTCCCGTGGCATGGGGCGCAACGCGAAGCGTAGAGACCTTTACCGTACATGATATTCTCAGGGGTCTTCGGGACAGGGTTCGACAGGCCCGTGTATTCGCCCGGAGGAGCGGGGTGAATGGTTCGATTTTCGGCGGGCGGTGCATCGCTCGATGCCGTGCTGCCGTATGCCTGCCAGCCGACCAAGAGGGGAAATAACGCCAGGACGAGATAACGGGCGCTGCTCAGCGCCCCCCCGCCTTCGCCGGTAAGGAAACGCAGAATCGGGCCAAAGAACGCATCCTTCGATGCGCCGCTGAGCGTGGCAAAGATGACAATCCCGGCTGTCGTCAGCATCAAGTAGAGGAAAATCAAGCTCGAAGGCAACGGCGCAGAATGCGGCAGATTCGGGACAATAAACTTCAAGAACAAATAAATACAGACCGTTAAAATAATCGGTCGAACGAGTACGCCTCCCATAACCACCCTCCTCTACTTCACCGACGACTAACGAGCCTGCGCCAGCGTCAACGCGCCTGTATCAGCCGCCTTGACCGGGGCCGGTGTGGCCCGTGGCAAATCCAATTCCGCCGGACTGACGCTGATGGGTTCACCGCTCATTTGCTGCAGGAACGCGATCACAGATAGAATTTCATTCTTGGACAGACCGATTGGATTCTTGTTGATGTACGGCATCCGAGCCGGATACTCCTTAGGAATGCCCTCATGCCGGTAGTCCAGATAGAGATAGGCTTGCGGCTCGGTCAGACTTTCAAAAATAAACTCCCGTGACAGCTTGGCGCCGATGCCTTTCAGATCCGGGCAACGTGCGGATTCGCTTGGACCGATCGAATGGCAAAGCGCACACTGTCCCTTGCTGAAGAATATCTTTTGGCCGATCGTCGCCATGTCGGTCGGCGTTTTGATATCGGCAATGTTGATGCTTTCTTCAGCGGGCGGCAATGATGCCATCTGGGGAACGGCAAGAGCGACCAATGAAAACAGTCCCAGCACGATCGCCACGAAACCAATGACCCGGATAAATTGCCCTTTGACAAACAGGAGGATCACCGTTCCGAGGCCGATGACACAGAGACCGATTAGCTGCAGTTTGACTACTTCACTCATAAGTCCTCAACAAAGGATAATGATCACGACCCGCCCCTGGTGACCAGGAGAAGATCATCTTCCCGATCAGACCGGACGTTGCTTCTCAGAAGTATCGGCCTCAGGTCCATCCAATGCCAGCGACCCGCCAGCCATCGCGGGAATGGCTCCTGGGGTTCCTGGCTCTAGCGAACCCTTTGCGCTGGCAGCCGCCTTGGCTTTGTCCCCCATCGTGGCCACCCAGAATATGAAGGCCACTAACATGCAGAAGAGGAATGTATTGAGCGCCATCAAAGCTGCTGCATAACCAAGCGCCGGCGAAAAAGCATATTGCGAGGAGTCCCGCATGACGCCATATACATGCCAATGAACGCGAGAGGACGAACGAGCATAACCCATGAGTGTCATGAGCAGAATGACCATGACCGCATTGAGGACCAACGCATACCCGGCTCGCGGCGGCATTTTCCCCCACACCATTTCCGTGGTGGTCTTCGCACTCTTCAGCAACAGAGCGGTCAACGGCGTAATGGTCAACATGACGAAGATTACGATACCCACCTGGGAAGTCGAGAAGTAGTTGATGCGGATGATCGCCGGCACAAAGTATCCCCAAACGCCAAGGACGATCACGGCAAGACCAGCCAGTCCGAGCACCCCGCCCATGAGAGCCTTGGCAGCCTTAGCCCAACCGGCCGAGTCTTCCTTACCCGCACGCCAATACATAATGAAACTCATGAACGTGACGAGAACCATGAGATTGGACACAGTCATCTTGGCCGACATAACCCCGAACACGCCTAACAAGGGATGGTGCGTACCACCCATTTTCTGCGCTTCTTCCAAACTGGCGACCAGAGAATGCGGCGTCATCCATACTGCCAGACACAGCAAAAGAATGATCAACATGGCCATGATCGGCTTGCGATACTGGCCTTCAGATCCCGGTATTCGATGGGTGATCCCGAGCCAGAAGTAATAGTTGGAGCCCAGGAAGAGCACACCGATTAACATCGCCTGCAGGATGAACAACCAGGAGAGGAATCCGCCCATGAGCGTGATGCCCATCTGTTGGTTGTATTGATAAATTTCCCGCATCAGCCAGTACCCGGCGAATGGAAGGGGCAAGAGACCGAACACGCCGATAAAATTCCCGACGTATCCCATCCAATCGTAGTGATAACGCTCTTCCTGGCTCTTGGCGGACAGATAGCGGATGCCGGCATAGGCGCCGCAAATATACCCACCGAGCACCACGTTAGCGATCAAGCGGTGGATGTTCACGGGCCACCAGGTCGGATTCCACGTCGCGGCCCACGCCCTGGCGAAGTCGCTACCCTCGGCAAGCACCACCGGGCTGGCCTGAAAGGTCGCCCAGGAGTTGGGTACGATCATGATGAAGAAGGCAAACACGTTAAGGAGGAAACCCAGGAAAATGTGGAACTTCTTCCCGCTTCCCTCGGCCATAGCGTCCCACCCGTACCAGTACAAGTACAGGGTGGCCGTTTCGACAAGGAAGAGACCGCAATAGACGAGAAAGGATGGGAAAAAGATATCCGTGAGATAGGCCATCAACTTTGGATAGAAGCCGATGAGCAGGAACAATAGGATACCGCCAAAGAGGGCCGTCGTGGCATAGGAAGAGGTCAGGAGCTTGGTAAACTCTTTCGCGAGTTTGTCGTAGCGCTTATCACCTGATTTCCAGCCGACGATTTCGCACAACCAGGCAAAGATCGGCACGCCGAGCACGAAACCCGCCAGTAACAAATGGAGTTGAGCGATAATCCAGACAAGGTTTCGACTACCGATATAGGGCAGGTCCCGATAGGCAGTCGGGGCTTGAGCAGCAACGGACTCCTGGGCAAGCGCTAGATCGGGAATGCCCGCCCATG
>JBEIQG010000073.1:0-15177 GCA_040376625.1 Nitrospira sp. | reverse complement strand
CCGAGGATCATCACCAGGCTATCCGGCTCAATGAGCCAATACCGCTTCTCCACTCGATACACAATCCCCATCAGCCCTATATTCATCATCAGAATGCCCCAGAGGGCGGTCAGCGCATGAGTGGAGTCGATCGCGCCGAGTAATGGCCCTCCGGCGTATGCCAGATCGGCAAACAAGAAGGCCGCCATGTTGAAGGCATTGCTGCCGAAGAGATTGCCCACTGCAAGATCGAAGGCCCCGAGCCGGACGGCGGCCAGAGACGTGACCAACTCGGGCAACGTCGTCACCACCGCCACGAGCGACGTCCCGACGAATGTCGTGCTGACTCCCGATTGATCCGCGATATCCTTGGCTGATTTCGCAAGCAGTGGGGCGGCGATGATCAAGATGATCGTGGCGGCGATGAATCCGATGGAGGCGCGGCGCAGTCCGTCACGCCGGACCGACTCCCGCCTGTGGTCGTCGCCAGGCGCCGCTTCGGCAAGGAGTTGCTGTGCCCGCTGACGCCGCTTGACGTCTTCCTGCCGAAACACCACCCGCATCCCGAAGACGTAGGCCAGGAAGAGAAGAGCGCTTCCCCCTGCGCTTACCGAAGAACCCGTCTCACCCCGAAATAACACCAGAAACGCGGCTAAGCCGGTGAGGAGCATGGCCAGCGCTGCCACGAGCGTATGCTCGAAGGCCGCCTGCTCCCAGACGCGCTTGTCGCGATGGACAAGGTCAATGAGGCCGAGAGTGAACATGTTGGCAAGCACCGCGCCGAAGAGATCCCCGGCGGCCAGGTCGGGCGCATCGAGCAAACCGGCACTGACGGTTGTGAACACCTCGGGCAGCGACGTCGCAGCCGCCATCAACACGACGCCGACCCACAGTCGCCCGAGCCCCGTCAGCGCCGCTATCTGATCGCCGCAGCGCGAGAGCTTCGTCCCCGCCATGACGATCATGGCTCCGCTCAGCACGAGGATGGTCCATGACGCGAGCAATCACCTCTCCTTACCACGCATCTCAGGCCAACGGACCGAGATTCGTCATGGCCGGGAGTGTGCCGACTCCCCCGATCCGGCGTCAAGCAGTCATTCGCGTCGATTCGACTAGTTGGATACGCGCCCCTTACGCCTGCGGGCGGCATCGTAACGGAATCGACGGCGGCCATCGGGAAGCGGGCTACATGCAGGCAGGATGGATCCGATCACGCAAATCGTACGTCGACGTGCATTACTGCGGGCGCGCGGGCAGGAGTTCGGCCACCTTTTCGATAATGGCCTGGGGGAGAAACGGTTTCTGCAAGTAGGCGGCTTGCGCATCGACCCCGTGCGAGACCAGCATGTCGCCGGAATAACCGGATATATAGAGCACTTTGATGTTCGGAAACATCGTCCTCGCCCCTTGTGCCAGCACGGCCGCTTTCATTCTCGGCAGGATCACATCCGTGATCAGGAGGTCGCATCCCCCTTTTCGCAACTGCAGCATTTGCAGGGCCTCGACGCCGTCGGTGGCCGCCAGCACTTCATATCCCTGGTCTCGAAGCACGGCTGAGACGAGACCCCGAATGCCATCATCGTCTTCCACCAGCAGGATGGTCGCTCGGGCGGCGGGAACCGTGCGAGAGGCCGCCACCGGCTCGGCTTCTCCTGTTTGCGTCAACACCCGGGGCCACATCACCGTAAACCGCGATCCGCGTCCCGGCTGGCTGGTCACATCGATATAACCGCGGCTTTCCTTCACAATGCCATAGACGGTCGCTAACCCCAAGCCGGTACCTTTGCCGAACTCCTTCGTGCTGAAGAACGGTTCGAAGATATGGGCGAGGGTCTCCGCGGCGATCCCGCAGCCGGTATCTTCCACCACAAGTTTGACATAGGGGCCAGAAACCGCGCCGGGATGGGCACGCACGTATGCCTCGTCCAGATCGACATTACCCGTCTCGATCGTAAGAATCCCGCCCTCTGCCATGGAATCGCGCGCATTGAGGGCCAGATTGAGCAACACCTGCTCGATCTGCACGGAATCGCCCAACACATGCCCGGCCTTGGGATCGAGCACGATCACCGTCTGAATCTGCTCGCCGATTAAACGACGCAGAATATCTTCCATGTCGCGAATCAACGTATTGAGCGGCACATCCCGCTGTTCCAGCACCTGGCGCCGGCTGAACGTCAGCAGCTTCTTCGTCAAGGCGGCCGCCCTGCTCCCTGCCTGCCCGATCATTTCCACTTCATGATGACAGGGATGTGAGCCGAGCTGCTGTGCCACCCGTTGCGCATGGCCGATCACCACCATGAGCAGATTGTTGAAGTCGTGCGCGATACCGGCCGCCAACCGCCCGAGTGCCTCCATTTTCTGCGACTGCCGAAGGCTCTGCTCATCCTGCTTGCGCTTCGTCACATCGACAATCGTTTCAATGACGTGTACCCGTCCGTCCGTCGTCGGGGCGTTGGCCCAATGGATCAGGAGACGGCGGCCATCGGGCATGTCCACCTCCTCGGACACCACGCCTCCCCGCGCCAACGCCTCAGGCATGCGGCAAAACTCACAGGGAGCCGCCTTCCCCGCGACTTTCGCATGGCATCTGGAGCCGGCCATGTCACCGAATATTTCCAGCGAGGTTCGATTTTGGAATTGCACGGAATGGTCGGCAGGGTCGATCACATTCACGGTCACCGGCTGTGAATCGAGCAGCACCTGCGGATCATAGGATGGAGTCTTGAATCGCGGCGTGGAACAGGCCATGACGTCCTCACGAGAATCGACAGCCGGGAGTAGACAGGGGATGAATAACTTCTCTTGGTTGTACTACATCCCCGTTCACAGTCAAGGAGATGATCGAATACAGGGAGCCGCAAAGGGAGCGACCCTCAGACCTCCCCTGTTTCGGCGACCTCTCCACCTAGCTCCCATTGTGAGCCCGTCGGTAGAACCACTGCTTCGCGAACTCCGCTGCAACCACGTAAGCCGACAAAATTCCGAGCAGCGCCGCCCAGAAGATCGACGGCAACGGTTCGAATCCCAGAAAGGCTCCCACCGGAGTCGACGGCAGCAACATGGTCCCCAATCCCGTCAGGAGCGTCGTGATCAGCAACGCGGGAGAGGGCCGACTCGTATGGAACGGCCGGCGGGTGCGGATGACCAGCACGATCAACGAGGCCGACAGCACGGACTCGACAAACCAGCCGGTGCGAAACTGACCCGTCGTGGCGTGCAACAGCAGCAGGAGAATGCCGAATGTGAGGTAGTCGAACAGGGAACTCACCAGACCGAACGTAAGCATGAATCGCCGAATGAACGGAATATCCCACCGGCGAGGCCGCTCGATCAGTTCAGGATCGACCCGGTCGGTGGCAATGGTCATTTCCGGCAAATCGGTCAACACGTTCGTCAGCAGGATCTGCTTCGGCAGCAAGGGGAGAAACGGCAGGAACAACGAAGCGCCGGCCATACTGAACATGTTGCCGAAATTCGCGCTGGTGGCCATAAACACATATTTCAAGGTATTGGCAAAGGTCATGCGGCCCTCGCGCACACCTTGGACCAGCACGCTCAGATCGTGTTCCAGCAGCACGAGATCGGCCGCTTCTTTGGCGACATCGACGGCGCTATCGACCGAGATGCCGACATCAGCCGCGTGGAGCGCCGGGGCATCGTTGATCCCGTCGCCGAGGTATCCGACAACGTTTCCCGAGGCGCGTAGCGCACGGATGATGCGTTCCTTTTGATTGGGCTCGATTTCCGCGAAGATATCGATGCTGTTCGCGCGCATGCGTAGCGCGTCGTCGCTCATGCCACGCAGATCGGTGCCCGTCAGCAGGCGCGGATGTTCCAGCCCGACCGCTCGTCCGACATAGGCCGCCACCAGCGCCTGATCCCCCGTTACCATTTTCAGGGATACTCCCAGCCCTTTGAGCGCCGCAACGGTGCCGTCCATCCCCGGCTTCGGTGGATCGGCAAACACCAGCAACCCCAGGAAGGTCATGGCTGTTTCATGCTCTTTCGACACACGCTCAGCGGTGCCCATGTCACGGCGGGCCAGCCCCAGCGTGCGGAATCCCTCTGCACTCAATTCCCGAACCCGTTGCCGGACGAACGAATGAACCTGCTCGATCGGCACGACGATACCGTCCACCTGCTCCGCATTCAGACAGATCGCCAACATGCTCTCGACGGCGCCTTTGGTGATCAACAGATGCGTCTGGGGGGTCGCCACCAGGATCGAAAGCCGTTTGCGGACGAAGTCGTACGGCTCTTCATCCAACTTCCGATACCCGGCCAGGTCCAGCGCCTGATGCCGGCGCAGGGCTTCGTCGAGGGGATTCGGACATCCGCTTTCGAACATCGCGTTCAGCTGGGCGAGGAATAACACCTTCTCGCTCGGCCTGCCCTGAAGATCCACTGCCGCGTGCAGCCGCATGGAGCCTTCGGTCAACGTGCCGGTCTTGTCGGAGCACAACACATTCATACTGCCGAAATTTTCGATGGAGGCCAGGCGTTTGACGACGACCTTCTGCCGGGCCATCCGTTTGGCTCCGTGGGAAAGATTGACACTGATGATGGCCGGCAATAGCTGTGGCGTCAGGCCGACGGCCAACGCCATGGAAAAAAGAAAGGACTCGAGAACCGGGCGCGCCAGGTACACGTTGACGGCGAAAATCGAGAGCACCAGGAGCAGCGTAACTTCCAGCAACAGATAACCGAATCGGCGGACTCCCCGCTCGAAGTCCGTTTCCGGCGGGCGCACCTGCATCCGGTGCGCAATGCGGCCGAATTCCGTGTCTTTTCCCACCGCCACGATCACAGCCCGCGCCTGGCCGCTCACCACATGAGTTCCCAGAAACAGGCTGTTCGTTCGTTTCTGCAACGGGGCCGCGGCAGTGAGTGTTCCTGTCGATTTCTCTGCCGGATAGGTTTCCCCCGTCAACGTCGCTTCATCGACGAACAGATCCTTGGCATCGAGCAGCCGCGCGTCTCCGGACAGACTCGACCCTGCCGAAAGCTCCACGATATCGCCCGGCACGATGTCGTCGGCAGGCACGTCGCGCAACCGGCCGTCCCGCCATGTTTGAGCCGTGATCTGCACGAGCGCCAACAGGCCGACCACGGCGCGGGCCGCGCTGTATTCCTGCCAGAAACTCAGCAGGGCGCTGACCAGAATGATGGCCAGGATGATGAGTGCATCGCTATGTTCTGCGAGAAAAAACGAGACAGCGGAGGCGAAAAGCAGGATGAGGATAATGGGGCTTCGGAATTGGGCCAGCAGGAGCCGAAACGGTTGACTGTCCCGCTGCGGTTTGAGCCGGGCGGACGCGGAGACGACCTGCCGTCGTTCGGCCTCGCCGGTGCTCAACCCCTCCGGTACGGTATGCAAGTCGCGAAGCACCTCATCCGGAGAACAGGCCCAAAAGGGACGTCCGTTCTCCATGGTCTTGAGGGCTCCTCTCACACCCACTCCGGAGCATGTTCTTTCGCGATTTCCTGTTCGGCAAAGGTCCGGTACAGGGCCGGAAGGACCAGCAGCGTCAACGCCGTGGACGTGAACAGGCCGCCGACGACCACCGTAGCCAATGGCCGCTGTACCTCCGCACCGATACCCTGCGCCAGGACCAGCGGCAAGAGGCCAAGCAAGGTGGTCATCATCGTCATCACGACCGGGCGAAGTCGTAGGACACAGCCCGTCATGATCGCCGCTTCCGTCTGCTGCCCTTCGTTCCGCAACTGATTGATGTAAGAGACAAGCACGATCCCGTTTCCCACCGCCAACCCGAACAGTTCGATAAATCCGATCGAAGCGGGCACGCTCAAGTACTGATTGCTGAGCCACAGCGACACAACGCCGCCGATCAAGGCGAACGGCAGATTCAAGATGATCAAGGTGGCATATCTCAGTGAGTGAAATGCCCAGAAAAGCAGAAAGAACACCAAACCGAGCGTAATCGGCACCACCACCAACAACCGTGCGTTCGCGCGTTCCATATTCTCGAACGCCCCGCCCCAGGCCACCGTATACCCCTGCGGCAACCGCATCCGGTCGGCCAGCAGCTTCCGGCCTTCGTCCACAACACTGCCGATGTCCCGCCCGACGACATTGAAACCGATGTAGATCCGCCGCTTCGCCTGCTCCCGACTGATCCGCGCGGGCCCTTCGCGCATCTCGATGGTCGCCAGTTCACTCAAGGGAATCGGCGCGCCGGATGCGGATCGCACCCGGATATCTCCGATAGCCCCGATACTGTTGCGATAGGGCTCCGGGAACCGCAAGGTCAGCTGAAATCGACGCTCCCCTTCATACACCTGCGTGGCCGGCTTGCCGCCCACCGCCGTGGTAATGATGTCGTGCACATCCGCCACGTTGATCCCGTAACGGGCGATTTTCTCCCGATCAATGTCGATCGTCAGATAGGGCTGCCCGGCAACCTGTTCGACCTTGACGTCCTTCACGCCCTCCACCGTCCGCATGAGGTCGGCGATGACTTCGGCGTTCTGATACAGCAGGTCGAGATCGTCCCCGAACAGCTTGACCGCACATTCCGTCCTGATGCCCGAGATCAACTCATCGACCCGCTCCTGGATCGGCTGACTCATCAGGACGGAAATGCCGGGAATCTCCGCAAGACGCTTCCGGATCGCATCGACCAGACCCGATTGTGTCTGTGCCGTGGTCCAGGTGTTGCGCGGACGCAGCGTCACGATCGGATCACTCTCATTCGGCTCTTCCGGACCGACGGCGATATCGGGACGGCCGATCTTGCTCACCGACATCTGCACTTCCGGAAACTCCAGCATCGCCTTCTGCGTTTGTTTCTCGATCGCGATCGATTCCGGCAACGAGACACTCGGCAGCCGCACGATTTGCGGCGTCAATGCGCCCTCCTCCAGAATCGGAATGAATTCCCTCCCCACGAACGGCAGCAGGGTCAGACTCGCCACCACGACCGCCGTCGATCCCAGCAACACCGGCACCCGATGATCCAGCGTCCAACGGAGCACCGGCTGATAGCGGCGCTTCATCCACCGGGTAAGACGGGTTTCCTCCGGATGATCGCCGCGCAGGATCAGGGACGCCAGAACCGGCGAGAGGGTCAAGGTGACGACCACCGACATCAGCAGCGAAATCACGAGCGTATAGGCCAGGGGGGCAAACATTTTTCCTTCCATCCCGTGCAAGGTCATGAGGGGAAGGAAGACCACGCTGATGATCAGGATCCCGAAGATGATCGGCCGCCCCACCTCGCTGGTGGCACGGAAAATCACCTCAAGCCGGGACCGCTGATGCAGATGATTTTCTGAGAGATGGCGATAGACATTCTCCACCACGACCAACGATCCGTCCGCAATTTCACCGATACCGATCGCCAGGCCACCCAAGGTCATGAGGTTGGCGGAGAGCCCCACGCGCTGCATCACCAGAAAGGTCATCAGCGGCGTCACCAGCAGTGATACGGTGACGACGATCGCGCTCCGCGCATGGCCCAGAAAGAGGAAGAACACGACGGTCACCAGGACGATGCCCTCGATCAAGGCATCGCGCACCGTATTGATGGCCGCCGTCACCAACTCGATCCGGTCATAGAACGGGACGATCTTGAGGCTCTCCGGCAACATCCCGTCCCGCTGAATCTTGTCGACCCGGCGTTTTACGGCCTGGACGACTTCCCGTGCATTGCCTCCGCGCAGCATCAGCACCGTACCAGCCACCACTTCCCGCTCACCGTTCAATACGGCCGCGCCATGGCGCACCGCATGACCGATACGAACCTCTGCCACATCGCGTACGAAGACCGGTGTGCCACCCGCTTCCTTCACCACGATACGTTCGATGTCGGGCAGGGTTTTGATAAGTCCCAGTCCCCGCACGATGGCGCGTTCCGCATGCCGTTCCAGCACGTTCCCGCCGGAGTTGGCATTGTTCTTCTGCACCGCTTCATAGATGTCGTGCAGCGTCAGGCTGTACTTGCGTAACTTGTCGGGTTCCACCAGCACTTGAAACTGCTTCACGAATCCGCCCAAACCGTTCACATCGATCACGCCCGGGACACTCTTCAGCAAAGGACGGAGCACCCAATCCTGCACCGTCCGCTGATTCGTCAGCTCCGCCTCGACGAGCGCGTAGTCGGTCCCATGGGCCTGCGGGCCTTCGAGATAGTATTGATAGATCTCTCCCAGCCCGGTCGTGACCGGCGCCAGGGTCGGATCGATGCCAGCCGGCAAACGCTCCTTGACCGCCATGATTCGCTCCAATACCAACTGGCGGGCAAAGTACACATCCACGTCGTCTTCGAACACCACCGTCAGCTGAGATAATGCGAACTTGGACAACGAACGGATCTCGGTCAGGCCGGGTAGCCCGTTCATTTGCAGTTCGATCGGATAGGTAATGAAGCGCTCCACTTCAACCGGAGAGAGGCCCGGCGTCTCCGTCAACACCTGCACCTGCACATTGGTTACGTCGGGATACGCATCGATGGGAATGGACTGAAAGGCGAACAGGCCGGCCACGGCGAATATGCAGGCCAGTCCGACGACAAGGATCGATTGGCGGAGCGAGAACTCCAACAGTGAGGCAATCATGGTGTGGGCTCGATTTTGTGGATATCGAACTCCGACTTGATTGCAAAAGCCCCTTTGACGACCACCTCGTCACCTTCGCGCAGCCCATCCAGGACGATGGTCTTCCCGTCCAGTTCCTCTCCCACGACAACCCGGCGCGATTCGAATCGATTATCCGATTGCCGCACGAACAGCAATTTACCCGTGCCGTCCTGTTGCACGGCCGTGAGAGGCACCGCCAGCGCCTCGGGTTGAGGCGACGCGAAGACACGGACCATGGCGAACATCTCCGGCTTCAAGGTTCGATCGGGATTGAGCACGGTGACACGGACGCGCATCGTCCTGGTCGATGGGTCGAGAACATCGCTGATATAGGTCACGGTGCCGGAGAACAGCCCGTGCGGATAGGCCGGAATCATCACGTGAACCCGGTCCTTCGGACGAATAAAACGCACGTCCTTCTCCGGCACATTCGCCACCACCCAGACATCGGACAGGTCGGCGATGGTGAAACAGTTCCGCGAGGTCTCCACCACTTCCCCGCGCGTGATATTGCGCATAATCACGCGGCCTGCAAAGGGCGCTCGAATCGCCACGTCGGATCGGATCGTCTGCTCGCGTTCGAGACGTTTGATTTCCTGGGCCGGCACGCCGAGCAGCGCGAGCCGATGCGAGGCTTCCCGCGCATCGGCTCGCGCGGTTTTCATTTCCGCTTCCCGGCGCTGCAGTTCGGCCAGGCTGATCGCACGATGCTCATGGAGATTTTCGGCCCGCTCAAAGGCCAGCTGCGCCTCGTATTGTCTCGCCGCCGCTTTGAGATACGCGCCTTCGGCCATCCCGAGATCGGTACTGTCGAGCAACGCCAGCCGCTCGCCCTTCTTCACATCCTTCCCGACATCGACCAGCACCTCGACGACTCTCCCTCGAATAAGGGTCGTGACCTCCGCCAGTTCATTCTCGTTGGCTTGGACGGTCGCGGGAAACTCGCGATGGAAGGTAAACGGCTCCTTTTTGACCGTCATCACTTCGATGCCGGCCCGGATCATCTCAGGGTCGGTCAGCTGCACCATACCGTTAGCGGCTCTGCTCACCGGCTTGCCGGCCGGCGGCGTCACGGGCGAGTCCCGATCACAGGCTGTCCCTCCCGTCAGTATTCCCCCCATGACCAGGCACAGTGCCGCACGGGAGCACCAGTCACCAGCCCGCCGATGCTGTTCCTTGGAATCCCGTCTGAAATCCGTGGCTGTGTCCGTCATGCGTCGATCATCTACCTTGCAAAACCCTGCGGTTCCTGTGAACAGCAGGGACCATGCCGGGAGGGGAATTGAGATTTTGAAAGAAATGACAGGTCCGTAGCAGCGTTTTGCTACGCTGCCGGGAGGGACAACGGGGTGAAATGCCACAGCATGACGCCGGTATTGAATTGAGAGTTACCGGACTACGAGCACGGAACAAGGACTCTGCTGCACGACCTTCGTCGATACGCTGCCCAGGAGGAACCTGGCGACGGCCCCCATACCTTTGGCCCCGGTGACGATGAGATCGACTTTTTTCTTCGCCGCCACTTTCAATATCTCATCGGCCGGTTTTCCGAGCTGGACCACTTCATCGACCACATACCCGGCCTTCAACAGTTTGTTCGCACATTGCTCGACCAGGCGGGCTCCCGCTTCCTTCAGCTCGGGATACTTCAGAAACGGCATGGCATGCATCACCACCACATCGATCGGCTCCAGGCCTTCCCGCTCTTCAGGCTGCAGTTTGGTCAACAGAAATCGAAGGGCTTTGTCCGACGCCTTGGACCCGTCCGCCGCGAACAGAATCCGGCTGAGCGGGCGCGGCTCTTCCTTTACGATGAGGACCGAACAGGGCGCGTGCAACGTCACCTGGGTCGAAACACTCCCGAGCATAAACCGGTCGAGCGCATCCAACCCCCGGCTCCCGATTACGACCAGTCCGTCACGCTGAGGCGCCCGATCAAGAATGGTCGCCCCGGCGGCCCCGCGCTCAGACATCAGCTTGCCCCTTAACTTGAGCGACGCCATCTGGGCCTTGGCCTCGGCGATCGCCTTCTTTCCGCGGGCTTCAATCCGCTTGATTTCCTCCTGAATAAACGGCTCGTTGCCGATCACCACCGGCTGAAACATGAACGGCGCGCGCAGGCCCTCGACGTCCATCACATGCAACACACTCACATCCGGCTTCTCCGCGAACGGCATGCGCGCCACCCATTCCGTCGCCCACTTGCCGTACTTCGATCCATCGGTCGCAATCAAGACTTTCATAAGTCGCCCCTCATGGTTCAATCCGTTATAGACTTGAGTAGCAGGCTCCGTGCCAGCGGTGCCGCATCTTCGCCTCAACGGATCGGCGGGTCAATAGCTTGATTACAGTGAGGGTCGAAAAAGGCTGAAAGGTGAGGGTAGGAAAGAGACGCCCCGTTTAGTTCCCGTTCGACGGGGCATCCTGCAGGAGTTGGCCAATGGCTTGGTGCAGTTGCTCCGCAGCCGATTCTTTAGTGAGATAACCGGAGGCACCCGCCTGTCGCATCGCTTCCTCCGCCTCCCGGTCGTTTCGAACCGACAGTCCGATGATGATGATCGATGGGCAAGCGTCCTTGATGCGCCGGGTCGCTTCAATGCCATCCATGATCGGCATATTCAAATCCATTACCACCACATGCGGTTTCAACTCCCTCGCGAGATTGACCGCGTCCAAACCATTGCCGGCTTCGCCGACGATGGTGATATCCTCATATGAATCCAGGATGCTCCGTAATCCCTGGCGCACCATGGCATGATCGTCCACCAGTACCACACGGACGGGGCCCGCTTTCAGCTGCCTGAGGCCGGGTTCGCTTTGCCCAGCGCTCCCCGGTCGAGCATTCGCCAAAGCCCTCGGGTCTGCGCCGGCTGTCTCTCGCGCATAAGGAATGGTGATGGTCACCCTGGTTCCCTGCCCGGGGGCGGAACTCACCGTCAGGGCACCTCCCATCACTGCCATACGTTCCCGGATACTGAACAAGCCGTATCGACTGGACATCTGCTCACTGGATAGCAGCGCGTCCGAGTCAAATCCCTTCCCGTCATCGGCCACCAGAATGTGTAATACATCATCTGAGCTGACCTGCACGGTGATCGTGGCATGTTCGGATCGGGCATGCTTCACCACGTTCATTAACAGTTCCCGCACCGACTGATACAGCAGGATGGCCTGATCCTCCGGCAGCACGAGCCGTCCTGCGACCACCTGCACCTCAACCTTCAGTCCATGCTGCTCCATCATGCCACCCAGCCACTGCAAAGCCTTCAGCAGTCCGAACTCATGCAGGACGGGCGGACTCAACTGAGCCACCAGGGATCGTGTATAGGTCAGGGATTGATCCAGCAGTTGATCGAGATCATGCACCCATTTTTCCTGGCTGAGCGTGACCTGCTTGCGAAGCTGGGTGAGCTTGATACGTCCTAGAACCAGTAACTGCGCGAGGTAATCGTGGAGCTCGGACGCAATCCGGCGACGTTCCTTTTGTTCCGTGAGGGTGACCTCGGTCGCCAGGGACCGCAGGCGCTCTTGCGAACGCGTCAATTGCTCGGTCCGCTCTCGAACGCGCTCCTCTAAATCCGCTGTCCACTGCCGCAGCTGTTCTTCCGCTGCCTTTCGTTCAGTAATGTCGACAAAGGCGCCGGTCATATATTCAGGACGGCTATCCGTACCCAGAGAAATGGGCTTCCCCCGCTCGTACATCCATCGTATGCCCCCGTCCGGAAGCACGATCCTGAATTCAGCTTCGAAATCTACGGCTGTATCCCGACATGGTTCGCACGCACGAAGCAGAGTCCGGCGGTCGTCCGGATGGACCAGGTGTAGAAATTGATCGAGTGACGTAGCCGTCTGGCCGGAAGCGAACCCGAAGAGTTGGCCGACCGCATCATCCCAGCTCATTTCATCGGTCCGAAAATTCCAGCGAAAGGTCCCTGTGTGCGACGCGCTGAGCGCGATGAGCAGCCGCTCCGACTTCTCTCGCAGATCGTCCTGGGCCTGCCTGAGGCCGCTGATATCCAGATTGATCCCGGCCCACCCGACGATACGGCCGAGATCATCCCGCATCGGCACCCCGCGCGCCAGGATCGGATGATAGTGCCCGTCCACCCCCAGGACGCGATGCTCGTAATCCCATACGCTTCCCGTCCGCACGCACTCTCTCCATGCGAGGATCGTCCGTTCGACGTCATCCGGATGCAGCACACGTCCCCAGCCGAATCCCGCGCACTGCTCCTGAGTCAATCCCACGAGGGCCAGGAATGATTCGCTTGCATATGTATTTTCTCCCTCTGCGTTGCAGACCCAAATACCGAAGTCGATGGACTCTCCGATCGCCCGATACAGCGCCTCGCTGCGGCGGAGCGCGTTCTCCGTCTCGCGCTCGGCCGTCACATCGGTATTGGTTCCGAACCAACGGAGTACGCGCCCCTGATCGTCACGAATCGGTACGGCCCGCGAGAGGAACCAGCGATACTCGCCGTCCCGGCCGCGCAGGGGAAAGGTATCCTCCCAGAACACCCCCGCCTCGAGACAACGACGGAACTTGGCGGTGACTCGTTCGACATGGTCCGGGTGATGCACCTTCTGCCATCCCCAGCCTTGCATCTCATCCAATGTCGTGCCGGTATACTCGAACCAGCGCCGGTTGTACCAGAAGATCCATCCTTCAGCGTCGGTCATCCAGGCGAATTGCGCGATGTGATCCGCCATCGTGCGGAACTTTTCTTCGCTGGCGCGCAGGGCTTCCTCGATCCGCTTATGCTCCGCCAACTCTTTTTGCACCGCGTCATACAAATTGGCGTTGTCAATGGCGACGGCCGCTTGTGCGGCGATGCCCACGAGGATATTTTCGGCTTCTGACGTGAACATGCCCGGCTGCTGATGGCCGAAAAACAATCCGCCGAGAACTTCTCCGGAACGGGAGACCACCGGGACCGCCAGATAACTCCGGACCGGCAGATGGCCCTTGGGCATACCAAAGTGAGGGGCCATGGTCCCGTAACGCGGGTCGGCTAAAATGTCCGCAACGCGAATGGGCGCTTCGCCGCGGAATGTGGGGCCGAATACGGGAGTGTTCCTCGGCATCCCGAATCCGGCGAATGCTTCGGGCGGCGCCCCGGAGAGGGTGAACAGTTGATAACTCTCGCCCTGATTATTCTGAACGTTGTAAAAGAACGCACCGAACTCCGCGCCGCTCACTTCACGGCCGGCGTCCGTCACGGACTGGACCAACTTGCTTAAGTCCAGCTCGGCGGCGAGCGTCGTCCCCACCCGGTTGACGATTTCCAGCGAACGGGTATGCTCCGACAGGGCCTTCGTCGTGCGCAGCCTGTCAAGGGCAATAGCCGTGTATTGTGAAATAATTCTCACGAACTCGATTTCGTCGTCGTCGAACGATGAGCGGGTGCGGCTCGCAAAGGACAGGGTTCCGAGCAGCCGTCCGCCCGCCATCAGTGGATGGCACGCGTAGGTTTGAATCCCCAAACCTCGCACTAACGCGGCCTTGTCGTAGGTAGAATGTTGAATGTCGTTGGCGATGATCGGCTCGCGCCGTTGGGCCACCGTGCCACAGATCGCCTGGCCAAACTCGAGTCGCTCGAACGATCGAACTACTTCTTCCGGCATCCCCGCCCAGGAGTGAAGCCGCAGAGCCTCGCCCGTTTCATCCACCATAAAGTTGAAATACGTATCCACATTGAGGTGAGCCGCCACCTTAGGGAACAGTTCGCGCACGATCGTCTCGGGATCCTTCGCGCTGAGTAGCTGCGCCAACGTCTCGGAAAGCAGGCGCATCCGTTCCGTGCGTGTGGCGGCGGCAGCTTCGGTCCGCTTGCGAGCCGTGATATCCCGAACCACGGCATAGCCATGTCCGTTGGGCAGCATCGCCACGCTCACCTCGGCATCCAACAGGGAGCCGTCCTTTCGGACGAACTTTCGCTCGAACTGCAGGCGCTTTCCCCCTTTGATTTCGGTAAGCCGCTGGAGAAAAAGCCCCCGTTCGCTGTCCACATAGGTATCCTGAACCGGCCTGCCCAGCAGCTCAGCCACCGTGTAACCGAGGAGCCGGCAGAGGACCTCGTTCACCATGACAAAGCGGCCCTCTTGGTCGCAAACAATAATACCGTCGTGGGCCTGCTCCATGAGGGTGCGATAGAGCGTCTCGCTGTCGCGAAGCGCCTCTTCAGCCCGTTTTCGGTCGGTGAGGTCGAACGTGGCCCCGATCATTCGCACCGGCCGCTCACCCTCCCGCAACACCGTCGCATTGGTGAACAGCCAGATGACGTCGCCGTTGGGCCTGACCGCTCGAAATTCCAGCTCGTAGGGACTGCCGGCAATCAGTGCCGCCTGGATCGCCCCACCCACCCTCGCGCGGTCATCCGCATGAACCAACGACTCGAAGCCCTCTACCGTACCGTTGAATTGATCCCGACGAACACCGTGAACCGCGTAGAGAGAATCAGACCAGGTGACACGGTTCGTCGAAATATCCCAATCCCATATCCCCACCTTGCCAGTCTGGGTGGCGAGCCGGAGCCGTTCCTCGCTATCCCGCAGGGCGGTTTCTGTCCGCTTACGGCTGGTGATGTCATGATTGCT
>JBEIQG010000091.1:0-13240 GCA_040376625.1 Nitrospira sp. | reverse complement strand
GCTTTCCCGCAACCAGCCAGGAAGCGCTCGACGAGCGGGCTAGGACCCTCCACGTGTCCTGCCAAACCAACCCGCACATCCTGACAATAAAACAATTCAGCTGGTGGAGGCCGATTCGCGCTGGGGCAGCACTCAACCGTGGGGGAAGCGTCGCCTGACGAGTCACAATACACCGGCGGTTAGGTACCCGAGTCCCTTTTCGAATGGCGGCAGATGAAAATGAACTTTCGCGTGCAACCGTACAGAGCTGTGCTAGAGTTCATTCAGGCTATTCCACAACCGTTTCCATGGTTACCACGCTCGTCATTTTACCCCCTGCGAACGGGCTCGACTGTTCGGGGTTGGGTCCCAGTCCTAATGGATACTAAACTCAGGCAGTTCCAGGAAATCAGCGCGCTCCTGAACTCAAGCCTGCATCCGGCGGAAATTCGTAAACGAGCCATCGAAGCTACGACTCTGCTTATGGAAGCAGAGGCAGGATCGTTGTTATTGGTGGACGAGGCTACAGGGGAACTGTATTTCGAAGTCGCCCACGGTGAAAAGAGCGCGGCGGTCCGTGAAATCCGCCTGAAAGCCGGAGAAGGGATTGCGGGACACGTCGCGAACACGGGAGAACCCGTGATCGTGAACGACGTCCAACATGATGCTCGTTTCTTCCGCGGCGCAGATACGCAGAGCGGGTTCCGCACTCGTAATATGGTCTGCACACCGGTCAAAGCACGTGGGAAAGTCATCGGCGTACTCCAGGCTATCAACCGCCGGGAAGGAGGCCTGTTCACTGCCGAGGATCTTCGGAATTTCGTGGCACTTGGTCATCAAGTGGGCATCGCAATCGAAAATGCCCACCTCTACGATGAAATCACGCGTCTGTTTGAAGGGTTCATTTCGGCCAGCGTCCAGGCCATCGAAAGCCGCGATCCCACAACGAGCGGCCATAGTAACCGCGTCGCTCTCCTGACCTGCGGTCTCGCCGAGGCCGTGACCAGAATGGGCAAGGGATTGTACCGGCAATGTCGTTTCGATCAGGAACAGTTGCGAGAAATTCGCTACGCCGCGCTTCTGCATGATTTTGGCAAGGTGGGCATTCGTGAGCACATCTTGCTGAAAGCCTGCAAGCTCCACCCCGGAGAACTTGCGCTGGTTAAAGCACGCTTTGATTTTATCAAGCGGACGTTGGAAACCCAGATGCTAAGGCGGAAAGTCGCCCTCCTCGAAGGAGCAACTCGAAAGAGACTGGCACGGCGGTTGGCCGAGCTGGAAGAGGATTACCTGTGTCGCGTGCAGGAGATTGATGCCGCCGTTGGGTTTATTGAGACATGCAACCAGCCAAACGTGACACCGAGGCAAGGGTTCGAACGATTACACGACATCGCGAAGTTGCAATATGAGTCGTTTGATGGCCTCTGCCACTACCTCAGTCCGGAAGAGGTGGTCGCCCTCTCACTTCCAAGAGGAAGCCTGACACCGAGTGAAAGAAACGAGATCGAGAGCCATGTGACCCACACCTTCGACTTCTTGTCCAAGATTCCCTGGACCAATTCGCTGCGGAACGTTCCTGCGATCGCATACAGCCATCACGAAAAACTCGATGGCACCGGTTATCCTCGGCAGCTCACCGGAAATCAGATCCCGGTTCAGTCCCGCATGATGACCATCTGCGACATTTATGACGCCCTGACGGCTGCTGATCGTCCCTACAAGACCGCACTGCCCGTATCGAAAGCGCTGGCTATCCTGAAAGCCTATGCTCAAGAGGGCAAGGTTGACGAGGCGCTGGTGGATTTGTTTATCGATGCGAAGGTCTACGGAATCACTCTCGAACCAGGCCGTGCAGCAACGTCAGCCTGCGCGTAATTGGGCATTCCACTCCCGCCTGACAATCGGGCCATAATGGTTCCTCGATAATACCCCTTATGTTTGTCCCCCACTCCGCCCGATGCGCTTATGGCCGCTATTCAATTCGTGACCGCTCGCCCATCTTCAGCGATTGCACCGTATAGGCTTCAACCGGCTCTGCCCTTCCTTTTACCGTGACCGTCCCCAGCCTCCGCAGCAGTACGTGCCCCAGTCGCCCTCGGTTATCCTCTCGATCAGGGGCACCCATTAGACTTTTGAGATGTTCGGCGGTGTACTCTGTCAGCACAATCGGCACGCCAAACGTTCTCGTCAATCCTTGGAAACGTGAGGCCAGGTTCACCTGATCCCCTATGATCGTGTAGTCGACCTTTTTCCCTTCGGCGCCGATGTTTCCCACAACGACGGCGCCGGTATTGATTCCGATTCCGCTGTCGAGCAGCACTTTTTTCTCCCCGGCCCACTTCTCCCGCAACTCGGCAAGACGCTTGCGCATGTGCAGAGCGCACTTGATCGCGCGTTCGGCATGATCCGCCTGGTCGAGAGGCGCGCCCCAGAACACCACGATTTGGTCTCCGACGAACTTGTCCAGGGTACCATCCCAATAAAACACAATCTCTGTCATGGCCGTGAGGTACTCATTGAGCTGAGCAACCACCTCCTCCGCCGAATGTTTCTCGCTAAACGACGTAAAATTGATGAGGTCGGCAAAGAGCATCGTGAGCTGTTTCCGTTGCCCGCTGAGGTTGCAACCACCTGGAGAGTCGATTATTTGTTCAACGATCTGCGGATTGACGTAACTGGAAAATATCCTGCGGATCTCCTTGGCCTGCCGCTCCTTGGTCATGAAATTTAGAATCGTCACTGCCGCGAAGGCACCAGTCAAATTCACTAGCGGCCCGACAAGCGGCAACCAAAGGTTATGGACGGCAAAGGCGTACGCCGTTACACAGGCATAAGACAAACCAGCTCCGGCGGCCCACAGAGTTCCCGGCAAGGCCCGCAGGCGAGGGAGAGTGAACGAGACCGCCAGTCCAAAAAAGAGCATCATGCCAAGCTCCAGGGGGCCAAACCAGATGCTTTTTCGAATAAACCTCTCGTGAAGAATATTTTCGATTACAGTCGCATTTTTTTCGACCCCCGGAAAATTGCTCGAGAACGGGGTGACATGCTGGTCGTAGGTGGCTAAGGCCGTCGTCCCCACCAAGACAACCTTGTTCTTGAAAGCTCCGGGCTCTGTTCGCCGGTGAATTACATCGGCAGCCGAAACCGACAGGAATCGCCCTTCCCGTCCGATAAAGTTAATGTACATCCGTGACCTCACGTCCGTGAGAATCAGTCGATCGGCCACACGCACTCCTTCCCCTAGACTCAACGACAGACGGTCTCTCGCTGCCCCCAGAAAATGACGAGTCACTTCCAGCGCGAAGGACGGATAGTAGGAGTCCCGAAGGCGGAGCGCGAGATACTCGGAACGAGTGGTGCCATCCAGATCAGGCGGGCTATAGACATGGCCCAGACCGGCAGCCTGGGAGGCAAAAGAGGCAAGAGGAGAAAGCACGTTCAAAGCCTGGAAAGGTTGCACGGCTCCGTCTTTGATCGGCTGCCTCACCAGCATGAACTCGCTACGCCGAATCACATCCGTGACGACCGCCTCCGTAGGCAGTGCTGCAGCAGGCGAGGCTCGCTCCTGCACAAACAGCGGAAACCCCAACACAACATTTCGCGCCTCAGCGAGGCTCCGGGCAAAGGCTATATCGGGGTCCGTCGCTTTAAGTTTACGCTCCAATATCTCGATCAAGGCTCGTGAGTTTCCAGACGTCGTGTTGACGTCATCGATGATTTCCTGCAGGGCGCGCGCAGCGCCGTCATGCTCTGGCTCGGAGTAGATGATGTCCAGACCGATAACCTTTGCTCCCTGAGCAGCAACCTCAGTGACCAGTTTGGCCTGCAGGTTTCTTGGCCAGGGCCACCGCCCCAATTCCTGCAAACTCTTGTCATCGATGAGAACGAGGACGATGTCTTTGTCGGGAGGACGTTCGCCGCGTAAGCGGAATCTCATGTCCAGCGAGACATTTTCGAATCTGGTGAGAAGAAGAGGATCCACCCAGGCCAGGAGGAGCATCAGCACGGTGAGGCTGAGACCGACAATACGTCCGAGACGAGGAGCGGCCTTCTGGTTATGTCGCGAAAGACTGACCATCAGAGTCTGGTTCCGGTGTCAAACTCAGGCGGTTCTGCGGTGGACTCCGCAATTCAGATATCTCACGGTTTGGAGAAGAGGACAATAAGAATGGGTCCTTGCGCCAGGAAAACAGGAACCTGCTGAAGGATCAGCCCGATCAACCCCGATAATGAGTTTCATCAGACCTGCTCCGGAGCTCTTCAGCCCCGGAGCAGGGAGATTGGCGGGAAACAACCAAGGGATGGGCAGGCCGCCTTTTAATTCAGGCCGAGAAGGCCTGTCACACCAGAAATCACGGCCGGAGGCGTCACGGGAACAACCGACGTGACCGGAGTCACCGGAGCGACCGGTATGATCGCGGTCACAGGTGGCAGGACCGGTACCGCTGAGATCACCGGCGCAACGACGGGCGAGACAATCGCCGTGACCGGGGCCACAGGGACTAGGGACACGACGGAGTTAACCGGAGCAAGAACATTACTCACTGTCGAGGTCACAGTAGCAAATGCCGATCCCACCGTCGACGTCAGCGAAGCGACAGGAGTCGCTGACCCGCCGGGAGAAGATGGGGCCTCCGGCACGAGTTTCCCGATCACCGTTCCGGTCTGGCCTACGGTGGTGCCTATCATAGCGGGTGAGTCGATCGATGCCATGGTGTACACGGGGAGCACGGCGCGCACCACCTCGTTCACTGTCTCGGGCCTCGGCATATCCTTCAAGACCGTCCCTTCAATGGCCTGCATGACATGCATCAAGCCTTTCAACGAGGGAGCGACGAGATTCCCGACCATCTCCGTCGTGAGGCTCAGCGCTTCACCGGTAGTCCGGAGTACATTCCCAGGCCCCTGTTCCACCGGCAGGAGCAACGCCCCATCGGCCGTTGTTGGTGGGGGCACGACGTTTACTCCGGATGCAGGAGCTCCTCCCCCATTCATATCCGTCTGATAGACTGCCGGAGAAGTAGGGAGCCCGTCCGGTCCGATCACCGAATATTCCCCGGGAGCGACAGAAACCGTCGCCGCCCCCGAGGTGAAATCGACCCGACCGGATTCACCGATGTTCACGATGCCGGTTGTGCCCTGTTCTGTCCAGACGACAAAGTACGTACCTCGCGCCGCCGCAACCGCCGTGGGAGTATGAATCTCGAATTTCGAGCCTGCGCCTTTAAACGCCTTTGAAACCAAGGCGCGAATTTTCCCGCTGAATAGGTTTACGACCATGCTGCGCTGGTTCTGGTCCGGATTGTAAATGTGTTCGGTGACCTCAACCCGGCTGTTTTCTCCGATCGTGAGCACACTGTCATCAATGAAAAAGGCCTTGGTCCTGGATTTAAAACTCGTCTCGATGACGTCTTTGAACAAGACCTCATCGTGCAGTTTGACAGGCTGCAGTCGAGCGATGCTGGGATGGTCAACAGTCACAGTTCCCACCACCGCCGTGAACACACCAATTTCATTCTCTATGGGCGAGCTGGCCTCAGCATCGGAAAGGTTCACGAAGAAGCCAGCGAGTAGAATGGCGAGCGTTCGATGTACCATGGCACACCCCTTTCTGCTCCGAAGACCGGGTCCGACCAACCGACGTCGAACCACAACAGATTTCACCTACAGGTGAGCAGGAAGCATGCCCTCAGGAAGCTCCGGAAGCGAAGGTCGAGGGGTCCTCATCTATATGATTTCTTTGGTCCTAACGGAGAGGTGACAGCCTCCCCCTACTTTAGCCTGGGCGCACCCCTGCTCAAACGTAGTGAGTTGGACTGGTCAATTTATGTCCCTCCAACGTCAAATTGCGGCACCGTCGAGTCTGGCGAGAGCATCTGGCGCTGAGCGGGACGACCCAATCGTGAGGTTATCTATCTTGGATGAAAGGACTTTTGACCAGATAGGTTGTGCCGGCGGATGCAGCCTGGTGATTCGAAACACCTTGAGGCAGCCGTTTAAAACCGGGCGTTCAGAGTGATGGAATAGACGTTCCTCGCATAATCGAACAGCGTGAGATTGGACTGGTCTCGAGTGTAGTTGTACTCAAGCGCAATCGAAAGATGATCGGTGATGTCGCGACTCAGTGCCCCCGTAAAAAACATGATCCTGTCCGACCGGTGAGTCGTTCCCGTCTGAGAAAACGAATTCGGATTGTCGTAATCCTGCAAATAGTAATCAAACGCGAGATTCAGCTTGATGGTCATGACCGGCGGGAGACTGAGACCGGTCGTGAATCGATGCGCACGGTACGCCCAGTCAGCGTTGGTCTGGTTGCCCACTGTGGCGATGCCCGGTGATCCTCCACCCGTCCGATCGGTATCGTAGGTATACCCGACCCTCACGAGACCAGCTCCGTTGGAAAAATAGAAGAATTGGGTCACTCCCGCCAACCAGTTTTTCCCGTCCCGAAGGGAATTCGTTTGAAAGCGTCCATGTTGGAAATCCTTGTCCTGATATCGGAATTGGAACAACGTAAATTTATCGCCGCCTTCAGAGAACGTAAAAGTCGGCTGAATGGCGTGTGCGACGAGATAGGGCGCCCGTCCGACCTTGACATAGTCGTAAATATATTGGAGCCGGGTCTGCATGATCCCGAATTGGTGCTGAACGAACAGTGAGGGAGAGTGGTCCTCCACATCGAAGGCGTTCAGGGTTTGATGGAGGCTCTGATAAAACCCGTAGGTGGCCCCTACGGTCCAGGCATTGGTCTGTATGCCCCGGAACTCCCCGCGCAGATAGAAGGCCGTTCGATAATCGTCTTTCTGGGAAATGCCGGTTTGTCCCCCAGGAGGCTGAGTGCCGAGTGGAAGGAGTACCACGTTACTATCGTACTGTCCGCTGGCGCTTAGACTAAGGTCCCACGCTCGTGGTGTTTTGGATGCGGCGCGCTGCTGTTGAATGAGTCCTCGAGCCGATCGAGCCAAGTCAGAATCCGGCTCGCTCAAGGCGATGGCCGCCTCGAACTCCTTCTGTGCCTGCTCTTGTAACCCCCGCTGATAATGCCCGATCCCGGTATAGTATCGCGCGCTCGGGGTCAAATCCGGGCTGAGTGCCATGGCCCGGGAGAACAGGGCTTGGGATTGATCGTAGGCGTTCAGTTGCTGAGACGCGAGGCCTTTGAAGTAGTAGATGAGGGGATTATTCGCGGACAGGCGCTCCGCAGCAGCAAGGGCGTTCAAGGATTCCTGAAACTTTCCGAGGCCGACCTGAGCGATCCCCAGCCCCAGCAATGAACGGGTTGAGGCCGACTGACGTTCGAGAGATTGTTGAAAGGCCGTCTCCGCGCCCTGATAATTTCTCAATCGCAGGAACGTCTGTCCCAAGTAGTAGAGAGCGTCGTCGTCGCCGGGCTTCGCGTTTAATGCCTGCTGAAATGACTCTGCGGCATTCTCGTAACGCCCCTTGCTAAATTCCAGGATCCCTTTCGACATCTTGAAGTCATAGGTCTCGGCGCCGGACGGTCCTTCGGCTCCAGCCGAGGCGGAGATTGAGATGAGGAGAAGCAACAGGCAGACTGAGATGAACAGGGCGGCTCTTCTGGGACTCGTCATGATTATATGAGGTGAATGGCGCGAGGTTGGCCCGACTGCAGCCTCGACATCCCGGATAATCTGATGGAGGAATCGATCACTTCCTGCACATCGCAGGCATTATGCAGACTATCAGACGACCTCTATCTGTCAATCAAAGTATGGAAAGTAGGAGGCAGGAGTGCATGGCTACAACATCGTGAACGAACGGGACCTCTAACAGGCGTACCAATCCCTCTTGGCCTATTTCGAGCAGCAGACGCACTTGCGGTTACACTGGCAGAATTGAGAGATGAGAGCAGCGGTGTCGCAAACCGCCAACAGGTTGATTCGTCGGGGATATTTCTGGAGCCGGCGAGTGGAATCGAACCACCGACCTGCGGTTTACGAAACCGCTGCTCTGCCAACTGAGCTACGCCGGCTTGTTGACCTGAACTTCGTCTTCAGATCTGGCAAGGAGCGCAATCTTACTCAGGGGATGGAAGCACTGTCAATGATTGAAACGCCTTCCGTTATCGAGACGCTCGAAATCGAGGATGGTCTCGTAACTGCTCGAACATAATCTGGGCCTTGACCTCCTCGCCCTCCGGAGAGAGATGACAATTATCCTGAAACCAGTCGTCCTTGAAGCGGTCCTGAGACGGAATGACAAAGGGCGTCTGGTACCGGGCCGCGATTTCCCGCATGACGTCATAGTTCTTTTCGAGCCCAAGGATTAACGCCTCTTCGTATCCTTTATAGGCTCCTGCATTCTTGCTGAGATTCTGCTTTCTCGCCTGCAAGAAACCGAATAGCACCACGGCCGAGCCTGCCTGTTGACTCGAAGACACAAGCATGTCGAGATTCCGTCGGAACCCTTCCGGCGCCTGAGTTCGTACCCGTTCGAGCGCGGTGTTCGGATCCACTTCCCAAAAGGGCTCCGTTACCACGACTGCACCTATCGGCTCCAGCCACCTGGAGTAGACGTATTTCGCTGTGTTGCTGTGCCGCAGCAAAAATTTCTCTCCTGGGCGTGGAATCTCGCCCGCCCCAGAGCGTCTGAAGTGGGTATATTCAGGAGTGTAATTCGCGAAAAAAAGCGGCAGTACATCGTTGCCGCCGCCATGATAGATCACGATATCTGGTTGAAGAAAACGGTGCCGAAACACATACCCGGCGAGCACCTCGGCGCTGGTCCCATAGTTCAATCCCGCATTGACGACCTGAACCGTCTTCTTCGAAATCGTCTGAAGTTTCGCCTCGAGGCGGGCCACCCATGTGTCCGCCGGATTCTTCACAAACGGCCACATGAAGGTCGTCGATCCCCCCAGCACCAGAATTCGCATGGTGTCCGGTGGTTTGGCAACCGTGAACTCTCTATTCCGATAGCCGAGAGAATTGGTCTGTTGATACCCGTCCGTCGTGAGGTTGGGCAGATGCGTATAGAGTATGTAGGGGTGCGGCGCCAGTGACGCGCTCTCCCCTTTTACATCAGAGCGAACGGTCGGCTGTTGCCCCAGGTACAGATCGATGATCCGCTTTCCATTGGAAAAGGGCGTGCGTTCATAGAGATACCCTGCAACCCATTCCAGAAGGATAATCGAAACACTGACGCTGGTTAGCCACAGACATGCCAGGAAGAGGATTCGACGGGCCCGCGGCCATCCTGTCCGTCCAGCCAGCATCACCACCGCCTTCCGGAGGGCAACGTGCCACCCTCAGCGAATCTTACTCAGAGGAATCCCGGTTAACACCGGTTGCCCACCACTCAGGGGCAGACAGAGTGTGGACTGGCCTGTGCCCGTCGCTCCTCGCGTCACGGCATCGACCTGAGCATGCACGTATTCGCAGAGTTCCCCGGAAAACACAGTCCCGCTCTTGTCGAGGTCGGCCGCGCCGCGCAACCCCTTCAGTAGAAAATAGGTGAACAACCCATGTTGCCCAGGCTGATAGGCTTGCGCCTCCTGCATACCGGAATTCCCGATCATCAAGATGACTCGGCCAGGCTCCCCGCCTGCGTCCTGGGGGACCCATCGCGGAGGAACCACCCGGCCCGGGTCGGAGCCGAACGATGGCTCCAGGGAAAGATCCAACATCAACACAGCCTGCTTGACCGAGCCCTTGGTCAGGGCCCGCTGAAGCCGGGCAAGGGAAAACGTCCGGGCTGCACCGCTTCGCGTCCCGTCGTAGGGTAACACTGAGACGATTCCGGTCTCCTGATCCACCACAGCCCGACCGGACACATACACGTAGACCGTCCCCTGCGAAGCGCCCTGCTTCGGCAACCATTGCTCAAATACTTCGATCAAGTCATCCTTCAGCCCTTCGGCGTCGGACAGCACCTTCACCTTGTGCGGAGGAATGCCCAGCACCGTCTTGAAGTATCCACCCACGATCTCAGCATCGTGCGCGGCAAACTTCACGGCGGGCAAGGCCGGATCGCGGAACGCACCGATCCCGATCGCAATTCCGACGCCATTTGGCTGTGCCGATTTACCATTCCTGCCGGGGAGTTGGTCCACGTCTACCGACAACACCTCCACCGCCGCACCGGCATCCGGACGTATCGCAACAAAAAACTTTTTGGCCGATGGGAGCAGGACGTTGGGCGATGCTCGTAGCGAGCAGACCAACTCGGCCTGCTCGACGTCCGACACCGCACCCACCCTGCCGTCGACAGCCACGCGGCGGACTTCACCAGGCTGCAACGTGCCGAGTGAGACCGGCGACTTGAGACTTCCGACGATCGCGGCATGACCGCTCAGGCGAACCTCGACTCCTTCCGCAATGAGAGCCCCCTCGTTCTTGACCTCAAATTCCACGCTGAACGACTCACGTTGTTCCAAGACATGATTCTGGTTCTCGTCCCGGATAATGGTACGGAACGAAAGTTGAGTCGACCCGGACCGGACACCTGCATCTGGGGCGACGGTCTGTGGCGTCGAGCCAGGCACCGGCTGTACGGGGGGTACCTGAGCGACCGGTGAGGCCGCAGGTGGACTCACCTCCGGTGTCGAGGATGGAACCGGAGCAGCAGCCGTCATCCCTCGGTCCCCGATCTTCTTGAACTGTGCCTGCTCGCGAATTTTCGTGGCAGTCCCCAGTTGTCGGGCCATACCCTCCACAATCTTGGCGGCCGCTTCTTGCGCAACGTGATCGAGGCCGCTGACAGCGCAGGAATCGGCCCGCGTTTCAACCTCCCCGGTCGCAGCACTCTGCATTTTTTTACTCAAGAGGTTGGTACCCTGTTGATCGGTATAGGAAAAGTCTATTCCTAGTGTGACAGTCGCGGGATAGGATTTGTTGGCCTTACGAGGGATGAACAGATCCACCTGACGCAATCCGAGCGCCGCATCTACCACGCCATCAACGGCACCAGTCGCCAAGCTGGGCTCAACGCGTACGCGTTCGAATACCTGGCCCATGCGCTTTGTTAATTGCGTTTCTAACGCGTCACGAATGGGCAAGGTGAGGGCTTGGCCACAGGCATCGCGATACTCTATCGACGCTGCAGCGATACTCTGGTCCATTCGAAGCTGAACGGTGAGCGGGAGGTTGTAGTCAGTGGGCAGGTTGCTCCGTTGACCGAAGAATTGGCATCCGCTCAACGTCAAGACTGCCGTCAGCAGCAGGGCGAGTGGACATCTCGATAACCAGCGCACACATTCTTCTCTTCGGCACATTGGTTGCTGCACAATAGTTTCGTTATACCCAATCTCACAAAGACATAACAACCGACACGATGCCGCGTTGACAGTCCTCCTGTGCTCGGTTATGGTCGAGCGCGTGAACGCTGCGAGTCCTCCAACTCACCGCTCAACACCCGCCTGGTCCTGGAGCGCGGTGGCTGACCTGATCCGACTACGGAATCAATCCGGTACCTGGCTCTTACTGTTGCCCAGCCTGTGGTCCTTGGTGCTGGCAAATGAAGGCCGGCCACCGATGTGGCTGTTGGCCGTTTTTGCTCTGGGTGCATTCGTCATGCGGAGTCTCGGTGTGGTCTTCAATGACCTGGCCGATCGAGATTTCGACAAACACGTCGCCCGCACCCGCACGCGGCCACTGGCGGCGGGCCATCTCGTGCCCAAACAGGCGCTGTTCGTCGCATTGGGCCTCGCACTGATCGCGGCCGCCCTCGTAAGCACGCTTAATTTCTTCACGATGCTCTTAAGTCCGATCGCTCTCTTTCTCGCAGCAATCTATCCGTTCAGCAAGCGATGGATTCAGATTCCCCAAGGGGTACTGGGTATCGCCTTCGGTTGGGGAGCCGTGATGGCATGGGCTGCCTCACGCGGCTCAATCGATACTCCGGCATGGTGGCTCTTTGCCGCGACGGCCTGTTGGGCCATCGCCTACGATACTATCTACGCGCTGCAGGACCGGGAGGATGATCGCCGCATCGGGGTGAAGTCGTCTGCACTTTTCTTCGGCGAGGCGGTTCCGGTCGCCGTCGGAGTTTTTCTGGCAGGGATGCTGATGTGCCTGGTGGTGGCCGGACAATTGTCCGGCCTCGGGATGGGATACTATCTGATATTGGCCCTGCCGGCGGGGATTTTCGTATGGCAGGTACGACGGTTATACAGGATAGTCCCTCCGGATGTCGCGTTCGCGATGTTCAGGCAGCACGTCTATTCCGGGGTAATGATCCTCGTCGGCATCTGGATCGGTTCTTTTAATAATACGCCCTAGTCGGCTATTCGCTCACCTTCCCAAGCGGCTGGTCTGGCTTTGGAGCGCGGAGTGTTTTTAGATAGAGCGCCACAGCCTTCGCATCCGCATCATTCAATCCCAAGCTCGGCATACGCGTATCAGGCTTCATCGCTTGCGGGTTGCGCAGCCATCGGTAAACCCAGGTTGGATTTAAACGGTATCCGGCACGATCCAACGCAGGCCCGACCTTTCCACCCTCGTCACCGATCTTGTGGCATCCATTGCACCCATACTTGGTCACATAGATTTGCTTGCCGACTTCCACCAGTTTCGCAGCCGCATCGGGCTTCATGTTTAGATCGGGACGGGCAATATTGACGCCTTTCCCCGGCCTGGTGGTAAAGTTCGTCACGGCTGCCGTCGCTTGATCCAGCTCTTTTTTGGCCTGGGCCATCGCCTGCATTTCTTTGGCGTATACGTTGTCGTCAACGTCCACACCCTTTTTGTCCGCCTCGTCGCTGGCTTTCTTCTCTGCTTCCTGAGCCAGCCGCTCCGCTTCCTTAAATTTCTGATCGGCAGCTTGCTGAGCTTCTTGGAGCTCTTTCTTGCGACCTTCCACGTTAAATTCCAGCTTCTTGCCGTGCAAGGAACGCACATAACCCACGATGCCCCAGATCTCTTCCTCTGACAGCGTGTACTTGAAGGTCGGCATGGTCGGGACGGCAAATTCATCATCACCGATCTTTTCCCCGCCGGGTCCCGTGTCCTTCATATCGCGGGAAATGGTGTGAAAGATTTCCTCATCCTTAAAGGTGCCCATTTCTTCTTTATTGGACAGATCTTTGGGCTTCGGGTCCGCCATGGACGACCAATTGAACCCTTCGTTCTGTTTTCCGTTTTCTCCGTGGCAATGCATACAATAGTGAGCATAGAGCTTCTTGCCCTTCGCGGATTGTTCGTTCTGAAACATCGAACAACCCCCGGCTCCAATGAGGCCCGAAAGTCCGACCACCACTGCAACTGCTCCAAATACGCGTATTCTTCGCCACGCCCTCATGCTC
>JBEIQG010000183.1:0-7574 GCA_040376625.1 Nitrospira sp. | reverse complement strand
CCGGTAGGTTTTCGACAGATTGTGAACGCGGATAGCCCACTCAGAGGACATCGGCAAACGCCTTCCGTGTCTTCTGAAACCACAGGAGCCCGGCCCATGCAATCAGGTAGCTGCACACACAATAGAGGCCGATACCGACCCAGGACGGGGCTTTTCCCCAGATGAGCACATCCTGCGCTTGAGTGATGAGAAAGGTGAGCGGATTCGCATGGAGCAGGACCCGATAGGGTTCAGGCAATGCCGAGGCCGGATAGAACACCGGCGACAAAAACAACATCACAGTGGTGACCGGTCCGCTCGCGTGGCCGAGATCCCGCAGGAACACACCGGCGGAGGCCAGAAACCAGGAGATTCCAATCGTGACCAGGGCCAGCGGCAGGAGCAGGACAGGGATCAACAACATCGTCCAATGCAGCGAATGGTGGAGGATACCGTAAAAGACGATCAACACAAGCGCACTGACGGCCGCGTGAAAGAGCGCTGCGCCGAGGGAAGTCCAGGCGAGAATTTCCAGCGGAAAGACAATCTTTTTGACGTAGTTGCTATGATTCACGATCAGGTAGGGCGCGCGATGAATACTCTCAGCGAACAAGGCATGAATGATCAACCCCGAGAACAGCAGGAGGCCGAAATCCAGAGCACTCTCGCCGTCCCGCCCCCACCGCATACCGAACGCGCCCCTGAACACAATCGTATACACGGCCAGCATGACCGTCGGATGCAGAAACGCCCATACCACGCCCAGCAGCGACCCTCTATAGCGGCTGACGATTTCGCGCTTGGTCAATAGGCAGAGCAGGTCCCAATGAGAGGACATACTGGTAAAGACCATGAGGGGAGAGAGGCCGTATTGCCGCGACGCCATTTAGTAGCCTTTGGCTGAGAATCCCTGCCGTCCAGCCGCCCGGCCTAAGCAGGAACGATGCGCGTGACGTCCGATCAATGATGAGACTCGCCGCTCTGCATCGGCACACCGATGCAGCAGGACCGTGGATCAGAAATCTCGCCGCTGAAACACCAGGCAGGCACCCGTCAGCAACACCCCCGCGTACAGCACCCCGTAGAGAGATGCGAGCATCATGTACTCCGGTGCCGCCGCAACGCCCACAGCCGCCTGGCCCTTGATATTGAGCATTTCCAGATTCGGGCAGAGGTAGTACAACAGGTCGACCACTGCCTTCCCGAACCCGCCCTCACTGTTCGCCACCATCGCCCTCAGGTCCGCGGTCAAATGCCCGATGACATACAGCCCCAAGGTAAAAATGGCGCTGAGCGTCGAGGAGGTGAACGTCGAGAAAAACAGCGCGATCGCCGTCACCACCAGAATCTCGACGAACATCAATTGCACCGCCTGGAACAGTGAAGGCTTGATCGGGACATGGTAGAGCCAGAGGGTGAGCAGGAAGACGGCCAGCATGACGGACATATTCACCAGGAGCGTCAACGCCAAGCCGAAATATTTCCCCAAAATGAAGAAGCTGCGGCTGATCGGACGCGCCATGATCGTATAGATCGTGCGTCGCTCGATTTCCTTATTCACCAAACTGATGCCGACGAACATGGCGATAATCACGCCGATCAGATTGATTGCCGCCAGGCCCATGTCCGCGATCACCTTGTGATGCTCGGTAATGGAGAGGTCCGCGAGCAACACCGATAGTCCGATGAGCAATCCGGCGAATAACACCAAATTGTAGAGGATCTTGTCTCTCAGGCTCTCACGGAACGCATTCACTGCAATGACCCCGATCACACCCATGTCAGGACGCCCTCCCACCGGTCACATGCGCCGGCGCACGTGAGGCCGTTTGCGAGGCCTCATGGAAAAACAAATCTTCGAGCGAGGCCTTATGAGGCGTCACCGAAAGCAGGCGACCCCCCTGACGACGGATCTCACCCACCAGGGCATCCACCGCATCAGGACTGGGCAGCACGATCAGGCATTGCGGGCCCTGCTGCAGCACCCGCGTGGCAAGCGAGTGGATGAGAGCATTGCCCTGCGTCTTGATATGCTGGCACACGATCTCGACCGATTGAATATGGTCTTGTCGGACCAGCTCGTCGACCCGTCCGCTGGCTACCAGCCGCCCTTTCATGACGAGACCGACGCGGTCGCAGATCATTTCGACATCGTGCAAAATGTGTGTACTGAAAAACACCGTTTTCCCCTGATCCCGCAGACTCAGAATCAGATCACGTACCTGCTTTCTGCCGACCGGATCCAAGCCGGTCATGGGTTCATCGAGAATGACCAGTTCGGGATCGTGGATGATGGCCTGTGCGAGGCCGATGCGTTGCAGCATCCCTTTGGAAAACTTCCTCAACTGCCTCGTGCGCGCCTCCTCAAGCCCGACGAGCTGCAACAGTTCGTCCATCCGCTGAGTGGTGACGGCGCGACTCAGGCCGGCCAATTGCCCGTAAAAGCCGAGAAACTCTTCCGCGGTCAAATAGTCGTAAAAATAGGGCGACTCCGGAAGAAAACCGATCCGACGGCGGGTCGCCACATCCCCAGCAGGTTGGCCCAACAGCAGCGCTCGTCCGCTGGTGGCGCGAACGAGTCCGAGAAGAATTTTCAAAGTCGTAGTTTTTCCGGCACCGTTCGGACCGAGAAAGCCGAAGATTTCTCCCCGCCGGACTGTCAGTGACAGTCCATCCAAGGCAACAAACGGCGGCCGGCCGGGCCAACCGGAGGGGTAAGACTTACTCAGATCTTCGGTTACAATATCGTCCACGAAACGCCTCCATCCTTATTCCAGAGCCGGGAGGGGATTGGCCCACGCCTGAGGCCCCACGGCGCCGGCTTTGGCCTGACAGGCTACCTTTTCATGAATGCGAAGCCGGTCACGCTTTGACGTCGCTCGCACAACTCCGCTGAAGGTATCGACCTCATACTGCCCACCTAACGGATCGGACGGCATTTGCTGAATGATCCCGCGCAGCATTAGGTCTTCAAGCTTCGCCGGAGGTTGCCCATACTTGGCTCGATAGCGGCTGATGCTCTCTTCCAGGAAACGCAGATCCTGTTCCTGGACGATTTCTTTCATACGCTGCAGAAGAGCCTCTCGAACCCGTTCGTCGGTCACGTTCCGGGAGAACCGGTCCAGAAATTCCAGCGCCGCCGTCGGGTCACCGCTCTCGACCGTCATGCGCGCGGCCAACTGAGGAAGATAGGCCGGGGAACCGGGAACGCGTGCCGCGATGCGCAGGTATTCCCCTCCCGCGATCGGCTTGCACAGTTCATAATAGGACACATATCCGGCGAGAAACGGCAGTTGCCAAATCGACGGATTGTGGCGAATCCCCTTGTCCAGGATCGCCAGACCTTCCTCCTGGCGACCAACCAGCACTCCAAGAAAAAGACCCGTTGCCTGATAGGGCGGAACAAAGGTGGGGTCCAGGTCCGTCAAGACATCCACGGCATGATAGGTCCAGGTATACCCAAGCTGGGTGTCCCGTTTCGCGCCGATGTGCTGAACCGCCTGCAGCCAGATCAGATCCGCGACAACCTGCCGATAGCCGAGCACCGCCAATTTCAGATATTCCCCTTTCGGGAGATAGGCCAACTGCTCGGCTCGTGCAAGCGCAGTCCGTTGACCGTCCAGGAGATAGAGCAGCACCGAGGAACCTGTGAGCAGAATCAATCCAAAGGCTGCCTGAATCAGTCCCTGCTTCAAGGAGCTGCCCTTCATCCGGCGACCGCCTTTTCTCCGACGGCAGCACGAAGCGGGGCGACGTCGACATTCAAAAATGCCTGGTCGAGACTAGTCTTGCTCCACTCCTTGTAGCGCGCCTGCCGCGCCAGAATTTCACGCAATTGCCCTCTGGCTTGGTCAACCTGCCCTGTTTCAATCCACAGTCGAGCCAACAACGCACGAGCCGGCAGAAAATTCGGCTCCAGATTTTCCGCCTCTGCTGCCCGACGTTCAGCGTCGCTCCGCTCACCCAGCATCCAGTACAATCGGGCCTGTTCGTATCGATACATCGCCGAGAACGGCGCAAGCCGGATGGCCCGTTCGTAGACTTGAACCGCAGCACGCAACCAGACTTTTTGCTGATCATCGGATGCCGCCGGAACAGCGGAAACTTGCGCCGCGGAAACATATAGTTGCCCCAAGAGCCCGAGCAGGCGGCTATCAAGTGGGTTCAGTTCGATCGCGCGCTTAAACTCCGCATAGGCCACTTGGAACGCCTGCTTGTCGCGGGAGGCTTCGAAGGCCCTCGCATAGACTGATCCCAGGCCATGATGGTACAGCGCCTTTCCAGGATCCAATGCTACCGCGGTCTTCAACCCTTCGATCGCCGCATCCGTTTCACCTGCCATGGCCTGACGCGAAGCTCTATCAAACTTCATCCAGGCCACACCCATTCGCGTCACTTCTGCGCCGGCAACCAGCACCAGACAGGCCGCCGCGATTCCCCAGGCCCAGCGTGAATGGATCGGTATGACAGACACGTTGTCGGTTTTCCGTTGGGCCAGCCGTGCGGCCGACACAATCATTGCGCCACAGAGCACTAGCAGGATCGCGAGGGCCGACTCGCGCAAACTCGAGTCAAGCGCGGCGTGTACCAGGAGCGCGCTCACACCACCCCCTATGCCCACGATAAGACTCCGTTGCCAACGCCGCAGTCGCGATCGAAGGGCCTGGCTCAGTTCGCAAAAGAGCAGGACAACCCCGCTCGCGAATACAAGAATTGCTCCAGGCCCCATCTCGACGCCCAACTGAAGGTAATCGTTGTGTGGTGTCTGGGCGACTTTTCCAAACCGGGCGATTTCACCATCGACAGGAAACGCATATTGGGGATACGTATACTGATAGAGGCCCAGCCCGATTCCCAGCGGATGATCGACCATCTGTGCGACCGCTCCCTGCCACATCTGCCAGCGAGCGTAAGACACAGGATTCTCTTGATGCTCCGCCAACACCCGATCACGGATCGGCGTCGGGACAATCAGTCCGAGCAACACAATCACCACCGCGCAGCTGCCGGCCAATTTCCAGCCATACCGGGCTGTCAGCACAAAGACCGACCCGACGAGGAATACGACCATGCCCCCCCGCGACTGGGTCAACAACACCGCGAGGAACAGGCCACCCAACACCGCCCCCAACCCGATCCACCACAGAACGTGGGACATCCAATGCCGTGAATGTGCCGAGACCTGCCGATAACCATAGATGGCGACGCTCAGCAGAATCGTCCAGGTTACTGTGAGATATCCGGCGAGATAGTTGGGGTTGAAGAACGTACCGCTGGGTCTCACGACATGCCATGCCAACCCTTGCATGATGGCCCAGCCTGCTTCGCCCACGCCCATCAGCACCATCACAAGTGTCAGCGTACGGATATGCTCCCACCGGTCCACGAAATAGACAAGTAAATAGAATAACGTCGCGTACCCTACGACCATCATCACCCACTGCCGGCTCTGATGAGCGTAGGGCGAACGCATGGTCGCCAACAGAGCCAGTCCGACAAATGCCAGCACAACGTACCTCATGCTCAGCACTGGGATGGCGACTCGCCCTGCGCGAATGCCGGACGCCAAAACGATTCCCAGCCACGTCAGAATCAACAGCCTGATAACCATTTGCGCAGGATGAGTCGTGCCGCCCTCCTGCAGGGGCGAAAAGATCACGAGGGCGCAGAGCAGCAGCAGCGAAATAGGAGGCAGCATGTTCATAACGGCGTCTTGGGCGCTTGTGGAAGCGGATATCTCCTGCTTTATCAGACAAGCCCAATTTGGCAAAGTGAATTTGAATACTGCGGCGTAGCGGGCAGAACGACCGTCGGCAAGTTGATCACGGAATCGGTCGATGGGGCAGCCGGAATAAAAACGGGGGAGGAACTACGTTCCTCCCCCGTCTCTGAGAAGCCCTGCGACCGATCGTTAGCTGATCACGTCGTCAGGAACCGCCACGGTCAGACCACCCTTGATATCGTTGACCGACCATCCATCGATCGTCGGGTCATTGTCGATGCTGGCCACAGCCGACGCCGTGAAGCCAACTGAACCGGCCGTCGAGCTGGCGAGGGAAGGCACTGCGGGAGCCGCATCAGATTGAACCGTGCAGCCCACCGGGGCGCCGCAAGGGATCTGATCGATGCCAACGGTATTGGACGACGCACCGTTGCCCAGAATGGCGGGGCTGCGATACGTATACCTGTTGGTCGTGCCGGCCAGCGCATAGCCGATCTCCGAGAAACTTCCGTAACGTGAGTTCTCGCTCAAATAGGCTGTCTCTGCCACGAAGATCGCGCCCAAGTTGGTCTTGGCTTCCGACTGTCTGGACTTGGCTTGGTAGCGCAAGAAGTTCGGAATGGCGATCGCCGCCAAGATACCGATGATCGCCACGACGATCATCAACTCGATCAACGTAAAACCTTTTTGCCCCTTGATTTGCTTCAACATACTTCCTCCCTTTCCTATTGTTGCCACTTCATCCGACACGTTCCTACTTCTCACTTCTTCGTTCGATTCAACTTTTTCAAGCCTAGCAGATCTTGGGAATAGCAGATTCTATGCCCAACACCTCCTTCCTGTAGTTCTTCCTCACTCCTTCTATTTTCCAATTACTTAGATCCATCTCCGATTCAACTTCTACTACCGCCAACTGGACCCGATTCCGTTTTCCGTCATCTTCTGACAAGTTTTGCGCTCCCACTAACTCGACACGTCATTGGGTTCTGCCCCATTCAGCCCTTGTTTCGCATCGTTCACATACCAACCATCATGCGTGGCATCTCCATCGAGATCCGCCGCGGCTGTGGCCGTAAATCCAGAGGCGGATGTCGTCGCGCTACCAACCACTCCCGTATAAGTCATTGCCCCCGCCATCGGAGACGCCGTCTGAATCGTGTCACAGCTACCGGATGACCCGCAGAGATTGCCCCCGTTCGGTCCCATCCCGGATCCAATTCCCAGGCCGGACCGATAGGTATAGCGGTTCGTCCCGCCCTCGGCGATGGCAAAGCCCACATCTGTAAAATTCCCATATTCCTTCTGCTCACTGAAGAACGACGTCTCGGCCACGAAGATACCCGCCAAATTCGATCTGGCCTCGGCCTGCATCGCCTGCGCCCTGTATCGGAGAAAATTGGGGATCGCAAAGGCAGCGAGAATTCCCACAATTACTACGACCACCATCAATTCAATCAACGTGAACCCTTGTTGCTTCGATGTAGTCACCATAGACTGTTTACACAGAGATCTTGGAAACCCATTTACATGCTCCCTCAGCAGAGACGCCCAACAGGCATGGACTCTATAAGCAGGCCTCATGCCAAGAAATTGCCAGGTGCCGGGAGGATTGATAAGATCACGTCAACATTGATCTTTTCTCTCCAATTTCACAGCGATCGTCTTTCGATAGTCCCTCGAAGACCTAAATTCTTGAGAGAAAGTGCCAAAAATTGACGGAATCGAACAGTCGCGGCTCGCACTCTCAAGGAATAGGGTGACAGTCCAGTTCGGGCGATTCTTGACTGGTAGAGTGAAACCAGACGGAGTAGATGGGTTGATGTGTGGAAAGACCCAGGCGATGCCGCCCGGTTCGTGGAGATGGATATAAATT
>JBEIQG010000174.1:0-7842 GCA_040376625.1 Nitrospira sp. | reverse complement strand
AGGAGGCCATCCTGCGAAAGGCGGCTCAGGTCTTACTCGAAAAAGAAACGATCAGCGGGGAAGAACTCAAAACACTCGCCGCCTCGGCCTGAAGCCGGCCTGAACCGGGACGCGGCACCACGTCCCCCCAGCACGATTCGACCGTTACCGCCATCGCAACGCGTGCCTCCCCCTCTTGTAACAAGACCATGACAACGTCTTGCCCCCGCCGATCTCTCATGAGACACTGAAGCCGATGCTCTCCCACACCTACCATGAACTTCGCTCACGCCTCCGCATCGCACTCGCCCTCAATGCGGTCATCATCATCGCGGAATTTGTCGGCGGCTTTCTCACGAACAGTATCGGCCTGATCGGCGACGCGGGCCACAACCTCGTCGATCAGGGCTCCCTCTTCCTGGCGTTGTACGCGCACATCCTGACCGCGCGCCCCGCCACCGACAGCCGGACCTTCGGCTATCACCGGGCCGGTATCGTCGCCGCATTCTTGAACTCCTTTATCCTGCTCCTCACCGCCGTCGGCATCACGATCATGAGCGCCCAGCGTATCCTGACTCCCGTGCCCATTCCCGGCGGCTGGGTCATGCTGATCGCCCTCATCAGCTTTGTCGCCAATCTGTCGATCGCGCTCTTGCTTCAGCACGGGGCAAAAGACGACCTCAATATCCGCAGCGCCTTCTGGCACATGCTGAGCGACGCGTGGGTGTCACTGGGAGTGGTCGTCAGCGGAGGGGCCATCATGTTGACCGGATGGTCCGTCCTCGACCCCCTGGTCAGCCTCTTCGTCGTGCTGGCGATCGTTCGCGGTGCCTGGCCGCTCTTTAAAGAATCACTTGAGGTCCTCCTGGAGTCTACCCCGCCCGGCGTCAGCCCCGCGCAGGTCGCCGCCACCATCGAATCCATCCCCGGCGTGAAGAATGTCCATGACCTGCACATCTGGGCGGTTGAGCCGCGCCTCATCATGATGACCACACATGTGCAGGTCGACGGAGACGACGAGGCGCTGACGAACGATCTTCTTCACACGATCCGAAAGCGCATCGCGGCCGACTTCGGCATCAACCACCTGACCATCCAGCTGGAAACCGTCTGCTGCCATCCGGAAGCCGTGCACTGCGATCTCAATAAGCTGGCCGGGCAGCGGTCCCATCCCGAGTTTCTCCATAGTCACCATTAGGCGGTTGCTGAAAAATCCGCCAGCATTGTTCTCGCATCCCTCTGAGGCTCCACGTAACTCAAGGGCACGCCTCGACTCCTCCTCGCTGCGGCCGCGATGGACGGACTTTCTGATCATCCGCCGGAACCCTGTTCGACCAGCTATCGACGATTATCGGATTCGATTGCAGCCGAAGTGTGCTCTACGGCGTCGACTAGCCGTCGCACGACTTGAGCAGCTACAATAGCCGCATGACTCAGCCACGGACACTTCCCGTTCCCTTTTACGTCCTCTGCGGATCGCTCGGCGCCGGGAAGACGACGCTACTCATGCGCCTCCTCGAATTCTGGAACAGTCAGGGGCACAAGGTCGGCGTACTCATGAACGAGGCGGGCGAAGTCAGCATCGATGGGCCGCGCGCAGGCACGATCGCCGAGCAAGTTCTCAACCTCGCCGGCGGCTGCATTTGTTGCGACACCAAAGACGATTTGGCCTGGAGCATCACTCAGCTCGTGCAGGACTACCAATCCACGGTGATCGTGCTGGAATGTTCCGGCATGGCAGACCCGGCGGAAGTGGTCGATGCCGTCACGGACGCCTACGTGTCGCGCATTGCGAAACTCGAACGGATTCTTGCGATGCTACATCCGGTGCCCCTACCCGATAGCGGCATGGCAGAACTCGTCACCCGCAACGCCATTCGTTATGCCGACGATCTGATCCTCAATAAACGGGATCTCTACATCCCGGGACACTGGGAACAATTTCGCGGAGTCATAACGCGCCTCAATCCGTACGGACGAATCTGGGAAACCAACCATGCCCGGCTGGATATCGCCAGCCTCCTGGCCGCCCCCGCAACACGCAGCGTCCCGACCAACGTGTCGTTCGGGACACCACTCGCAGCGGGCGAGAAACACAACGCGCGCGCGCCTCATCACCCGATGGTGACCACGGTCCGTCTCCCGAAACCACTCGACCGCACAAAGTTCATGGAATGGACGAAGTCCTTGCCGGAGGGCATGGAACGGGCGAAGGGCTTCTTTCGTTTTGCAGGGGAACCGGAGCTGCAGGAGTTTCAGTTTTTTCCGCCGCGCACCAGCACGGTCGAACCGGTCATGCTGCTCGATGAACCGGACCATGTGGTCGTCTTGATCGGACGCAACTATGACCAGGATGGCTGTCGTGCCTCCCTCCTTGCCTGCCTTGCTTCGTGAGATTGTCAGGAGATCGAACCGGTTGAAGGTTGTCGAAGGACGGCAGGAGCCACGCGTTCAGCAGGCGGCCGGAATCGCGACCAGCGCGTGAGCGACCAGGCGACGCCCGCCCCGATCAATCCCCCCACCACCCATCCTCCGATCACATCCGTCAGGTAATGGGCACCAATGTAGACGCGCGAAATACCAATGGCCGCCACCAGCGGCCAGCCGATCCAGCCGGACTTCGGATAGAGCACCTGGAAGAAAGCCGCCGCCGCCGCCGTGTTGGCCGCGTGATTGGAGGGAAAGGAAAAGGCCCCGCCGCAGCCCAGCAATTGATGCACGTCCGCCAACGTCACACAGGGGCGCGGACGCTGAACGAGACCCTTGAGCTGAGTGCCCAATGCATCCGCAACACCGACGACGGCAGCCAACCCCACCGCACCGATTAGACATTCCTTGCGATTCGTCCAGAACCAATAGGCCGCGGCGAGCAGAACGGGATACAGCAGATTTCCCGGCTTTGCCAATTCGACCATCACCCAATCCAGCAGGCTCGACCGGCCGGCCACACCGTTGATGCTGTGAAAGAGAGTCTCATCCAAGCCCATGCTCGCGACGATAAAGGGTCGCGAGCGATCAGTCAAATGGTTCGATATAAGGTGAGCAGCCAGCGATTGCGATGGGACTCTTCGACGTACGTGCAAGAGTAATACAGGTGGTCAAGAAGCGGCGAGCCACCCAGGCACGAGCCGATGGCCTGAAGGCTGGCGAAGTGGAGACGGTCACTCCCAGACGATGTTGGTGACGCCCGGAATAGCAGGGACAAGTTCGACGAGATGGGCCCTCAATCGTTCGATCTCGGGCGTAGGGTCGACGCGGTTGAAGAGGCGCTGAAGCACCGGCAATTCCGCGACGGGGTAGACTGTCCATTCAGTGGTGCTGCCATCCGTGTTGCCGCATGCCAGCCACAGCAGAAATGGTTTGCGCGAGATCATCACCACCCACCCGAAATCTTCCGGGATGACTCCCTCCACGGATACCCCTCGCTCACGAAGCCGATCGGCCAGCCAGTGCGCCAAGGCTTGGCCATAACACCCGGGATTGGTTTGCTCCTCTTCACCCGCGATGGGCTGAAAGAAATCGGAAGTAAAGGTGACTTGCGGACCATTGTTCATGACGTGTATCGCCCTTCCACGAGTCGGAAATCCTGTGCGGCGCCGGGGTTGGTATGGCAGAAGGCAAGCACTGCAATCTTTATGGGTTCTGGAATCATACGGTAGTCCAGATAGTCATGAATTCATGTGCGATGCATGCGGCAGACCCCAAAGAGCCAAACGTTGAGCGCTCTTGCGAGAGCATGTCATGCCACCCAATCTCGTTCATCGATGCACAACACAAGATCTGCCCACAATTACATTGTGCGATTGCGAATAGCGTTCCTTTCTGCACCCTTCACCCGCGCGCCGGGTTTGCGCGATCCAGGACGCCATCCAAGGACGTAAGACTGCGTGCTGTCCATTGTGCATTGGTCTGATCCGCGATCGCCCCCGAGATGGCCCCCCAGCCACCTTCACGCATCTTATTGTCGAGTCGTCCACGTTCGGTGATTCGATCACGCTTCCAAGCTGCGACGGTGTTTTTGTCTATCGACCAGAGACGAACTTTATCCGTTGAAGTGATCATGGTGCCCGCCGGCTTCGTAACCGCAAAAGGCCAGACCAGGAGTCCACCGTACGCCTCCCTCGTCCTCGGGCGACGGCATCTCTCGCACATTCTCGACTGCTTTTCGAATGGTTGCTTCCGAAACAGCCACCCAGGTGGCGCCGTCGGCCTCGGAAAGCAAATTCGCTGCCTCTGGGGTACACAAAGCGACAGTCTCAAGGACCAGATTTCCAGTGTGGCGATAGAAGCCGACCACAGGAAGGTCAACACCTTTTCGTGCCAGGTTTTGGTTGATACGGTGGCAGCGAGACAACATCCGCTCACGTGACCTCTTGCCACGACTCAGGTTACCGATGTTTACACCGAGAGCGATGTGCCTCATCGTACCGTTCCCTTTACCGTCTGACGATTGAGCCTATTGACGGGCATACTGAGCACCACCTGACAGCACGCTGGGGCGTGATTCTTGCGCGCGTTCAATTACTTGTCAATGTTTCCGACACTGCCTCAGGAATTCGTTGCAGACGGAGCAACGGAAGCACTCAAGCAGTTCCCACACCTGGATCGGTAGAACTGTTCCTCCGCGCCTGCATGCGGTCATCACTGGCTCTCCCTCATCGTCCTGCGCCTCCCGCATATCCACCGCGTCTCGCATGGATCACGCTCAGCCGCGGATCAGACACAGGGGTCTAGCCCTTCAATCCTGCGCAAGGATCAAAACTGTCCGGCGATGCCGGTGACGATCTTCTCTTACACAATGGGGGGCTTTGCGAAATGTCCCCAGAATGGGCTGCCTTGTGCCTGGATCAAGCGAGCAGTACTCAGCTATTCATGAATCCGAACCCGTTCAGGTTCGATGTTCCACAACCGCCCTTGTGGAGGCTCAGCTCCAAGAACTCGCAATGCGGATCGCAGCAACGCCAATGTGTTTTCGATACTTTGCGTATGTGGACGTAATACCCAGATTCCATGGTGACTTGCGGGGGGATAGACGCGGAGATCGGAGAAATCGAGATCGAACGTGACAAGAATTCTCTCCTCTGCTTGGGAGAAGCTAAACACCCTTGAATCTGGAGTCCCTCCCAGTTGCTCGGCAAGTACGGTGTGGACATCGTGACCGGCTTGCTGAAGTAGCACCTCAGCATTGCGAGGAAGGTTCTCGTCGAGTTTAAATCGGATGGGCATCCTACGCGCTTAAGCGGGGATGGGAACGATACGCTCTCGCGCCAAGTCCGCTGCATAGCCGATCGCTGCGGGAATATGCTCAGGCCGAAGCGAGGGGTATTGACCGAGAATACGTTCGGAAGTTTCACCTGCAGCGAGATTGTCCAGCACTACCGATACCGGTATGCGCGTGCCTCGAAAGCACACAGCGCCATGCATAATTTGCGGGTCAGTCGAAATGTAGGGTTTCCAGTCCATCCCCATACCTCCAGGTACCGCCATCACTATAGCACCTGCAGCCGTTCACGCTCGGCGCTTAATATACTACTTGCAGATCTCCGTTACCATGGCCTGAACCAGCCGGCCACGACTACCGCTAGGGATCGGTGAGCACGGGCCAGATATACGGGGTCAGACCCACTCCAAAATGCGTTCTTAAAATGCCTCCGGATTCTGAGTAGGATGGGGCGGTGCTCACCACACATCCGCGGCGTTCGCGCTCCGCGCCACCCACAAGCCGGAGGTGTCGTGTGAGATCCCACACAGGGGTGAGCCCTTCAATCCTACCCCAGTAAGTCGTGTCTCATGTCCCATCCTGGACGGCCCCGTCGGCCTCTCGTCAGAACGGTGCAACTGACGTACAATCCGATCCCTCACAGCAAGGAGGGGCGTCCCATGACCATACGAACGTGTGCGCCGCCTGTCGCGCTTCTGGTTGCGCTGAGTGCCGCGCTGCTGCTGCCGGCCTCCACACCGTGGGCCGGGACGGGCGCCGTGCGACCGGGAAGCGGCTACACCATCGCCGGCCATCCGTTGGATGACCGCGACCCGCAGTACACGGTGAACGACTATCGCACCTACGTCATCGCCGGGTGCGTGCCGAAGCATCTGCCGATTAAGGGGCCCGTCGGTTCTGTGTGGGTCGCCTGTAACGATCTGGATTATGCGAAGGACAAGGTGGTCGAAAGCCGGTTCGTGTCCTGCTTGGAGATGTTTACCGACGGCGTGCTGCAAGGGCTGTTCATCAAAGAGGTGAACAACCGCACGTGGGAATCGTTCCGGTTTTCCTGCCGGGAATTGCAGGCCGACGGCACGGTCGGGTCCCGTTGGGAGAAGAGCCCGTTTCTCTTTAATTACGAAAAAGAGGGCGACTTGTTCGAAACCACGGTGCCGACAAACCGCCTTTCCATGGGCCTGTACGAGGTCTACAACAAGCTGCAACTTCGGGAAAGTCTCCTGCAAGTGGGGCTGGAACATGCCACCGCGGAAGATATCTACGAAAACGGGTTGAAGGGAAAAGATCCGCAATCCATCCAGGTCAGTCCCAGGGTGCCGGATGCGTTCGGGCTGGGGGGCATATCAGGCACGCACAAATGGGAATGTCCTCCGGGCATGGTGGTGACCGGCGCCGCCATCGGCCACGTGCCCGATAAGAAGGAAAAACATACCCGGCCGGTCTATCTCCTCCTGGAGTGCCGGAAACTCCTTCACGGATAGGGAAGAATCGGAGGAGGAAATGGGGCGAGGAATCTAGCAGAAAGGTCTTTGGTGACTGCAATCGATGTAGTGAAAGGCGGTTTCTTTCCATCTAGAGAGCACGACATTCCTAATCAGGTTGGCCGCAGCCTCCGCTGGCAGTGCAGTCGCAGATCCAAACTCCATGCTGTTGGAAATCGAGGACAGTGATGCCAGACTGCGCCCAACCGCATCGGCAATTATGTCGTCGAAGACTTCTGAAGTGCCTCGCTCCCAGAACTCTTGTTCGTAAACATGTGCATTCCACCGGTCGATGAATCCTTCGGCAACGCCTCGCGCCAGTTCGAGAAGCAGATTGATGGTCGCTTGAAGTCCGTTAATGAGCCTACGCTGGCTCTGACGCCGAAGGTGATGCTGAACGAACTCGCGGAAGCGTGTTCCCGCAAACTGAGCCCTCAGCTCAGATTGATTGACTTCATTTAGGTTCTTTGCCGTGGTGGCTACTCGCGATGGCTAATGGTTCGCGCGCCGTGCACTAGCGCTTGGAGTCCAACGGCCTGCCGCTCAGTGGGACGTCCGCCGCAACCAGTTGTTAGACGAGGCGTTGTACTGGTGTCTGTACGTAGTCATCGCTCATCATCATCTTGTAGTGCGCATGGTGCTCTTGCTTCTCGAAAATCTCTCTGAAGACTCTCAAATAATTGTCCACCATCGTGTCACCCATCGAGACGTAGAGGTCGTCGTACGCATAATGTGATCCGTCATGCACCCAGGAGCAGAGCGATTTGCAGATAACTTTATCCTTCCCCTCAAACTTCGCACACAGGTCGTCAAGGTCGATGTCTCCGAGTATTTTGAAGTAATTCTCCAAAATGCGTCGCAGCGTGTTTTGAATAGCGAGATTCGAGCGATCAGATTTGCGAACCTCGGCCCATAGCAACTCGTAAGATGTTTTGATTGGGTTGGTCTGATGCTTGTCGAGCTTCGAGACCAAGCCAGACTTGCGAACGATCCAAAATGTCTCATCGTTCAGCGCTACATCCTTCCGTTTTGGATTGTAGGTGACCTCTTTATGAAAGTAGACGTTGTGAGTGAGAACGAAAATCTGCTTGATGTGCCCTGTTCTAGCGCGCACCTCTTCGAATAGACTTTTAATGAGGCTACTTACGATAAACAAGATGT
>JBEIQG010000227.1:0-5722 GCA_040376625.1 Nitrospira sp. | reverse complement strand
GCGATGGACCCATACTCCTGCATCAAGCCGACGATGCGGCGGAGTTCCTCGTCCGCCAGGGTGCGAGTCTCCATGCGATCCTTGATCAGCTGCCGATCCGGCTCCGAGCAGTGCTGCAAGAGGTGCAGCAGCGGCAGGGTTGCCTTCCCTTGCCGCAGATCCTGCCCGAGTGTTTTGCCCAGGTGTTCACCGTTGGCGGTGTAGTCCAGGGTATCGTCCGCCAATTGGAACGCAATGCCCAGCCGCTGTCCGAACCGGAACAGCGCCTCTTGTAACTCTTCCGTGGCGCCACCGACGATCGCCCCGATCTTACAGGACGCCGCAATCAAGCCGGCAGTCTTATGTTCGATGATACGGAGATATTCCGATTCCGGCATCAGCGGATTGCCGTTGTAATACAGTTGGAGCACTTCTCCTTCCGCCATCTTGCGGCAGGCCTCCGAGAGGGCCTCGTTGATTCCTTGATTGCGGAAGTCGACGATCTGACAGATCGCGCGTGAATAGAGATAGTCGCCCACGAGAATACTGATCTGGTTGCCCCAGACTTTACTGGCGGTCCGGCGACCCCGGCGCAGATCGGCCTCATCGACGACGTCGTCGTGCAGCAGGGTGGCGGTATGGATGAATTCAACCAGGCTTCCGAGTGCTTGATGGTCCTGGCCGGCATATCCGCAAAGATGAGCGCTGAGGAGGACGAAGAGAGGACGGACGCGTTTGCCGCCGCTGTTCAGGATGTGGGCGGCGACGGTGTTGACGAGAGCGACGCTGGAGTCGAGATTTTTCCGGATCTGTTCCTCGACCCCCTCGAGTTCTTCGCGATACACGTCCCACACATCGGCCATGCTGTGGAGCGTGAGGGTGGTCGGTCCGTTCGACATGGAGCGGATAGTAGGGCAGGAAAGTCCACTAAGTCAAGCTCCAGTCGGCGCGTTTCTCGTGTCGATCGCGTGGTCGTTCTCTTGACAGTTTCCAGCCCCATCCAGTAAGGTGACTCCTCGCTGAATTCCCCAAATGAAATGGTAGCAGTCACTGTGGTCGTTCTACAGCTTCGACGTCCCCGTGAGGGGAGTCTGTGCTCCAGGTAATTGCCTGCCAGCTTGACGAGAAAACGTGTCATGAATGTACCAGGGCTTCCTCCCAAACAAGGGCTCTATGATCCTCAGCACGAGAAAGATGCGTGCGGGGTCGGGTTCGTCGTCGATATCAAGGGCCAGCGCTCGCACCAGATCGTGCAGCAGGGACTCCAGGTACTGGAGAGTCTGACTCACCGCGGGGCGCAAGGGTGCGATCCCTGCACCGGCGACGGCGCAGGCATACTTCTTCAAGTGCCGCATGAGTTTTTTAAGCGCGCGGCAAAAGACTGCGGGATCAAGCTGCCCGGCGCCGGAGAATACGGCGTGGGCATGGTGTTTCTTCCGCCCGATGCCGATGCCCGTGCACAGTGCGAGACGGTGTTTAACCGTGTCATCAAGGATGCCAAGGCCAAGCTTCTCGGCTGGCGTGACGTGCCGGTCAAGAGCGACGCGATCGGCGAGTTGGCCCGCACGACTGAACCGTTCATGCGGCAGGTGTTCATCGCCCGGGGTATTTTCACCGACGAAGAATTTGAACGACGTTTGTATGTGATCCGGAAGTGCGCCGAGCGGGCCGTGCGTGAGTCCGCTATCGAAGGGCGCGAGTATTTCTATATTCCGAGCCTGTCCAGCAGCACCATCGTGTACAAGGGGCTGTTACTCCCGCATCAAATTCCCCAGTATTATCAAGACCTGACCGACGACAGCGTGACGAGCGGCCTGGCCCTCGTCCACTCGCGATTCAGCACGAATACTTTCCCGACCTGGCCGCTGGCCCATCCCTATCGCTACATTTGCCACAACGGTGAGATCAACACGTTGAAGGGTAATGTGAATTCGATGCGCGCACGGCAGGGGCGGCTGAATACCGAACTGTTCGGCGAGGATATGGAGAAACTGTTTCCCATTGTCTATGAGAACCAGAGCGATTCGGCCTGTTTGGACAATGTCCTCGAATTCCTGGTGCTGGGCGGGCGGTCGTTGCCGCACGCGATGATGATGTTGATTCCCGAACCCTGGGTCGCCAATCCGCAGATGGACCTGGATCGCCGTGGATTCTACGAGTACCACGCGGCCATGCAGGAACCCTGGGACGGACCGGCGGCCGTCTGTTTTACCGACGGCAAACTCATCGGCGCCACGCTGGATCGGAACGGACTCCGTCCCTGCCGCTATCAGGTGACCACCGACGGCCTGGTGGTGCTGGCGTCCGAAGCGGGCGTGCTTCCGATGGATCCGCAGCGGATTCGCCAGAAGGGCCGTTTGATGCCGGGGCGAATGTTCCTCGTGGACACCGTGCAAGGTCGCATCATCGACGACGAAGAAGTCAAAGCCGATATCGTGCGTCGCAAGCCCTATCGCTCCTGGGTGGCGCAGTATCGGATTTCGCTCGATGAATTGCCGGACCCGATCAACGTGCCGCAGCCTGATCATCCCACGATCCGGCAGCGCCAGCAGGCATTCGGCTACACCGTCGAAGAACTGAAGATGGTCATCACCCCTATGGTGGTGGAAGGGCAGGAGGCGATCTCGTCGATGGGGACGGACACGCCGCTGGCTGTGTTGTCGGAGCGGCCGCAGCTCCTGTTCAAATACTTCAAGCAACTCTTTGCGCAGGTCACGAATCCGCCGATCGATCCGATCCGCGAAGAACTCGTGATGTCGCTCACGACCAGCATCGGTCCCAAGCCTAATCTAATGGATGAGCATCCGGAGTCCTGCCGGCGCATCCGGGTGAAGCAGCCGATCCTGACGAACGCCGATCTACAGAAGATCCGCGAGATCAACGACCCCAATTTCAAGAGCAAGACGCTGAAGATGTTGTTCCGCGTCGCCGAAGGGCCGGAAGGGTTGGGCGCGGCGGTGGACGATCTCTGCCGCCAGGCCTCGCAGGCGATTCGTGAAGGATATAAGTTCCTCATCCTCAGCGACCGCGGGGTCAATGCGGACTACGCGCCGATCCCGAGTCTGCTCGGGGTCGCGGCGGTGCACCATCACCTGGTGCGGGAATGCACGAGAACCGAAGTGGGCCTGACGGTGGAAACCGGCGAGCCGCGCGATGTCCATCACTTTGCCTGCCTGATCGGCTTCGGCGCCGGAACGGTCAACCCCTATCTTGTGTTCGAGTCGCTGGTAGACCTGGAGCGTGATGGCTATTTCCCCGAAGGGCTCGATGCGCCGACGGCGGAAGGTAAGTTCATCAAAGCCATTAACAAAGGCCTGCTCAAGATCTTCTCGAAGATGGGCATCTCTACCGTGCAGTCCTATTGCGGCGCGCAGATTTTTGAAGCGATCGGGCTCAACCACGAATTGATCGATCGCTACTTCACCGGCACGCCGTCGCGGATCGAAGGCATCGATATCCGGGAGATCGGTGAAGAGACGTTGCGCCGCCATCGCGTGGCCTACGAACCGGCCCCGATCCGCCAGTTGGATTTCGGCGGCGAGATTCACTATCGCATCCAGGGCGAGCATCACAATTGGAATCCCGACACCATCTATAAGTTGCAACACGCGACCAGGAACAACGATCCCAAGACGTTCGCCGAGTTTTCACAATTGGTGAACGACGAGAGCAGGCGCCGGTCGAACCTGCGCGGTCTGCTGGAGTTCAAGTTCCTGCCCGAGGCGATTCCGCTCGACGAGGTGGAGCCGGCGAAGGAAATCGTGAAACGGTTCACCACGGGCGCCATGTCCTTCGGGTCGATCAGCAAAGAGGCCCATGAGACGCTGGCGATCGCAATGAACCGGTTGGGCGCGAAGAGCAACACCGGTGAAGGCGGCGAAGACCCCGAGCGGTTCGCGCCGCTGCCGAACGGTGATTCCCGAAACAGCTACATCAAGCAGGTGGCATCGGCACGGTTCGGAGTGACGAGCCATTACCTCGTCAATGCCAAGGAACTTCAGATCAAGATGGCCCAGGGGGCCAAGCCGGGTGAAGGCGGACAGCTACCCGGTCACAAGGTGGATGAGAACATTGCGCGTTTGCGGTATTCGACTCCGGGCGTGCAGCTGATTTCCCCGCCGCCGCACCATGACATTTATTCGATCGAAGATCTGGCGCAGCTGATCTTCGACTTGAAAAATGCCAATTCCGAGGCCGCGGTCTCGGTCAAGCTGGTCTCCGAAGTCGGGGTCGGCACGGTGGCCGCCGGTGTGGCCAAGGCCCATGCGGACAAGGTGCTGATCAGCGGTGATTCCGGCGGAACCGGGGCCTCTCCGCTCTCTTCCATCAAGTATGCCGGTGTGCCCTGGGAGCTGGGACTGGCGGAAACGCATCAGACGCTCGTTCTTAACGACCTGCGCGGCCGGATTCGGGTCGAAACCGACGGCCAGATGAAGACCGGACGTGATGTGGCCATTGCCGCGCTCCTGGGTGCGGAAGAGTATGGCTTTGCGACGGCCCCGCTCATCATCGAAGGTTGCATCATGATGCGGAAATGCCACCTCAATACCTGTCCGGTCGGCATTGCCACGCAGGATCCCGTATTGCGTAAAAAGTTCACCGGCCAGCCGGAACATGTGGTGAATTTCTTCTTCTTCATCGCGGATGAGTTGCGGCAGATCATGGCGAAGCTGGGATTCCGGACCATCAACGAGATGGTCGGCCGCGTCGACAAGCTCAAGATTCACAAGGCGATCGATCATTGGAAGGCCAAGGGGCTGGATCTGACACCGCTATTGAAGATGCCCGATGTCGGCCCGGAGGTCTCCCGCTACTGTGTGCAGAAGCAGGATCACGGCATTGCCGAGATTCTGGACCGGAAGCTTATCGAGCAATGCCGTCCGGCGATCGATCGCGGGGAAAAGGTCGCGCTTGAACTGCCGATCAGGAACTTGAATCGCACTGTCGGTACGATGCTTTCCAGTCAGATCGCAAGGAAATACGGATTGGAAGGGCTCCCTCCCGATACGATTACGATCAAGTTCAACGGCTCAGCCGGACAATCCTTCGGCGCTTTTCTCTCCCGGGGCATCACGCTCGTGCTGGAAGGCGAGTCGAACGATTACATCGGTAAGGGCCTCTCGGGCGGCAAGATCATCGTCTTCCCGCCGAAGAATGCGATTTACACGCCGGAAGAAACCATTCTTGTGGGCAACACGTCTTTGTATGGCGGTACGCAGGGTGAAGCCTACTTCTACGGCATGGCCGGGGAACGGTTCGCCGTGCGAAACAGCGGCGTGCGGGCCGTCGTCGAAGGCACCGGAGACCATGGCTGCGAATATATGACCGGGGGAGTGGTGGCGGTGTTGGGCCGCACGGGCAGGAATTTCGCCGCGGGAATGTCCGGCGGCGTTGCGTTTGTGCTGAACGAACTGGATAAATTCCAGTCGCGGTGCAACCTGGGTATGGTTGAGTTGGAGCAGGTTACGAGCGACGACGACAAGAAGTTGCTGCACGACATGATCACCTCCCACTTCATGTATACCGGCAGCCGGAATGCCAAGCGTATCCTGGATGGCTGGGAAGTCATCCTGCCGAAGTTCGTGAAGGTCATGCCGATCGACTACAAGCGTGTGTTGGCTGAACGGAAAGCGGCGGCGGCTAAAGTCGCGAAATAAACCTGGCGCGTATCTCGTGAAGCGCATGACCGAGCAGTCCGGATCGAGATACGAGGGACGAACGACGAGAGACGAATAAGAGATGG
>JBEIQG010000017.1:0-30264 GCA_040376625.1 Nitrospira sp. | reverse complement strand
CTGGAATATGTGGGGTCAGTGCATATCTATCTCGGGCCGTACCGGGGGAACCCGATTGCCCTCTATTTGAGGCGTACGCAGACGGGGTGCCAGATTGGTCCCCGGGCCTATCCATGGAATGACGTGGTGGGTGCGGGAGAAACCCCGAACAAGGCGGCTGCAGATTTCGAGGAAAAATGGAAAGGGAAAGGGCTGGCCGCCGACATGTATTCAGGCCCTTCCTGGGAAGGCGGGATTAAACCGGAGCGGCCCGCTCCGCCGAAGCCCGCGGCTCCCCCAAAACCACCGGCTGCCACGGCCGCCGGAGCGAGCGCTTCCGCGGTTACTGGTGCTGCGACGGAACCCTCAGGCTCTCCTGCTCCTGCAGCCGTTGCAACAAAGCCCACGCCTCCACCGGTCGCGCCTCCTGCAACCACTCCGGTTGCTCCAACCGAATCCTCTTCCTAGTTTTCCAGCCCCATGTTGTCGGCTCGTGATTCGATCATGCCGATCGAGTTGTCTCGGTTTGTTCTCTCGACAGCCCCGCGGCGAGTTTGCTATGGCGCATCCCATACATGGCGTAGACCAAGATGCCGATGATGGTCCACGCAAAAAAACGGATCCAGGTCATCCAGGGTAGGAAATACATCAGGCCTAGGCAGGCCAGGACTCCAAAAATTGGGACGACCGGCATGAATGGCATACGGAAGGGGCGTGGATGGTTCGGCTTCGTGTAGCGCAAAACCATGATGCCGATACAGACGAGGACAAAGGCGAAGAGGGTTCCGATGTTCGTCATATCCGCCGCCTCACCGATCGGAATGAGTGCGGCCATGATGGCAACTGCCGCGCCGGTCAAATAGGTTGCGTGGTGGGGCGTTCGAAACCTCGGATGGACGCCTGAAAGCCAGGGTCCAAGGAGGCCGTCCCGGGACATGGCGAAAAAGACCCGAATCTGGCCCAGCATCATCACCACCAAGACACTGGTGATTCCCGCTACCGCACCGGTCGCCACGATGGCGGCCCCCCACTTGAATCCAGCCATGCGCAGCCCTTCGGCCACCGGCGCATGAACGTCGATTTGCGAATAGGGTACCAAGCCGGTCAGGACCGCGGCCACAGAAATATAAAGCACGGTGCAGATGGCCAGGGAGGCGAAGATCCCGATAGGTAAATCCCGTTGGGGGTTCTTGGCCTCTTCGGCAGTGGTGGACACAGCGTCGAATCCGATATAGGCGAAGAACACGATAGCTGCGGCCGCTCCGACGCCGGCAAATCCAAACGGCATGAATGGGGACCAATTGGCCGTGTCGACGGAGGATGTGCCGACTGCAATGAAGAAGGCGATCACGGCCAGCTTGATGAGCACAATGCCGCAGGTGGCACGCGCGCTCTCTTTGATTCCGACGATAAGGATGCAGGTGACGAGTAGCACGATGATCGCGGCAGGAATGTTCGCAATGCCGCCGTCCGCGTCGGGAGGATGAGTGGCCCAGTACGGGAGTTCAAGGCCGCAGAGTTTGAGGATGTTGTTAAAGTATCCGGACCATCCAATCGCGACGGCCACGCAGGCCACGCCATATTCCAGGATCAGATTCCAGCCAGTCAGCCAGGCCAGGAATTCTCCCAAGGTGGCATAGGAGTAGGTATAGGCACTACCGGCGACCGGGATCATGGCGGCAAACTCAGCATAACAAAGGGCGGCGAGCGCGCAGGTGATACCTGAAAGAATGAACGACAGCATGATGCCGGGCCCCGCGCCTGGCCGGTGCGCATCACCGACAATAGCGGTGCCGATCAGCACGAAGATGCCGGTGCCGATAATCGCGCCGATGCCGAGTCCGGTCAGGTCCCAGGCCGTCAGGGTCCGTTTCAGGCGATGTTCAGGGGCGTCGGAATCAGCGAGGATTCGTTCGATGGATTTGGTGCGGAACAGCGCATTGCCCACGCAGTGTCCTCTCCCCGGCGGCGCCACGTCCATGTCCGCTGTTATGGCGAAATGAGCCCCGTGTCATGAGTTATTCCCGCGTCTCGCAGGCGAAGGTTGAAGGGACGGGCGGTGCGAGGCGGCTCGCAAGAATGACTGAAACAGTTGTCGGTGCAAGAGGTGGCGTTCGAACAAAAATTCGGGGTGCCATTGCAGCCCGAGAAAGAATGGGTGCGTCGGAAGTTCGATCGCTTCAATGATGCCATCGGGTGCGGTTGCGCTGGCAATAAGAGCCTCTCCGACCGCTTTCACCGATTGATGATGCGAGCTGTTCACCCGCATACTGGCACGTTTGACGATTCGATTGAGCAGGCTGCCGGGAGCGATGGAGACGCTGTGGGAGAGTTGGACTGCCGACGTCGTCTGTCGGTGTTGCAACACGTGGTCGACCTGGGCTGGAATATCCTGATAGAGGCTCCCACCGCAAGCAACATTCATGCTTTGCATGCCTCCGCAAATAGCCAGTGTGGGGATCTGGTTACGAATGGCCAGGCGCACCAAGTCCAATTCAAAGCTGGAGCGGCGTTCGGCGACGACCGGAAATGTGTATCGCTTTCGTTCTCCATACAGGGATGGATCCAAGTCCGGTCCGCTTCCTGTCAGAAGGAGCCCGTCGACTCCTTTCAGCAGGCGCCGACGTGCGGAACGGTCTGCCACGAGTGGCAGAATCACCGGCACGCCGCCGAGTTCCTCAATAGCGCGGACGTATCGAGCCCGCAGGAAATAGGTGGGCTCTTTGCCGCCCCATTCTTGGCGATCACCGGCATTGAAGTCGGGCGTGACTCCGATGACGGGTTTCATGCTAGCGGATCGGTTCCAAAGGCAGCGGTGCCGGTTCTTGTGGGGTGTAATCGATAGCCTCTCGCGCAGGCTCCCCTGAGACGCCGAGGAATCGGATGGGTTTATCGCCTTTGAGATGGTCCGGCGTGATGATGTAGGTGCCGTACATGCTGGGGATCCAGATATTCTTGGCCGTCTGCTCACTGCCTCCCGAGAAGCCATAGGCCAATCCGCCGACGACGCCGCCGCCGATCGCGAAGGCCAGTTTGAGCGGAAAATAGATGATGGTGGCCAGTGCGGAGCCCGCTTGGATACCGACGCCGGAAGGACTGGCATCATTCGACGAGACTGGCACATTGGAAGCGCCCCCCGATTCCTGCGCGGAGACGGGGGCAATGAGTAAGGCCAGAGAACAGACGGTGACCAGACTGAAGACGAGGACCTGGGCCCAGAGGCTGCGTCGTCTTTTAAGGGGCGAATAGACAGAGACGTTCACGTTGGGTGCCTCCTTCGTGCTGAAGTTCTGATGCGGTGGAAAGAAAACGAATGCCGATGAGTCCGTTGTCGTTATAACAAATTCCCCCCCGTTTTCAAACCCCTTCCGGCTTTGCTGTCACACAGTCGCTCATGAGATTTCAGAAGTCTCTCCCAGATCCAGTTCGAGGCGAATTCGATCGGTCACCTGTTCCGGTTGTTCGTCGAGGAGTTGGTGCAGTTCGTCGGCGAAGGTGGCGACGTCGATCTGTTGATTCACCTGTTCGATTCCCGCCTGGAGGGCCAAGTTGAGCGTACTGGTACAGAGTGACTGGATGAACAGGTCATCCGCGCGGTCGATCAGCTCCTCCCGCTCCTCTGGGTGGCCGCTGTGTAAGAGATCAGCCAGCCAGGAGGCATACCCAATTCGCTCGCGGGCCAGGTCGAGGTGATGCCGGGCCAGATCCACCGCCACTTGCACGCCGCCTTTCCAACTCCGCTTTTTCACGTTGAAGACGCATCGAAGATGATCCGGTCGCTCTTCGAGGGCTTCCGGCCCGAAGAAGAAAGTGACGCGGTATTGCGTGGGATCTGATGGGGGAACGATAGCCATAGCTGTTTCGGCTCATTCTAGCATTGCGTGGAAGGGAGAGAACAGCGACATTGACCGTGGTATCAATGGAGAAATGACGCTATGATGGGAAGCATGAACTCGACCGATCTTTCTCACGCACGGGTGATTCGTATTCAACAGGCCATCCGGGAGCAGCCGGGGCTTGATGGGTGGCTCTTCTACGACTTTCGCCACCTCGACCCGATCGCGTATCGCATCTTGTTGTTAGACCCCTCGCTCCATGTCACGCGGCGTTGGTACTATTGGGTTCCCGCGCAGGGGACGCCGGTGAAGCTCCAGCATCGCATTGAGCCTCATGTCCTGGATGGGTTGCCCGGAGACGCGCGTGCGTATGTCTCTTGGCGCGACCAGCAGGCGGCTCTCGGTTCCCTGCTGCTCTCTGCCAAGCGGATAGCGATGCAATATTCGCCGATGAATGCCATTCCCTATCTTTCGCGCGTGGATGCCGGCACAATTGAACTGGTGCGCAGTCTCGGCGCGGAGGTGGTGACCTCTGCCGATCTAGTTCAGCAATTTGAGGCGGTGTGGGACGATGCACAATTGGCGTCGCATCAGGTGGCAGCTGAAGGTCTCCGCGCAATCGTCGACGAGGCGTTTGGATTTGTCGGAACCTCCCTGGCGGCTCGGTCCAGCCTGACGGAATATGGGTTACAGCAATACATTCTTTCCCGCATGCAGGCCCGCGGTCTGGTGACCTCCAGTCCGCCAATTGCTGCCGTGAATGCGCATAGCGCCGATCCACACTACGCGCCGGCTTCTCAAGGATCAGCACCCATCCGGCAGGGTGACTTGGTACTGATCGATCTGTGGGCTAAACAGCCCGGACCAGGGGCGGTCTATGCGGATATCACCTGGACGGGGTTCGTCGGAACGACTGTGCCTGCCCGGCACCAGGATATTTTTCAGATTGTTCGGCGGGCCCGGGATGCGGCCGTCACCTTTGTGCAGGGTCGTGTGCGAGCTGGTGAATTTCCCTATGGGTGGGAAGTGGATGATGTCTGCCGCCAGGTCATTCAGGACGCAGGGTATGGAGAGTATTTCGTGCACCGAACCGGTCATTCCATCGGGGAGGAAGTGCATGGCAACGGTGCCAATATCGACAATCTTGAGACGCAGGATGCTCGCCGGTTGTTGCCGGGCACCTGCTTTTCGGTTGAGCCCGGTATCTACCTGCCGGATGACTTCGGTATTCGGAGTGAACTGGATGTGTATCTCTCCGTCCGCGACGCGGTGGTATACGGCCAGCCGGTTCAATGCGATCTTCTTCCGATTCCCGTCCCTGGGAGCTAGGTTCTTCGGGGTTATTCCTGGGCCGGCTGTGGTCGCCCGGCTTTCTTGACACCCTTTGCATCGGGCAGCTATCGTGGGATTTCAGATGGCCCAAGAGGCCCTCTGAGCTGAATTGACTCCTATCTGCCGAGGAAGGATGCAAACATGTTTGGCACTATGGGATTTTCCGAGTTGATTATCATCCTGGTCATCGTGTTGATCATTTTCGGGGCCGGGAAGCTTCCGCAAATCGGTGAGGGGGTTGGCAAGGCCCTCAAAGGATTTAAGAAGGAGGTGAATGATATTCCGCCTCCTGAAAACGCGACCGAACAGAACGAGGTCCCTGCAACGCCTGCTCAGATCCAGGCTCAGCCAGCGACAGACATTGCACAAGCCGCGCAGCCAGCCAGCGCACCCCCGGTAGCGTCGGCACCTCAAGCTACCTCTCCATACACGCCGGGGCCTGAGCTGACTCCAGGTACGACAGCGGCTCTGATGGCTGCGGCTGGGCCTCAGGGCCCGCAAGCGACCCAACCGGCGAAACCGCGTGTGGCGACGGTCACGCCGGGGCAAGCGGCAGCGGGGTCGGCGGTTGCGCACAGCCACCAGCCTCCCACGATGGAAGACCGTATGGTGGCTCCGGCACCTGTGATGCGGGCGCAGTATCCGCCTCTTCCTGCCGGGGCTCAGAGCAAGCCGGTGGCTAAGCGGCCGTCGGCGATCGTGAACAAGGATGCCGTGGCTCGGGTGCAGGCGGCTCAGGCAGCCATGCGGGCAAAAGCGGCTCAGGCTCAACCATCGGGATTGTCTGCCCAAGATATGCAGGGTTTAGGGGAGGGATTGGGGGATGCTGTGCGCACCTTCCGTCAGGCGGTTGCGGATGTGCGAAGTTCGGTTGACCCCGAAATGCGAACAATTCGGGCCGAGATGGATTCGGCGCAAAAGGAACTGGAGCAGTCCATCGAAGCAGCCAGGCAGGCACCTGCGCTAGACGATGATGCCCCCGCAAAACCGGTTTAGAAGACGTTGGAAAAGTCTTTGCGCATCTGCGGATGAAGTGGGGGTATAGCTGGTTAGAGCATGTCGACCGTTTCTATCTCCACGGTGTCTTGTTGACTCGAGCTGGGGGCAATCCAACCAGAGACTTCGTCTCAGTTCTCCTCCAGTTCCGTCGAAATGTATGGTCTAGGGTCTGTTTCTGCCTGCTGGATGAGTGTTTCAATTCCGTTGAATTCGTTCACTCCTATACGTTGTGCTCCCTCAATGCGCGCTCATTTTCCATTCCATTTCCTCGTGTACCTGCTGCTCTGCTCCGTGGTGTACGGGTGCTACATCGATACTCCATCGGGGGCACCGGAGACGGTATCTAGGCGCCTTATGGAGTTGCTTGCCGACCCGGACTCGGACGTCCGGCGCACTGCTGCAGAGGCTTTGGGGAAGGTCGGCCATAAGTCTTCCAATGCCAGTCTGATCGTGGCGCTCGATGATCCGGACGGTCATGTCCGCGAAGCAGCGGCCTTCGCACTGGGTCGACTGGGTGACGGGAAGAGTGGGATGGCACTCGCAGGGCATCTGGCCGATTCTGCTGAGCCGGTTCAAATGGCATCGGCGCTGGCTCTCGGTGAAATTGAGTTTTCTGCGAAGAGTGAGACCCTGATTCTTGGAGGTCTTCGGCATCCGCAGAGTTCTGCTCGTCTTGCCGCAACTCGGGCATTGCTCAGCCTGGACACTGTGTCGCTCTCCGCTGAGCTGATCAAAGCGCTTCGCGATCCGGATGCGCGCGTGCGCCAAGGAGTCGCGGCCGTATTAGGGGAGACGGGGAATCCTGGTGCCGTTTCTCACCTTCGCTCACTTCTCGGGACAGACGGGGCGGCAAACGTTCGCGTTGAGGCCGCGTTTCGGTTGGGAAAACTCGGTGACAACAGCGTCTTAGCAGAGCTGTCGAGGGCGGCTGAGGCGGATCCAGATATGAGGGTTCGTGGATGGGCGCAATGGGCTAGGCAACAGATTACGCTGTCGCACGAGTTCGGTTCAGGGAGGCAACCAATTCAATGAGCCGTGCTTGGGCGTCCGGGTCAATATCGGTGAACTGAATCCCCATTCCGGGAAATAACAAGTATCGTTCGGGCTTTGAACGTGTCCAGGCCACCTTCGCGCGCGTTTCGAATTTCTGACTCGGCCGGTCAGGCAAGGCAAATTCAACCTTCAATTCAGTGCCGGGTGCTAAGGGCGCACTACTTTCGACAAATAGTCCACCCCCGCCGATCCCGCCGGTCAAACTGTCGAAGTGGTTTCCATCGACCGTGGTGCAGCGTACCTTGATTGCGAGCGGAGCTCGGGGATGCGCACGGCTATGGGCGTAGCGTGCGTCTTCGTCGACGGAGAGCATGTGTTCGATCAAGGTGCCCCAGGTAAATATGCTAAGGCGTTGTCCATTGTTATCAAATAGAGACAGAGTTTCCTGGTCGCAGTCAATGCCGAGCGTCTTTCCTTGGTGTTCGCGAGTAGCGGTAACGGGAAACTTCATCTTCGGCTCAGATCCCTTGTCTGTGTATGGGGGAAGTTCGAACTATAGTTTAATGCAGGAGCTGTCTATGTTGATTCGTCCTGTGGAATGCCCTTGACAGAATGAACCAGGCTCAGTACCCGATTCCGTGTCTCCGCCGCAATGTCGCTGAAGCGGACGCCCATTCCTGGGCTAAATGTATATTGGTCGGCCTTGGGGCAAACCCACGCGATCACGCCTTTGGCCGATAGCCACTCGCTCGGACTTTCCGGCAGCGTAAACTCCATGGCAAGCTTGGTTCCCACGGCTAAGGGTGTGAAGCTTTCGATAAATAAGCCTCCTCCGCCGATCCCGCCCGCTCGACTTTCGAATTGAGTGCCTTCGGGAGTGTGGTATTTGACCCGTATGGAGAGCGAGATGCGCGGCTCAGACCGTGCCTCACGGGACTGCTGAGGTTTCCGGTATGTCAGAATTTGATCGACGAGAAAGTCCCAGGCTAGGCTTCCCATTGGTTCGCCGTTGAGGCCGACTAAGGTGATCACTTCTTTGGAGGAATCAATCTCAAGCGTCTTGCCCCTATGTCTATTGCTCGATACGACTGGGAATTTCACATGCGCCGCCCTTCGGAAAAGGCACCAGTGGGGGGATCCATCTTTCCGAAAGTATACCGCACCAAATGGTCTTGTCGACAAAAACTAACATTTGGGGAAGTGGATTGGTGAGGATCTGCCAGTAGTGACTCCCAAAGAGGACCTAAGAGGGGGCGTGAGGCCCCCTCTGGAAGGAGAAAATTTAGTGGTGAGAATAAACTGCCAGGAGGTCAGTTAGGCACTTTTCACATCCTTGTCCTGCTCAAAGATCCGAATCGGAGCGTGTTTTCCGCTGATAGCATCTTCGGTTATGACGACTTCCTTAATTTGTTTCTGCGAAGGCGCATCGTACATTACGTCAAGCATGGCCTCCTCTAGGATTGAGCGTAACCCACGTGCACCGGTCTTTTGTGTGAAGGCTTTCCGTGCAACGGCGCTCAGGGCTCCCTCCGTAAAACGGAGCTTGACCTTCTCGAAGGAAAGCAACTTTTCATATTGTTTGGTAAGCGCGTTGCGGGGCTCGGTAAGGATGCGAATCAATGCCTGTTCGTCGAGTTCATCCAGGGTGGCGACGACCGGTAAGCGGCCAATGAACTCAGGGATCAATCCATACTTCAGGAGATCTTCCGGTTGGACATGCGGCAGCAACTCACCCAATCGTATGTCGTTGCGGCCTCGCACCTCTGCTCCGAACCCCATGGATTTTTTGTTCATACGTTGTTCGATGATATGCTCCAGCCCGACAAAAGCCCCGCCGCAGATGAACAAAATGTTTGATGTGTTCACCTGAATGAACTCCTGATGCGGGTGCTTGCGCCCTCCTTGCGGCGGCACGTTCGCGACGGTTCCTTCAATAAGTTTCAGGAGCGCCTGCTGAACGCCTTCACCGGAAACGTCCCTCGTAATGGAGGGGCTGTCGCTCTTCCTGCTGATCTTGTCGATTTCGTCGATGTACACAATACCGCGCTCAGCACGCTCGACATCGTAGTCAGCGGCCTGAAGTAGTTTCAGGATAATATTCTCAACATCTTCACCGACATAGCCTGCTTCTGTGAGCGTGGTGGCGTCCGCGAGAGTGAACGGTACATCAAGGAACTTAGCCAGGGTTTGAGCCAGGAGTGTCTTTCCGGTACCGGTCGGGCCGATGACCAGAATATTGCCTTTCTGGAGTTCGACATCGTCGACGTCCTTCTCCTTGGCGGAGATGCGCTTGTAGTGATTATGTACAGCGACGGAGAGGATTCGCTTGGCACGATCCTGGCCCACCACATATTGATCAAGGTGGTGCTTGATTTCGGCAGGTTTCTTCAGCTTCGAGGAAATTTCTTCCTTGGCTTCTTCCCAATCCTCCGCAATGATGTCATTGCAGAGGTTGACACATTCATCGCAGATGTAGACGGTGGGACCGGCGATGAGCTTCCGCACTTCGTCACGGCTTTTCCCGCAAAACGAACAACGCAGGTGCCGATCAATCTTTTCTTGCTTAGCCATGCTGCCTCCTGTACACCAAAGGTCAACTAGCTCTTTCCGCCGTCTTTCCCTGAGTCCGTCGACGCTACGGGTTTGAGGCTCTTCAGGGGGCGTGTAATGACTTCATCAATCAGGCCATACCGCTTGGCTTCTTCGCTGGACATGAAATAGTCTCGCTCCGTGTCCTGCGAAATCTTGTCGAGCGGCTGCCCGGTGTGTTTAGCCATAATTTCGTTCAGGCGTTCGCGGATCTTTAAGATCTCGCGCGCGTGAATATCGATTTCTGTGGCCTGGCCCTGAAATCCTCCCATCGGCTGATGGATCATGACTCGGGCATTCGGCAAGGCGTAGCGTTTGCCCTTGGTGCCGGCCGTCAGGAGGAAGGCCCCCATGCTGGCAGCCTGACCCAAGCAGATCGTATTGATGGCCGGTTTGACGTACTGCATCGTATCGTAGATGCCAAGTCCAGCCGTCACACTTCCCCCGGGGGAATTAATGTACAGATTGATATCCTTTTCGGGATCCTCGGCTTCCAGGAACAGCAGTTGGGCGATAATCAGGTTTGCAAAGACGTCATCGATCGGTGCGCCGAGAAAGATGATGCGGTCTTTAAGCAGGCGTGAGTAAATGTCGTAGGCACGTTCGCCGCGGTTCGTCTGTTCGATGACAATCGGAACTAGCATTCAGCTGAATCCTTTCCGCTAGAAGCCTTACACGTGGAAACTCTTCAGTTTACCATACTCATTTAAGCTGGATTTCGGTGATTACCGCCCCGGCTATCCAGTATTGCGACTCAGTCGCAGCGCACTATGCTACCCCTGGATCATTGCGTGCTTGTAGACAAAGTCCAACGCTTTATCGGCCAAGATCCGCGATCGAAGGTCGTCTAGGGTATCTTGCCCACCGGCCTGAATCATCCGGGTGACTTCTTCCACAGAGAGTTTAACCTCCGCAGCAAGCCTCGCGATTTCGTTGGTGAGGTCCTCATTTGTGACCGTGATGCTTTCCTTCGCCGCCAGTGCCTCAAGGATGAGTCCAACCTTGACGCGCCGTTCGGCTTCTGGGCGTAGTTCATCCTGGAGTTTCTTGGCATCTTCTGTTTGAGGCGCGGCAGGCGAAGCGTCTGAGCCGTCGCCGGATTTTCGTTGGCGGGATTGCAATTGTTGCCGGACCATGGCCGACAGTTCTCGCTCGACCAGTGTTCCAGGAAGTTCAAAATGATGTGTTTCAGCCAGTCGCTTTAAGATGGTGTCCTTGTAGCTATCCTCAATATCTTTCTTGAGGGCCCGTTCCATTTCGGTGCGAAGCTTCTCCCGAATTTCCTGCAACGATTGGTAGGGGCCGCAATCCTTCGCAAACTCGTCGTCCAGCGCGGGGAGCTGTTTCTGTTTTACGGACTTGACGGTACATCGGAAATTCACGGTCTTGCCGGCAACTCGAGCATCAGGGTGGGTCGCGGGATATGCCTGTGGAATAGTGATCGCTTCACCTTCCTTCTTCCCTAGCAGGTGAGCGTCGATGTCGATGCCAACTACGGGGGCACGTGAACCTATTTTGTGAAGGTGGCCTTCTTTGGTTGTTCCTTCGAGCGGCACGCCATCCAAGGTTCCTTCAATATCTAAAACTGCATAGTCGCTATCGGCCAATGATGTTCCGGCGGGAGCGGGGTGTAATTGGGCCATCTGCTCGCGCAGAACGTCGAGGGCTTTCTGGACCTGTTCATCCGTGACCGTTCTCTGATCCTGCTTGAGGGAAATAGGGTTCGGGGCTTTGTAATCTCGTAGCTCGATAGTTGGCTTGATTTCAACTGTGGCGGTAAAACTGAAGGGCGTATCTTTTTTAACTTTGACCCGTTCCAAAGGCGGAATTTCGACGAGAACCGGAACAATTCCAGCCTGGCGGATGGCCCGATCATAATAGTCCGGTACCAGGCTACGAATCACGTCCTCCTCAATCGTCTTTGCATATCGCTTCTCAAGCAATTGGAGGGGAGCCTTACCGGGTCTGAATCCGGGAATGCGAACCTGCCTATTCAATTCTGAGTAGGCCTGAACAAAACGCAGGTTGACTTCATCCGCCGGGACTTCGATTTTAAGCGCCCGCTTCATGGGGCCGAGTTCGGTCATTTCCATTTTCATAAAGTTGTTCACGTCCTCCGGGTCCGAAAAGTTATCTGCGTCATGCGGGTCTGTGAGAGGTGGTGCGAGAGGGGGGACTTGAACCCCCACGGTTACCCACGAGATCCTAAGTCTCGCGCGTCTGCCAGTTCCGCCACTCTCGCGCGACGCTGAGTACTAGGTTGCCCACCGATGTTACATAAGGAATGCGTCTATGTGTGGAAAGACCCGTTGAATAATGACATTTTGTACCGTCGATCGAGTCTGCCTGTCAACCCATACGCAGGCGGGGCCACTGGGTTTGCCTGTCGGTTGGAGTAAAAAACATGACGCTGATGATAAGGCCGTCTGATGAGGACATGTGCGTCGCTGGTTCAACTCGATGCATAGCGCTCCCTGCATAGTGTCGGGACACTTGGGAGCGTATAATGAGAATGCCTCATTGATGTATGGGCCGTCGTTCAAGATCTTCTTGGGAAGGAGGAAGTCTCTATGATGCGGATCTCTTCCATTCCGGCAACTATCTCCCTTCTCGTTATTCTAGGCATCGGCTCTTCAGCGTGGGCCTATCGAGACTACTTTAGTGAAGCGCAAAAGGCGCAACTGGCAAGTATTCAGACGGTTTTGGTTGAGGTGATCGCGCTTACGGATACCGGCCCTCGTAGCCCCGAGGGAATCAGAGAAGTTGTGATGCGGCGCATGAAGGAAATGGGTTATGTCGTCACTGCGGATCCGGCCCTCCAGCACGATGTCGTGGTCCGGGTGAAGTGTGAGCAACGTAAGACGTGGGAGGGTACTGCGGCGGCCGGCGGTGACAATGATCTGCCGGATGCCCCTTCTCGCCTGTGGAAAGGACCGGCGTGTCAGGTGACATATGCCTTGGGAGGGATGAAGATCAAATGGCAGAAAGAAGTTCGGACGGAATTTGAAGATGCCAATCAGGCCGCTCCATCGGCTCAGGAGGGCGCGCCCGGTTCCTATGCCCTGACCGCGCTACAGGGCGAGTTAGAGAAGTATGAATTTCCGCTCTTCTTGACGGCCGAATGGGGGCAGCCCGATCGACTCCTAAAGGTGATGGATTCTCCGGGCACCAGCCAGCTCCGGAAATTGAAGATTATTTCCCTCCTTGGTGAGATGGTGGCCGATGAAGCGTTGCCCCATCTGACAGAGGCGCTGAAGGATAAAGAGTTGGCAAAGCAAGCGGCGGTGGCGCTGGGCAATATGGGGAAAGAGGGTATCCCCGTGCTCATCGACATCCTGAAGCACTCCAAACAGCCGGATTTACAGGCAGCGGCGGCGAAGGGGTTGGGCGATCTTGGCAATACCCATAGTGACCCCAGAGTGGTTCCGCCGCTTCTTGAAATGTTGGACGCACCCGGTATTGACATTGCCGTTCAAACGGAGGTTGCCTGGGCGTTGGGGCGGGTTCCCGACCGGCGATCCGTTGAGCCACTATTTGCCCTCGATAGGAAACTGCAAAAGATCCGAAATGATCCTCCGGACCCTCAGATCAAGAAGCTAAAGGAGGCAGTATTCTGGTCAATCAAGCAGGTCTACACGGAGGATCAGTACAGCTGATAACTGCTAGCGATTCTTTCACTTCCCTGTTCACGTCGCGCGCCCATGCGGAGGTGTAGGAGGCAATTTACAGCCAGTGCGCTAAGAGGGGGGTGGTTGTCACTTGCCATAGATCATGGGAGGCCTACCGCCGACGTGGTGCCATCTCAACCAGGGCGCCGGTGTTCAGGCAAAGAGTCTACAGCCGACTGCACTCATCGGTCAGAATGGCCGATCTAGCTTACAATGCCGCCAGGGCCTGATGGATTGCCTGATAGAGCTGATCCACAGCCGCTTCTTTGTTGAGGAATGCCGCGGCCCCTGCCTCTCTCATCGCAACTTCCACCTGCCCCGCGGTGTGGACCGACAGTCCGATCACCACCATCGCTGGATATTTTCGCTTGATGAGTCGAGTGGCCTCGATCCCGTCTAATTTGGGCATGGTGATATCCATCAGAACCACATCGGGCTCAAGCTGGTGGGCCAGCGCTACCGCTTCTTCACCGTTCGCCGCCTCTCCTACGACATGAATTTCGGTGTATTCTTTTAAGAGGCCGCAGAGGCCTTGACGCACCATGGCGTGATCGTCAGCCACAAGGACCCTGATTCTTGTTCCGTTGGCATTCTTTGCAGGTTGAGCCCCTACCGCCGCACCATGATCGCCTCCGTTGTTCGTGGCGACGTGTCTGTGAACCAGGGATGGCTCGTTCGGCCTCACCTCAGGTGCTTCATTGGTCGGGGATGATGGTGCGACCCTGGGCGTGATCGGCACCACCAGTGTTGCCAATGTGCCTTTTCCAGGGCCTGTCTGAACCTCGAACCGGCCGCCTAGTGACAGCATTCGTTCTCTGGTGCTGAACAGGCCAAAACCCGGAGCGGTCATGTCTGGGCGGGCTTGGAGTGCCACTGCGGACAGATCAAACCCTTTGCCTTGGTCGGACACGGTAATGCGTAACCATCCGCTCATTTCTTCGACAACAACCGCCGCCTCACCGGCGTGGGAATGTTTCGCGCAGTTGATCAGCAGTTCACGAATTGATTGAAATAACAGCAATGCGAGTTCTTCAGGCAATGGCGGAAAATCTGACTTTATTTCCAGCGAGACAGCCAGGTCCCGCTGGTGCATTTGTTCAGCGAGCCATTGCAAGGCCATTGGCAGGCCGAACTCATGAAGGATAGGGGGGCTGAGTTGGGATATAAGGGTTCGTGTATAGGCCAGGGCATTGTCCGTGACGTCGAGTACCTCGGCGAGAATTTTTGCCAGAGGGGGGTCCATTGATTGTTGTCTAGCCTGACCCAGTTTCATGCGACTGAGTGCTAGAAGCTGCCCGAGGTAGTCGTGAAGATCGGTGGCGAGACGCTGGCGCTCTCGTTGCTCCGTCAAATTCAACTCTGCCGCCAAGGCTCGCAATTGTTCCTGAGACTGCGTCAATTCCCGCGTTCGTTCCTCTACCCGCCTCGTGAGGTCACTATTCGCCTTTCGCACGCGCTCTTCACTGTCGTGCAACGAGCGTACGAGATGGGCATTTTGAACGGCAATTGCCGCTTGGGTGGCGGCGACGTTGAGAATGAGGTGGGCGGAGGGCGTGGGCGGTCGTTCCTTGGGAAAAGCAGCGGCAATGACGCCCCATTCTGACTCATGCCCTAGCGACCGTGTGGTTACTTGTAGAGTCGAGCCGTTGGGGGTGTGTGGCAGAGTCAGGAGATCGTCCGGATCGTGAGCGCGGCTCCAATCATACATTACCCGTCCGAGCGATTCAGCGAGGGACGAGCTTGTTTGATACCGGTCGATTTGAGCGACCGAAATGGACGAACGGCCTTGGCGTTCCGTGAAATTTACATAGACAAACACCACATCGAGAGTGGCGAAAAGTGCGGCAGCCAGGCTTTCAGCAATTCGGACGGGATCGGCGCCTGACCAGACTGCCGGCAGCGTCGAAAGGGCTACAATATCACGCAGGCATTGATGAGCCTCTTGCGCGCTCGTGTTTTGAAACTCCGAGGACATCGCTATCCGTGAGTCATGGCGACCCTTCCTTTTCTTCTTTTAAGAGCCGGAACCCGGTTCCACGCAGCTTCAGATGGCGGCCGCTGTATTTTTGCGCTGTTTCAGTTCCTTCAGGAACACATCGGGCTCGACATAGAGTGGATTTTCCTGCAGCACACCCCCGATCAGGACCATGGGATGTGTGCGTAGAATATCCATGACGACGCTGCCACTATGCTTGTTGAGGTCGTATACGCAAATGACTGGATCGGGGTATTTCGGCAACACATAGTTAAGTTTCGTCTCATACTCGACGATATCGGTGACTCCAGGTGCAGTTTCCAGAGCCCATTCCATATTGCCCATCAGCCGTGTCAGCTTGTATTTTCCGCGATTAGCCTCCAGCACGCCCTCCAGGATATGAGTCATTCGTTCACCGTCGAAATAGCCATCCTTGAGATAGGCGTCTTCCCAATGGCGGACTTCAAGCTGACCGCTCTGTTGGGCCGCCTCCACGTCGATACCGGCCGCGCGGCAGGCTTGCAAATGCTCATCGTGGAGCCGAGCATCGACGATATGGAATATTTTTTCCTCTCGGTCGATACCATCCTTGAAGAACGGCATGAGGACCTTGTTTTGATCTTCACGCGAATTGAAGAACGCGCAAATATGCCGCGTTTCCTTCAATGTCCGTCCCGCGAACCGCATGGGCGTTGTCGCAACAGCATTCATTTGAGTGCTCCCTTCTCGACGACCCGGCTGGGCCAAAGCTGAATTCCACTCATACAGTTGGCATTAGCAGCGGGACACTGTACATAACATCCTGGGTTCTATAGAGCTAGGGAATTCCCTAGCCGTTCCTCCAGGATACGAGGTTCACCGGGCACAGGCAGGGCATGCCCACGTGGGCGCCATCCAGCAGCAACGGGCATGGCTTTTTATGCCGATCCAGACCGCCCAAGATTTGGGCAGCCCTCGAAGTCGAGGTTCGGCGCTCCGATTCGTTCGTGGATCTTGAAATTTTGACTGGGTGTGGTAGGAGAAGTGTGAATTGCCTCAATGACTACAGAGCTTCCCTTTCTATGGCAATGGATGAAAGATTTTGGCATCAAAGCGCTCCGTCGGCATGAGCAGCGCTACCCAATCCATTCTCGCGAAATTCTGTGCGTGGGCGACGGCCCATTGCGAATGTCATGCGCTGGCGCTACATATCAACCGTGCAACCAGCCCGGACATGCGCTTACTGAGAGGCAGCCTTGTATTTTGCAAGCAAGGGGCTTCTAGCAGAGAGGCAGGGTCGATTGTCAGAGGGACGCGGTGACTGTCTGGCGACCGGCGTATGGGAATGATCCAGAACGAAGGAGGATTGCTACAACTATGAGCAGCTTATCGCGGAGACGTTTCTTACAATGGTCGGCCATAACGGGGGGAGCCCTCATTTTTAGTGACCTGGCCAGCCAGGTGGTTGGTCTCACAGGGAAGGGGTCGACTGCTTCTGCGGCGGAGCCGATCAAGATCGGCATTCTCGATCCGCTCTCGAGTCCCTACAAAACGTCCTCGATCCACGATGTTCATGGGGCGAATGTGGCGGTGGATCTCTTCAACAAGAGGGGCGGTGTCTTGGGGCGACCGGTGGTGATACTCGAGGCTGATGATGCATCCAATCCCGAGACCGCCCTCAAAGCGGCGACGAAGTTCGTAAAGGAGGATCGTGTCGATGTCCTAATGGGCACGTTTAACGCCGATTGTGCGCTTGTGGTTTCAGAGTTGGCGAAGAAGGAGAATAAGCTGTTCATGGTCACGGGCTCTCATCTCCCCGAATTGAGCGGGGCGGCCTGCAATTCACACACCTTCGTGTTCATGCCGAATGCCTCCATGCTGGCGCAGGCCGTCGTGCCCCATTTGGTTAAGGCCTACGGCACTCGCTGGTATATGCTGACGACCAGCTCACTGGACGGCAAAGCCATGGCGCAGGCTATGGTGACGACCGGCCAAGTTCATGGCGTGGAGTTTGCCGGGGAGACACTGGTGCCATTCGGGACGACGGACTTTACCTCGGCGTTGACGGCCGCCAAGGACAAACATCCCACGCTCATCGTGCTCAACCTCTATGGATGGGACTTAGTTCACGCGCTCAAGGCCTATACCAAGATGGAATTGGCGAAGGACAAAATCGGTGTCGGAGGACTCCTCAGCGGTGAGCAAATTGGTCGTCCGTTGGGTTACGCCAATAACGCCGGAATCTGGGGACTAATCTGGGATCCCAAGGTCAACACGGATGGATCCAGGCGGTTTATTCAAAGCGTCGTCGATAAGTACAACCATACGCCGACGTCGCGTTGCTACCTTGGGTATGCTGCGATGACTCAAATATTGGAAGCGATTCAGCGAGCGGGCAGTACCGATTCCGGCGCATTGATCAAGGCGCTGGAAGGACACGAGTTCGACGGGTTGAAGGAAGGCCGATCCTATTTCAAGGCCTCAGACCATCAGCATATGCAGGATGTGCTGGTCGGGGAAGCCTACGGAAAGGAACTGGGGCTTGGGCATTATAAGATTCTGGCGACGGTTCCAGGCGACAGTCTTGCAGCGCCTGCTCACGCAGGTGTCTGTCAGTTGTAGCGAACAGCCGTGATGTGATGGTGGCGAGTTGTCGACACGTGGCGATTCCGTTCGTGTGAGGGGTTAGGGTATTGCGCTAAGGGTCGCGAGTCGAATCTTCCCATGCCTCGAATCTTCGACCGCTGCGGCAACAGTGGGCCCCTGAACGATGATCAATTCGAGACGGCGATTTCTCTGCCTACCCTGCTCGGAGGCATTGGATGTGAGCGGACGCGTATCGGCCAGACCCACGGCTTTCGTTCTATCAGTTGGTATTCCTCCATGGACTAGCGCCCTGCGGGCATTTTCAGCGCGAGCCCATGAAAGTGCCTTGTTGTTTGGGAAGGTTTTTTGAAGCATTTTGCTGGGTGCTTGATTGTCCGTGTGTCCTGCAACCTGCACGAATTTGTCTGAAAGCTGTCCCAGGACCGCACCGATCCGTTTGAGGATGATTGCGCCTTCTGGGCTTAGCGCAGCGTCACCTGACGTGAATAGCCAGTTGTTGTCCAACGCGATTGTTAATCGATTTCCTTCCTGCCTCATGCTGATAGGTTTCTGTCTATTGTCGCTCGGCAGAACTTTGAGAAGTTCTTCTTTCACCACCGCAAGGCTGCTGTGGCGAGCCTCAGCCTGAGCGGGGTTTTCTGGAACTGCCACTCCGTTGCGTGCGGAGTCCTTTCCCTCTGAGGCTGATTTCCCCTCTGGTATCGATTTGGCTGTGTCGCCAACAGATTGGTTGGTAGCGCCGGAGCGCTGGTTCGGCGGTCCTCCATCTCGCCCTCTGGTGGTGAGTTGAGTTCCTTTCTGCCGCGGCGACAGATCTCGCCCCTTCTCGTTCAGGCGCTGTTCGAGCGCTGCGATGCGGTGCCTGGCCTGGTAGATTTCTGCAATCATCGCATTATATTGGGGCACGAGTTTGTCCCGTTCTATAAGGCGTGATCGAACCGCTTCATAGGCCTGCCCGCGGTCGTTGAGCTGCTGATCGAGTGTGCTGATACGAGCTTTAAGCGATTCGATGGTGGACGTCGCAGTTTGTAGTTGAGCCGCCAAGCTGTCCCGTTCCGCAGATCCCGTGCGAACCGTATGGAGATCACGGTCTTGACGGGCGATGTGCGCTTCCAGTTCCGAGATCCTGCGTCGGGCGGCTTCCAGGTCGGCGACGGCTGTTGCTCGAGCCTGGAGGGTAGCCAAATCCTTGTCTCGCGTTGCCAACTGTTGCTCAAGTGTCCCGATCCGTTGGCGGGCCTGGATGAGCTCGTTGGTGGCGGTCGTTAACTGACCGGTGAGGCGGTCGCGTTCCGATGCCGACCGTCTCAATTCGACAAGCTCCGCTTCCTTCACACTGAGCAATTGGTCATACGATGCTGTGGCGGGTTGACTCTGACGGTCTCCCAGTTTGCTTTCGAGGTCGCGAATGCGATCGTGAAATTCACCCAGAGTGGTCAGCAGCTGTTCACGCTCCTGTTGGAGGGCCAGCAGCTTCGGTTCTATGGTGGCTGGGCTCGATGCGATGGGCTGGACGTGCGAAGCGGTTTCACAGCCTGCGGCGAGGGAACTGAGAACCATGAGCGCCCATACTGCTCGTCTCATACGATCTCTCCCCGGTTGTTGATAGGAAGCCGGCGTCGGCTGCAGGGGGTCGATAGTCACCCGAGGGGCGCCAACGCAGTCCAGAAAAGGAATCGAGTTTGCCCAAGCTGACGGATAGTAATCTGCTGGTGCGAGCCCTGAGTCCAGGCTGAACCCGTTGAGTGACATGCATGCCCCAAGAACACGACAGCAATCTATCGCGTTCCTGGGGCTGATGCAAGGCTGGGAGAAGCTGAAGGGAGCCGATTAATGTCCGACGACGATTTCGACGCGTCGATTTTTCTGGCGCCCTTCGGCGGTCGAATTGCTCGCAATGGGCCGGCTGTCGGCATGTCCTTTGGCTTCGATCTTGTCCGGGGCCATGCCTCCCTCGGTCAGCGCCTGACGCGCACTTTCGGCGCGCGCTCCAGACAGTTCGAGATTGGTTGGATACGTCTTGGCCAATTTTCCCTTGATGGGCACGTTATCTGTGTGGCCGGCCACGTGAATCGAACGATCGGGGTATTGTTTGAGCACGCCACCGATGCGGTGCAAGACATCAGCGCCGCCCGGCTTGAGTGTCGCTTCGCCGGAGTCGAACAGCAACGTGGTGGCCAGGCCAAGGGTGAGTTGGTCCCCCAATTGCTTCATGGTCACGTTGCCTTTTGCCACCTCAGCCTGCAGCAGTTTTGATAAATCGTCCTTTGCTTCGGCCAGACTGGTTTTTTGCTGGTCCAACGCGCCTTTGAGGGTAGCCATTTCCTGGTCCCTACGCCCGAGCTCACTCTCGAGATCCGAGACTCGCTGCCTGGCCGCTGCGAGGTCTGCCACGATCTTTTCACGGTCGCCCGCGGCATTTTTCGCCGCCGCCAATTCGTGATCTTTGGCGTCCAATTGTCGCTCCAGTTCAGTGATCCGCTGTTTGGCGTGCGCGAGTTCGGACGACAGGCGGTCGCGATCTCCCGCGTTCCCTTTCAGTCCGGCAAGCTCCTGATCCTTAGCGGATAGTTGCCCCTGGAGCGCCGCCAGTTGTGCGGCAAGGCGATCCTTGTCTCCGGCGCTGGCCCTGAGGGCCGCGAGTTCCTGGTCCTTCGAGGACAGCTGACGTTCGGCATCCGACAACTGGCCGGCCAGCCGCTCCTTATCGCCTAAGGCGTTCCGGAGTGAGGCCAATTCCTGGTCCCGCTGGCTGAGCTGTGATTCGAGCGCGCTGATTCGGGCTTTCGCCTGGTCCAGATCGCCGCCGAGGGAGGAACGAACCTGTGCCAGTTCCGCTTCGAGAGCCGCTTTCTGGCGCTCGAGTTCGGCAATTCGGACATCCTTCGGGTCTGGCTTGGGGGGGAGCGGTCTGGCGACCGCTTTCATTTCATTCAAGGCTCGGCTGGCCGAGTCGTTAGGGGACGGGGACGTTGCGCACGAGGTGAGCAGCAGAGCGCTCAATAGTACGGGAATGGTACGGAGTGTCGTCATGCAATCCTCCTTCAAGAGTATCGGAGCTGCCGGGTTCATCCCAGGCAGTGTGGATGAGTTCCGCGCGATCGCGAGTTAGTGGCGTTGATTCTTCAAAAGGTCCCGAATTTCCGTCAGGAGCACTTCCTCCTTGGGTGGAGCAGGAGGGGGACCGGGAGGAGTCGTTTTCTTGAAGCGGTTCATTTGTTTGATCACGATGAAAATGACGAAGGCCAGAATCGTAAAATCGAGCAAGGTTTGCAGGAAGACGCCGTAGTTGATGGTGGCGGCACCGGCGGCTTTGGCTGCGACCAGCGATTTCCCTTTGGCATCCTCGGTCAAAGGGATAAAGAGGCTGGAGAAATCCACCTTCCCCATCAGCAGACCGAGAGGCGGCATCAGGATGTCACTGACGACGGACGAGACGATTTTTCCGAATGCGCCCCCGATGATGACTCCCACGGCCATATCGAGCACATTGCCCTTTACGGCGAACTCTTTAAATTCACTCATCATGCTCATCATGCCACCTCCTTGTGTGAACAGACCATATGCCGAGCCCTTGCCGTCCCTTACTGTTTCCGGCTGCTGTCGAAGCTGTATCCCAGCGTGATCAGATAGAGGTTATCAGTATCTGAAATGCCCGGCGGCGGGTTTTTGTTGTACCGCATGGTCCACTGAAAGCCGCTCACCAGACCTCCCCACACTTTAAATCGCAGGCCGGTGTCGGCCGTCAGGTAGAGATCTTTCGAGTTGGCGAGCGATTGGAACCCTTCCTGGAAGTGATAGAGGCTGACCTGGTCGCCGCCCCAGAGCGGCCAATTCCATTTGACGGCCCATCGACCTCGAGTGCTGGACTTATCGTCGGCGAGCTTAAAATCTTCGTTGAAGTAGGCTGCGCCTGCCTCTGCCCAGAGCGTCATATCCTTGAAGAAGCCTGATAAGTCGCCGCGGTCGAGGAATTGATACCCCGGGCCGGCCGCGAGCGCGGTGCGTAATTTCAAGTCTTGAAAGGTATCTTGCTCGAAGTAAGCCGACGCGAACCAATACAAACGTTTCGAGAGAAAGAAGTCAAGCTTGATGGTGCCACGACTGTTCCGCACGATCAGGTTTTGAGCGTTATCGCCGTAGATGTAGCGTCCTAAGATGGTCAGGCGCAGTGATTCGCTACGGGCGGACAGTTCGCCGAGCAAGCTGCCATTTCGTAGTTGGCTGTTGCCGGTCGTTTGTGAAAATCCGGCCTGTAGGGCGCCCGTATAGATCACGGCAGGCTGGTTCATGCCGATGACCGTATCGAGGGGAATGGCCATCAGTGCCCCGGTGGGGGCGGCTTTCAGAATCATGGTGCCGGGCTCGCCTGGTTGTGTGGTCCCCACCACCGTCGTGCCTTCTTTAAGGCTGAACGGAACGGGACGATTGACCACAAGCTTGGCGACGTTCGGCCACATGATTTTGACGATATCGTCACCGGCGGTCGGCCCGAAACTGGTTTTGATATGCAGTTCGTCCGCGATCATGCCAAGGACCTGCCCATAGATCACCGTGCCGTCTTTGAGCGTAACGGCATCGAGGGCGGGCGTCGCGTCCGTCGGTGCCGGGGGTTCCGCCTGCGCGATAGAGGACGCGAACGCCATGATGAGAAATGCAAAACACAGGGATCCAAGTCGTCGCATCGTTGAGGTCCTCCTCCTGGGGCTTGCAATCGGCAACAGCCTGTCGGCTGCCTGATCAATAAGAAATGTTCGCGATGTATAGTTGATTCTGCGTAGTAGATCAACATTGCGAGGCGAGAAACCCGTCGCTCCGCTGCGCGGCCTGAATTGTGGACGTGGTGCAGAATGGCCTTTCGGCGCGTATGAATGCCTCGCCCAGCTTGGTAGAGGAACATAACGGAGCTTCATACCCTCTGCTCCGGCGTGTCCAGGTGCGAGGGTGATCCAGTACTGGGCCTGGGATTTGAGCCTGTCATGGAAGGTTCGTCAGCTTCCTTGCCGCGTCGGTGTTCTGCTGGGCGGCCTCAGGCTGGGACGGGCCGGCGTTAGTCGATGACGCTATGTGCAGTATGCCCTCAAGCAGTGCCAGACGAAGCAGTTGTGCCGAGTTTGTGGCGCGGAATTTTCTCAGGAGATTGGCACGGTGTGATTCCACGGTTTTGGGGGCGATCTGTAGCCGCGCCGCAATTTCCCGACTCGTCAGGCCTGCCCAGATGTGATGGAGTATTTCGAGCTCTCTCGCTGTCGGCGCGTCCGGGCGGGGTCGTGAGAAGGGAATGAGCTGGTCCATCGGTTCTCCTCCGATCGCTTCGATAGCTGTGCTGTGCGATGCCCGGCTTCAGGGTGTTGCACGCAGTGGTTTTCGCGGTAACCCTTCTATCAAGCTCCGTGCCATCAACTGTGTGTGCATCACCAGCACGATGACCACTGTCGTCTCGAGCGAGGACCAGTATGAATCTGTCATAATTGTCCGGCGATGAGACGAACGCCGTTGTCTCGCGCTGTATCGCCCGAGACATATCGAGACAGTGAGTGGGGCTGCAGGTCGGGGGACTTTAGCTGGTCGGGAGGTCGAGTTCACTCAGCCGGCGGTAAAACGTGGCGCGGCTCATTCCAAGGAGGCGGGCGGCCTTCGTCCGGTTGCCGCGGGCTTGTCCGAGGGCGGCCACGATACGGCTGCGCTCATCTCCGGGAAGCACAACTTCGTGGGGAGAGCCGGCCGGTCCCTGGCGAAGTTCAGGCGGAAGATCTGTGGTTTCGAGCGTGTCGCCCTTGCAGTGAATCATGGCGCACTCGATCGTGCTCTTGAGTTCCCGCACATTCCCGGGCCAATGGTATTCCATCAGTACTGCCATCGCTGCCGGGCTGGCGCGATGGATGACTTTCCCCATACTGGCCCGTCCCTCGGTGAGGAAGGAGGCCACGAGAAGAGGGATATCTTCCTTTCGCTCCCTTAACGGCGGAAGATGAATTCGAGAGACTCGGATTCGGTAGAGGAGGTCGGCTCGAAAGGTTCCCTTAGCCACATCCTGACTCAAATTGTGGTGAGTAGCGGTCAGGACGCGCACGTTCACTTTTCTCGGCCTGGTTTCACCGAGCCGAGTGACTTCCTTCTCCTGCAATACGCGCAGCAGGTTGGTTTGGACGTTGTGGGGGATATCTCCGATCTCGTCTAGAAAGAGGACCCCGCCCTGCGCGGCCTCGAAGAGCCCCTGCTGGTCGTCGATGGCTCTGGTAAAGGCGCCTTTCTTGTGGCCGAAGAGTTGGCTGCCCAGCAGCGAATCCGTAAGCCCGGCGCAATTGGCTGCAATGAAGGGGCCCTTATGTCGTGCGCTCGCCTGGTGTAACGCGCGGGCGACCAATTCCTTTCCTGTACCGGTCTCGCCTTCGATCAAGACTGTGGAGTCGACGCGGGCCAAATCCTGAATCTGTTCGTAGATCTGCGTCATCCCTCGGCTCTTGCCGACCAAATCATGATAGTGCGCTTTTAGCTCCAATAGGCGTCGCAGGTGGTGGACGTCGGTCATGTCGTGGAGAAACATGATCTTGGTTCCGGTGTCCCGTGGATCGTCTTGCAGTTCGATCTCCAGCCAGAGGTGCCGCCCTGCTTGGGTTTCGACGTGGCACTGCACTCGTTCGCGCCGGGGTGCGGGTTGCTGCAGCATCGACTGCAGGGCCAGGCGGTCCGGTTTCGTCAGCGGGAGCAGGGTCTCCCAGAGCAGGCCGTCGGGCCTGCCGGTTGCAGGCGTGTCCAGCAGACGAGCTGCGGAGACACTGAGAAACCGCACCTGCCCCTCCTGGTTGATGAGGAGGGTGGCCAGTCCGAGTTGCTGGAGAATGACGGCGACGTCGTCACGCGACCGCTCCATATCCACCAGTTTTGTGGTGAGCTCGTGCTGGGCGCGTTGGTGTCCGCGATTGTGTTCATGCTGTTGAAGCACTTGGTCGCGGGCCCGCTGGAGAAGGGTGGCCTGTTGGTCATAGGCTGCCGTGCTTCGTTGGATCAGCAAGAGACGGCTGGGCCCCAGTCGCAGCGCCATGGCATGAAAGTGCCAGGGTTCCTCGGCCGCGGTCTGCTGGCTCCAAAACCCCGAGTGCGCGATGTCGTCGCCGTCTCTCTGCCATGCATCGGCTGCGTCGACCAGGAAATTCTGAAGCACCGCAGTGCGAGCATCGATGGACAGTTGTAGAGTGTTCCGGACTTCGGGGTAGAGGGTGAATAGCCAGGCCGGCGGGTGCCCGATAATCCGGAACTCTGTACCGGTCACATGTTCGAGGATGGCAAATTGGAGCCGTTGCAGCAGGTCCGTGCAAAGTAGGTCCGGCGCAGATGGGCGGGCATTATACGCCATCGGTTGTTCCTGCAGGGGGCGTTTCCAGTGGCGTGCCGAGTATGGCGCGGGTGAGAACCGTGAAGGCCTCTTCGACGCCCTGCCCGGTCTTGGCACTGGTCATGAGCACCGTCCAACCTCGTTGGGCGAGCTGGGCGAGGTCCTGGTCGGTCACTTCCCACTCCGGCTGGCGGTCGAGTTTATTGATGAGGGCCACAAACGGAACCGGGCCGAGCACGTCCGCCGCGGTCAGTTGAATGTGCAATGCGATGTCCAGTGTGGCCCGCCGCATTCCGTCCAGGACTACTAGATACCCGGACGATCCGCGCAGATACGAGCGGCGCAATTTCTGGAATTCATCTTCTCCGTAGAGATCCCAGAGCACTAACGTCACGGTCCCGCCGTCCATCGACATGGTTTTCTTATCGACGGACACCCCGATGGTCGTTTGATACTGTTCGGAGAAACACCTGGTGACGAAGCGGCGCACCAGGCTTGTTTTTCCCACGGCAAAGGCGCCCAGCATGCAGATTTTTTTTTCGATCATGTCAGAGGCGTCTTCATGAAGCGGGGTGAACAGTGGCCTGAAAAGACACTCGCCGGTCTTGCGGTAGGTTGGCGACGCCCAGGGAAGGTGACGAATCAGGTGCAGAACCGATCCCGCGAGCGTGAAACGTGACCGCGGAAAAGGTGTCGGGATGAAGGGCATCGAGCACCGAGCGGGCGCGATCTTCACTGAGCCGTTGGTTCCGGCTTGAGCGACCCACGAGGTCTGTTTGGCCGGTGATCTCGACTGCCACCGTTGCGCCGGCGAGGCGCGCCATGTCGTCCAGTTGATGCAGCAGCTCTGATATGCGACGTACCCCCTGAAGCTGATCCGGTGATCGGATCGTGGCAGTTCCCTGTTGGAACAGAATCCAGACCCCTGCCATCCGTTCGACCAGTGCCTCGAGTGACCGCGTGATGACGTGGCGGTCGTCATATTCTGTGATGCCGGGCAGCGAGCGCGCGAGGGGTCGGCTCTGCCGGATCCACTCTGCGCTGGCTGCGCCGGTGGCCGTCAGGCGTGGTCCTTCGAGGATCAAGCGAACGGTGTCCGGCGGTGCCAGGGCTATTCCGGCTCGTTTCAAGGTGAACGCGGCGTCGAGTGCATAGTAGGGACTCCATGTAGCGTCGACCTGATCGGACGCCAGCCCAGTGCCTTGCAAAAGTGCGTCCGGATCAGCGGCCAATGGGTCGCGCAGCCCGGTGAACACATACCTATTGCCTGCTGAATGTGTAGAGGTGACGACGAGGCCCGGCTCCGAGGCCAGTCGCTCCAGATAGGCCTGCCAGTGTTGGCGATTTTGAAAAGCCGACACTCCCCACCAGGCTGCTGTCAGGACGATCGCCGCCAGGAGAATCCACGTGATGGGCGCGATGGAACGCCGGCGTGTCTCGAGTTGGGTCCGCAGGCACTCTTCCAGGAGCGGTGTGGTTCCGACAAAGGGTGCCGCATCACCACTGTAGCGTGTCAGCGCTTCGAAATGTTCGGCGTGAATGCGGTTGAGTGTGTCCTGGAGGTGAGCGTGGAATGTTTCCGGTGGTGTGCCACGAATGACGGCCGCGAGGATTGCCGAGGGGCCCTGTTCAATCCAGACGGTCAGATCACCGACTTGCAAGGTATTCAGCGCCTGATCGGGCGTTGCGCCGAACGAATCCTGAACGAAGCTCCGAATCGCCGACAACATGCCCGAGACCAGGGTCTGATCCTGCACGGCGACTGCGCCCCCGGCTGCATGCGCGAGCAACAGGCCGGTCTGTGCGTGAATGAGAAAGATCTGCTCGACTTGGTAGCAGAGAGTATGCAGGAGAACGATCTCAGCGAACGGTTTGCCGGTTCGCAAGGCCTCCAGCCGCCATTGCATGCTTCGGACCGAGAGGCTGTGTTCAATGGTTTGATTGAGCGATTGCACCATGCTGCGCAAGGCATTGGCAATGGCCTGGCGGATCGCCGGCATCATGATCGGAGCGATCGCATCCACGATCATGTGGGGCTGCTTTCGCACGGAGACCCCCAGTGCTTCGGAGACGTGAGGGGTGAGAGCATAGGTCAGCCGGTGATCGGTCTCCCCGCGAAGCGCAATCGCATCGGGAAGCACCCGATTAAGGTTGTGGGCGTTGAGGTCGAGATGTTCGACCTGCTCTTGCAATTGCTCCAGACGCGATTGTTCGGGCGCCAGTAGGAGACTCCGCAATTCGGCATAGTCGCGTTCGACTGCCGGCGTGGCAGCTTTAGGTGCGTGCGCCATCCTGTCTCCATGGCCTGAAGGAAGGAGCATATTCTATACGACACATCGATGCCGGGGAAACGGCCGTGCGCGCGGCCTGAAGGATAGGCCGGAACCGTTGACGAATCGGCGCGGAGCTAGGCCTGCTGCGGAGGCTGGTCATGCGAGAGCCTCTGTGAGAGTTCCTGGAACAACGTCGCAAGGGATGCGCGGTCGGTCTTTTGGTGTGAAAGTTGGCGAACCGCATCGTCGAGGGTGGCCGATAAGGCGGCATGCTGCTGGGTGAAATCACCCGAGAGGGATGTTGCCTGGTTCTGGAGCTGGGTGCGCAAATCGTGATGCGCCTGCTCGCTCTGTTCCCGCAGCTGGGTCGCCGTCTGCTGGAGCACGCCGGCCAGCGCCTGCAGTTCCGTGGTCAGGCGTCCGACGGCATCGGTACGGTCATGTTCTTCGGCAGTCAGGCGGCCGGTGACGGTATCGACTTCTGTTCGAATGTATGTTTCCAACGAGGCGAAGCGATCTTTGAGGTCATTGCGCAGTTGAGCTGCTTCGGCCAGCAACTGAGCTTCGAGTTTAGCAAACCGGCGTTCATGATCACGTACCTGGGCGCCGAACAGAATGTCGCGGATCTTGTCGAGGTTGGTGCCGGCGGCATGTTCGTCGGTTAGTGCGGGTTCCGTGTCTGTGTCGGCGAGACTGCTGCCCGAGGTTCGTTCTGAACGTCGGGGACGATCGAGGTCCGTCTGCCTGCTCATGATGGGATCTCCTTAGTCGAGTCGCGATCGCTCTCTCTCACAAAAGGGCTCTAGACTAGCATGTTGCGTCGGGGGCAACAAGTCGCTCCGGTGCCAGCGGCAGGGATGACCAGCCCGGATGCTGGGCCGCGGCCCTGGCCTTAGGATGGATTAAGTAATCGCACCTCACGCTGAGGAAACGGAATGTCCACCCCATCGGCTTGTAGACGTTGAAGAATCGCCTGATTCAATTCGATGTGTGCGGACCCGACGGATGCCACCTGGACCCAGGGCCGAACGGACAGGGTAATGGAGGAATCGGCGAAGCCGGCAATGCCGATGATCGGGGCGGGGTCCTGGAGCACTTTCGGGTGTCGAGTCACGAGATCGCGCAGGACCCGCAGCGTGGTGTCGATATCGGTTCGGTACGACACCCCGATGGAGAGATCCAATTGTCGGATCGAGCCGAAGTTGTGCAGAATTTCTCCGACGACTTTGCGATTGGGAATCACGATGCGAGAGTGATCCGGATGCAAGAGGGTCGTCGTAAAAATATCGATCTTTGCGACATCCCCATGCACCCCTAAGAGCGACACATGCTCACCGACTCGATAGGGTTTAGTGAAGATAATGGAGAGCCCGGCCACGACGTTACTCAAGACGCCCTGCAAGGCGAGTCCGATACCGAGGCCGGCCACCCCAAGCCCGGCGACCAGTGGCGCGATTTGCAGGCCCAGTTGATCCAGCGCGATTAGAACGCCGATGATCACTACGAGGGCTTTCACGAGGCGCAGGAGCAGCAGGCGGAGCGGTGGCTCCAGGTCCTGTTCGTTCAGCCAGCGTTCGAAGAGCCGCCCCACCGATTTGGCGACAAACAGCGCGGCGACAATGACGAGGATCGCCCCCACGATTCGAAAGCCGTATTGCACGATGTATTGAGTGACTAGATTGGCCAGTGACATGCGTCCTCCCCGCAACTGCTATTGCCCGAAGAGCCCCTTCAGGAGGTCCTTGCCCTGCCGTTTGAGATCATCCGGTTTCGCGGAACCTTTCAGGAGGTCTCCCACGGCGCCTTTGACCTTTTCTTTCACTTGCTCGGTCACCTTTCCTGCGAACATTTTCGTGTCGAGCCCATAGGAAGGGGCTTGGGTGCTGCCGGTAATGAGCAGCGGCAGCGAGAGACGCCCGCCGGTCAGTGCAACCCTGGCAATGGGAGACCCGGCCGCGATCTTCTGGCTCAAAGCCTGGGATAGATTCAGATTCAGTTTCATATCGAGCGACTGATCGAGGCCGATCGTCCCGCCGCCGGTGGCCTGAAAATCGTGGCTGTCGATGAGGAGCCGTTGGATCGCGATCAGCCCTTGCTTGATCGCAAAGTCGCTTTCGATGGTGGAAAATGCGGTGGCTTTGACGTTGTCTACGGAAACGCCGACCACTTTGAGCAAGATCGAAGCCTGCTGCAATAAATTGATCCCCTCGATTTTCCCTTCTCTCACTGCCACATGGCCGGTACCCGCGAGTGCCTTGACGAGGTCCGGATGGGTTAATCCTCGCCCGGTGACTGCCAGTTGGGCATTGGCTGTACCGCTCATGGACACCTGGTCGGTGCCGACGGCTTGAAGGGCCGGTCCGAGTTGGAGTCCTTGAATCGAGACCGTGCCGTTGAAGGGGGGAGTGGCGGTACCCAGGCCGAGCGTCCCGTGCGTGCGGACGAATCCGCCGAACAGTTGGAGCGAGGCGTTGGTGAGGCGTGCTTCTTGTCCCTTCATTTCGGCTGCGGCCTGGAGGTCTTTGATCTCCACCGGCTTTTTCAGCGACAGGGCGATCGGAAGGTCGGTGGTATTGATAAGTTTTGAACCGGCTGTCACTTTCGCCAGTCCGCCCAGCACTGATCCTTTGACTTCAATACGTGAACTCCCCATGGCTACCGTCAGGCCCAGGTTTGGGATCTCAGCGAGTTCGAGCGG